>JAZIGI010000023.1:0-33700 GCA_036679125.1 Actinomycetota bacterium | reverse complement strand
CACGTCACTTGCGAACGAGTCCAAGCAGATCGGCTCGGCATTCACGATCGTCAACTAGCACGACGGAGTCCTGCACGAAGGAGACGATATGGTCGAGTTCGACCGCTCGGCGTTCATAGCCAAGTTCCAGGAGGAGGCGACCGACCTTCTCCAGCGGCTCAATGAGGGAATCATCACGCTCGAGGCCGAGCCGGGTAACCGGCCGCTCATCGATCAGTGGTTGCGCGATGCCCACACGCTGAAAGGCTCCTCACGCATGGTCGGCCTGATGGAGATCTCCGACATCGCGCACCGCATGGAAGACATCATGGTCAAGGTGCGTGATGGCGAGATGCCGTACACGCCCGACATGACCGACAACTTCTTCGAGGCGCTCGATGCCGTGGTCTTCCTCGCCGAGAACGCGGGCAAGCCGGCCGCGTCGGAGTTCGATATCGACGACCTCACGTCGCGCCTCGCGGGCCTCGCCGCCACTGGCGTCCCGCAGGTCGCCGCCACGCCGGAGCCTGCGGCGACGGTACCGGTCCCGAACGCGCCGGAGCCTGTTGCGACGCCCCCGGCGGCGCCGGAGTCCGATCGCGGCACCGGTCCAGAGGAGCGGGACGCGAGCGGCGATGAGGACGAAGACGATGCGGTCGCCGATGACGGGTCCACGCCCACGGGCGAGGCGCAGCCAGCCCGCCAGGGCGAGAAGCTGCAGTCCAAGACGCAGGCGACCGTCCGCATCAGGACCAGCCAGGTCGACCGTCTGCTCAACCTGGTGAGCGAGGTCGTGATATCGCAGATCAAAGATGAGCAGCGCGTGCGCGACCTTCGCATGGCGGCCGGGCTGTCTGTGGAGATGCAGCAGCTGTGGTCGCGGATCCGCTCCACCATGTCGATGCTTCCGATCGACGAGCAGAACATGCTCGATGCCGACATGCGGATCTTCGACGACCTGCTCGGCTCACAGCGGCGCTCACTCGGCTCGATCGCGAAAGCGTATGCGGACGACACGTCGCGGACGTCCGCGGTGGTGAGCGACCTGCAGGAGCAGGCGATGGAGCTGCGCATGCTCCCGGTGAGCACCGTGTTCAACTCCTTCCCGCGGGCGATGCGCGATCTGGCACGGCAGTACAAGAAGGACGTCGAGCTCATCATCGAGGGCGGGGACACCGAACTCGACAAGAAGGTGCTCGAGGAGATCAACGACCCGCTCGTGCACATAATGCGCAACGCCGTCGACCACGGCATCGAGCCCGCCGCCGAGCGTGTCGCGGCGGGCAAGCCCGCCGCGGGGACCATCAGGCTCTCTGCGCGTCAGGAGGGCGATCACATCGTGATCGAGGTCTCCGACGATGGCGCGGGCATCGATCCGGCGCGCGTGAAGGCTGCTGCGATTCGCAAGGGATACCTCACAGAGTCCGAAGCGAAGTCGATGAGTGACCGCGAAGCGAGGTACTTGATCTTCGAGAAGGGCTTCTCCACCGCCGCCATCATCACGGAGATCTCGGGGCGCGGCGTGGGCATGGACGTGGTGCGCGAATTCGTGGTCGAGCGCCTGAAGGGCTCGCTGGACGTCGACTCAGAATTCGGTCAGGGGACCAGGTTCCGCCTCACGATCCCCCTCACGCTCGCGATCATCCGCGCGCTGCTGCTCCGCGTGAGCGGACAGACGTTCGCCCTGCCGACGGCATCGGTGGAAGAGACTGCTCGCGTGGAGCCCTCGGAGATCATCAAGGTCGAGGGTCACGAAGTCATCAGGCGGCAGCGTCGCACGATCCCGCTTGTGCCTCTCCGCGACATCCTCGGGCTCGACGCCATCGAGCAGGATTCCGAGAGCGGAAAGATCCCCGTCGCCACGCTCGCGTTCTCCGGACACCGGCTGGGTCTCATCGTCGATGCCTTCGTCGGCGAGCAGCAGATCGTCATCAAGACCCTCGGCACTCATCTGAAGCGCGTCGACAACGTCGCCGGTGTCACCATCCTCGGCGCGGGCGAGGTCGTGCCGATCCTGAACGTGCCCGACCTGATGACCAACGGGCGTCAGCTCACAGGGGCCCGCATGCGCCGGACCGGGCAGGTCAAGGAGAAGCAGGCCGGGCCCAGCAAGATCCTCATCTGCGAGGACTCGTTCACCACGCGGGAGCTCGAGCGCTCGATCTTCGAGGCGGCGGGCTACGACGTCGAGACCGCGACCGACGGCGCGATGGGTCTCGCGCGACTGCGTGAGGGGCTCAACCCCGATGCGGTCGTCACCGACGTGCAGATGCCGAACATGACCGGATTCGAGCTCACCAAGGCCATCAAGTCGGATGAGACGCTGGCGCACATCCCGGTGATCATCGTGACCTCGCTCGAGCGCGAGGAAGAGAAGGCCGAGGGTATCAACGCTGGCGCGGACGCGTACATCACCAAGTCCGTGTTCAATCAGGACACGCTGCTGGAGACGGTCGAGCGGCTCATTCGATGATCGTAGGGGGGCACGTGGCAGACAGGGCCGAGGGGGAGCCGATACGGGTCGTCGTCGCTGACGATTCGCCGGTGGCGCGGGAGATGCTCACACAGATACTCGCGAGCGATCCGGGCATCGAGGTCATCGGGACCGCGGTCAACGGCGAGGAGGCGGTCGAGGCGGTGTCACGCCTCCGTCCGGACCTCGTCACGATGGACATCCATATGCCCAAGATGGACGGGCTCGAGGCCACCGAACGCATCATGGCGTACACGCCGACCCCGATCCTGGTGGTCTCCTCATCGGTGTACGGCGAGGGGATGGGGCGGGCGTTCGATGCGCTTGCGATAGGTGCGCTAGAGGTCATCAAGAAGCCCGAGCCCAAAGACTGGGCGGCGCTCGACAGCATCGCGCGGGAGATCATCCGTACGGTGAAGATCCTCTCCCGGGTCAAGGTGATCACACACATCCGTGGGAGACGCTCCGCGCTCCACGGTGGCCAGCCGCCCCAGCGTCTCGCCCGTGAGCGGAGCAGCCGGGTGGGCGTCATCGCGATCGGTTCTTCCACGGGCGGCCCCACGGCGCTCTTGAACGTCCTCGCCCGGCTGCCGCAGGACCTGCATGTGCCGGTGGTCGTGGCCCAGCACATTGCCGAGGGATTCGTGCCCGGTCTTGCGTCGTGGCTCGATTCCGGCTCGAAGATCAGCGTGGTCCCCGCGGCCGAAGGCGATGTGATGCGTCCCGGTGTCGCCTACATGGCCACGACGGGCAGCAACATGGAGGTGGACGGGATGACGCTCCGGTTCACCAAGCCCAAGGCGGGACAGCTCTACATCCCGTCGGCCGACACGCTGTTCGAGTCGGTGGCGACGAGCTTCCACGGCCGCGCCATCGGCGTACTGCTGACGGGGATGGGCGCCGACGGGGCGGTGGGGCTCAAGGCCCTCCATGACCGCGGGGCCAGGACGATCTGCCAGGACGAGCTTTCCAGCACGGTGTGGGGCATGCCGAAGGCCGCCATCGACATCGGCGCCGCGGACATGGTCCTGCCCGTGCACGAGATCGCCGGAGCCATCGAGGAGATCATGGCGGGTGCCTGAGTCAGCCGGCACGCCTATACTCGGTACCATGCGAGAGCGTCCCATCGGCATATTCGACTCCGGTCTTGGCGGCCTCACGGTCGCCGGAGAGATCATGCGCGCCCTTCCGGGCGAGAGCATCGTGTACCTCGGCGATACCGCGCGCTGCCCGTACGGACCACGGCCGCAGCACGACGTACGCGAGTTCGTGCTGCAGATCGGTCGATGGCTCACGCTGCGCGACGTCAAGCTGATCGTCGTGGCGTGCAACACCGCCACCGCGGCCGGGCTGGCGCTGGCGCAGCGCGTGTTCGATGTCCCGGTGGTGGGCGTGGTGGAGCCGGGCGCACGGGCCGCCGTCAAGGCGACCGTCAATCGCCGGGTGGGCGTCATCGGCACGGTGGGCACCATCGAGTCGGGCGCGTACAGTACCGCCGTGCGTGCGCTTGACGCAGGCGTCACGGTGTTCTCAACGGCCGCGCCGCGCTTCGTCGACCTTGTGGAGCAGGGGCTTCGCCTCGGCGACGACTCCCTCGAGGAGTGGCTGGCCCGGACGGGCGACGTCTACATCCGCTCGTCGTTCTACGAGATGGCGCGTGACTATCTCGACCCGCTCAAGCGCAGCGGCGTGGACACACTGGTGCTGGGATGCACGCACTACCCGCTGCTGCAGGCGCCGATCCAGCAGGTGATGGGCCCGAGGGTGCGGTTGATATCCTCCGCCGAGGAGACGGCTCGCGAGGTGTCCGATGCGCTGATCGCGCGCGGTCATCTCGCCGACGGCACGGACCGCACCGAGCTGTTCGCCACCACCGGGGATGCCGCCGAGTTCGCCGGGCTCGGCGCCCGCATCCTCGGCCGCCAGCCCGAACGGGTGGAGCACGTGACACAGACCGAGCTCGAGGCGCTCCTCGACAGCGAGCTTGCCGGCGCGCTCTCGGAGTATGAAGAGGGGATCGCGTGAGGCTCACGATCCTCGGTAGCGGCGCGTCATACCCCGCGCCCGGGCGCGCGTGCGCCGGGCACCTTGTGCAGGCGGGATCGACCTCGGTCCTCATGGACTGCGGCAACGGCGTGTTGTCGAACCTCGGGCGGGTCATCGACCCGGTCACGCTCGACGCGGTCATCATCTCCCATGGTCACATCGACCATTTCGCTGACGTGTTCGCACTGCAGGCGGCGTTGCGGTACGCGCCCGCCGGTCCCGTCTCCCCGGTGCCGCTGTGGCTTCCAGACGGCCTGTTCGGCCGGATGCAGGCGCTCCTGGGTGAGAGGGGCGCACGCGAGCTCGACGAAGCGTTCCTGGTCCACGAGGTGGGTCCCGGCAGCGTCATCGGCATCGGCGAGCTGTCGATCGAATCGCACCCGGTGGAGCACGCAGTGGGGGCGTGCGCATTCATGATCGAGGGCGATGGTTCGCGGCTGTGCTACACGGGTGACACGCGCCTCGGGGACGCCGTCCGCCGGGCGGCCAAGGGTGCCGGCACGATCCTCGCCGACGCGACGCTGCCCGCGGAGTTCGCCGGCCGCGCCCCGCACATGACGCCAGCTGAGGCCGGTGTGCTTGCCGCCGATGCGGGGGCGAGCACGCTCGTGCTCACCCACCTGTGGCCCACGATCGACCGCGACCAGGCGCTTGCTGAGGCGCGCTCGCACTTCGGCGGCCGTGTTATCGTGGCAGACGAGCTCACCGCTCTCGACATCGACTGAGGAGGAGGCCGCCTGTGGGCCGAACGTCCGGCCGCGCGAACGACGCGCTGCGACCCATCACCATCACCCGCCGCTACCTGCGGCATGCACACGGTTCATGCTTGTTCGAGCTAGGCGACACGAAGGTGCTCTGTGCCGCTACGTTCGCGGACTCGGCGCCCGGCTGGCGGCGGGGTAGCGGTCTGGGGTGGGTCACCGCGGAGTACTCGCTGCTGCCGGCGTCCACACACACCCGCAGTCGTCGGGAGGTCAGCATGGGTGCGCCGAGCGGGCGAACCCATGAGATCCAACGGCTGATCGGGCGGTCGCTCCGCACCGTGGTGGACATGCGTTCGATGGGCGGGGAGTGCACTCTCAATCTCGACTGTGACGTGATCCAGGCGGACGGGGGCACCCGTACCGCAGCCATCACCGGCGCGTACATCGCGATGATGGACGCGTTCGCCACGTGGCGCGAGGCCGGGCGCATCTCCGATATCCCCGTGCTCGACAACGTGGCGGCGACCTCGGTGGGCGTGGTGGACGGCGTGGCCCGCCTCGACCTCGACTACAGCGAGGACAGCATCGCCGAGGTCGACATGAACGTCGTGTGCGATGGCAAGGGCCGCTTCATCGAGGTGCAGGGCACCGGCGAGCGCACACCGTTCGACCGTGCGCGTCTTGATGCGCTGCTCGACCTGGCCGCCCTTGGCACGGAGAGGCTTGTCGCGATACAACGCGAGGTCGTCGCGGGCGATATCGAGGTCTACCGGGATGGTGCCTGAGATGCGCCGGATCATCGTGGCCACGGGGAACCGGGGCAAACTCGAGGAGATCCGCTCCGCGCTCGACTTCCCCGGATGGGAATTCGTGACGGCGGCCGATCTTGGTGCCGACACGCTCGAGGTCGAGGAGACGGGCGAGACGTTCCTCGATAACGCGCGCCTGAAGGCGCACGCCTACCACGAAGCGTTCGGTCTGGCCGCGCTCGCCGATGACAGCGGCCTTGAGGTCGACGAACTTGACGGCGAGCCCGGCGTGTACTCGTCGCGGTATGCCGGCGAGACCGCGACCGACGCCGACAATAACGAGAAGCTGCTCACCGCGCTCGCCGACGTGCCCCGCGAGCGTAGGGCCGCGCGTTTCCGGAGCGTGATCGTGCTCGTGGCTGAAGACGGCACCGAGACCGTCGCTGACGGCGCGTGCGAGGGCTCCATCGCGTTCGAGCCGCGCGGCGCCGGCGGCTTCGGGTACGACCCGCTCTTCATGCCCGAAGCGGCACCCGGTCGCTCCATGGCCGAGCTCGACCTTGCGGGCAAGAACGCCATCAGCCACCGCGGCGCCGCCCTGCGGACGCTGCACGCGAAGCTGGAGGCGTAGTCAGCGGTAGGCCCGCACCATGTCGAGGTCGCTCGCTTGTCGGTCCCGGACGGTGATTTGCCCGCGGCGGCACTCGCCCCTATACTGGTCGATGCTCTCGAGCGTGAGGCCCGCGAGGGTCGTGCCCGGGACCAGGTCGGGCTGTAGCGCAGCTTGGTAGCGCATCTGCTTTGGGAGCAGAGGGTCGCAGGTTCGAATCCTGTCAGCCCGACCATTTTGTGCGGCGGTAGTTCAATTGGTAGAGCATCAGCCTTCCAAGCTGATTGTTGCGGGTTCGAGTCCCGTCCGCCGCTCCAGAGTCGACCTCGGTGCGCACGTGAAGCACCGATTGACAACATAGAGCGCGCCAAGTACCGTTTGCACTCGGCACTTCGGAGGCGCTCGATACGCGCCCGTAGCTCAGCTGGATAGAGCGGGAGACTTCTAATCTCTAGGTCGGGGGTTCGAATCCCTCCGGGCGTGCCAAGCCACTCATGGTGGGTGTAGCTCAGTTGGTTAGAGCGCCGGACTGTGGCTCCGGAGGCCGCGGGTTCAAGTCCCGTTACCCACCCCAGAGACTTCTGCGGCGACCCGCCTCGTGCGGGTCGCTGTGTTATGCCGGGGCCTCCCTCGGCTACACTTGCAGGGGGAGCGCCCACCGCCTGGCGTGCGTCCCCGCAGCCGACCCGAGGAGCTCGAGATGCTCTCAGACATCGAGATCGCCCATGCCGCAACGGTGCGTCCCGCACGCGAGATCGCCGAGGAGATCGGCCTCGAGCCCGATGAGGTCGAGCCCAACGGGCGGCACAAGGCGAAGGTCACGCTCAAGGTCCTGGAGCGGCTGAAGGACCGCCCGAACGGCAAGTACGTGCTCGTCACGGCGATCACGCCCACCCCGCTCGGCGAGGGGAAGACGCTCACGTCAGTGGGCCTCGGCCAGGCGCTCCGCGCTACGGGCCGCCCGGCGTTCACCTGTATCCGGCAACCGTCGCTGGGCCCTGTCTTCGGCATCAAAGGCGGCGCCGCGGGTGGCGGCTACTCGCAGGTCGTGCCGATGGAGGACATCAACCTGCATCTCACGGGCGATGTGCACGCCATCACGGCGGCCCACAACCTGTGTGCCGCCTTCATCGACAACCACATCTTCCACGGCAATGAGCTGGGCATCGACCCGCATGCCGTCACCTGGCCGCGCGTGCTCGACATCTCTGACCGGTCGCTCCGCAACGTGGTGATCGGTCTCGGGGGGCGCACCGATGGCGACCCGCGCGAGACCCACTTCGAGATCACCGTCGCGAGCGAGCTCATGGCGATCCTTGCGCTCGCCGAGGACCTCCAGGACCTTCGTGCACGCATCGGACGCGTGATCGTGGCCCGCACGCACGACGGCGCCCCCGTCACCGCCGAGGACCTCAAGGTCGCGGGTGCGATGACCGTGCTGATGAAGGAGACCATCAAGCCCAACCTCATGCAGGACCTCGAAGGCGGACCGGTCTTCGTGCACGCGGGACCGTTCGCCAACATCGCCCACGGCAACAGCTCGATCGTAGCCGACCGCATCGCTCTCAAGCTGGCCGAGTATGTGGTCACCGAGGCGGGCTTCGGCGCCGATATGGGCGCCGAGAAGTTCGTGAACATCAAGTGCCGCGAGTCGGGCCTCGCGCCAGACGCGGCGGTGCTCGTGTGCACGGTGCGCGCGCTCAAGGCCCATTCCGGCCGCTTCGAGGTGAAACCGGGCCGCCCGCTCGACCCGGCCATGATGGCCGAGGACCTCGGGGCGCTCGAGGCGGGCATGCCCAACCTCTTGCGGCAGATCGAGAACGTCCGTTCTTTCGGCATCCCGGTGGTCGTCGCCATCAACGAGTTCCCCACCGACACCCCCGCCGAGCACGCGCTCATCATGGAGCACGCCCGTGCGGCGGGCGCGCACTCGGTCGTCTCGCACCGCCTGCACGCGGAGGGCGGTGCGGGCGGGATAGAGCTGGCCGAGGCCGTTGCCGCAGCGTGTGAGCAGCCCTCGGCGCTGCAGTTCACGTACTCCGAGAGCGTGCCGATGCGGGAGCGCATCGCCGCGATCGCCACACAGATCTACGGCGCGTCGGGTGTGGACTTCTCGTTCGAGGCATCGCGTTCGATGGAGCGCATCAGCGCGATGGGGCTGTGCGACCTGCCGGTGTGCATGGCGAAGACGCACCTCTCGCTCTCACATGACCCGAAGCTCAAAGGGGCGCCCACGGGGTGGCGCCTGCCCGTGCGCGACGTGCGCATCTCGGCTGGTGCCGGATTCGTGTACGTGCTCTGCGGCGACATCATGACGATGCCCGGCCTGCCGGGTCGTCCCGCCGGTGAACTCATCGATATCGATGCCGAGGGGAATGTGGTCGGCCTGTCGTAGGCGGACCGCCGGAGCGGATCACAGGAATGCATTTGCATTCATCGCGGGAGCGGTTACAATATGCGAGCGTTCGGGCCGTTAGCTCAGCTGGTAGAGCAGGGGACTCTTAATCCCAAGGTCATAGGTTCGATCCCTATACGGCCCACCATTCGCTATACCGAGGTCGGAGGCCTTCGCCTCCGACCTTTGCTATAGTTGTCGGGCATTTCGCGCGCGGGCGTGGCGGAACTGGCAGACGCGCTGGATTTAGGTTCCAGTGGGGAAACTCGTGGAGGTTCGAGTCCTCTCGCCCGCACCAGAAGCAGACGTCACGGAGCGTCGAGGACGCCTCGGAACGAAGATCGATCCTTTAGGAGGACCTTTGCAGACCAGCATTGAGCGTCTTGAAGAGGGCCGCGCCAAGATCACGGTGACGGTCCCGGCAGCCGATGTCGACGCGGCGATCGCGGCCGCATACGCGGCGGTCGGCGCGAAACTGCGCATCCCTGGCTTCCGTCCGGGCAAGGCGCCGCGCCCGGTGATCGACACCCACGTCGGCCGCGAGGCCGTGCTCGCTGACGCGCAGGAGGAGATCGTCTCCGACTCGTACGGCCGCGCTGTCTCCGAGCTCGATGTGCGCACCATCGGCCGCCCCGACGTGGGTGAGCTCGACATGATCGAGGCCGGAGCCGACTACACGTACGTGGCCGAGGTCCAGCTGCGTCCCACGTTCGAGCTGAGCGACGCGAAGACCTTCACGGTCACCGTTCCGGCCAAGCAGGCGACCGACCGTGAGGTCGACGCGCAGATCGAGCACGTCCGCGAGCGGTTCGCCACGCTCGAGGCGACAGAAGCCCCGGTCGGCGCTGACGATTTCGCCCTGATCTCGTTCGTCGGCACGGTCGACGGTGAGGCCTACGACGGCAACACCGTGGACAAGTACCTCTACGAACTCGGCCGCGGCATGATGCCGGAGGAGTTCGACGCCGCGCTGGTCGGGACCGCCCCCGGCGGTTCGGTCGTCGCCGAGTTCGAGATCCCCGACACGAGCTCCAACCCGGAGTTCGCCGGTAAGCAGGCACGGTTCGAGATCGAGGTGCACGAGGTCAAGACCAAGGTCCTGCCCGAGCTCGACGACGAGTTCGCGGCCCAGGCTGGCGGCTTCGACACGATGGACGAGTACCGCGCCGATGTCCGCGAGAAGCTCGACTCGGCGAAGATGGCCGCGCACGGCCGCGAGGTCGAGAACGCCGTCCTCGCCGAGCTGGTAGGACGTCTGGAGGGCGAAGTGCCCCAGGAGATGCTCGACTCACGTGCTAACTCGATGGCGCGTGAGTTCTTCGAGAGCCTCGAGGAGCGCGGTCTGTCGCCGGCCGAGTACATGCAGGTGACGGGACTGACCCCCGAGCGGCTCGAGGAGGACCTGCGCGAGCAGGCCGATCGTCGCGTGCGCGAGGAGCTCGCGCTTGAGGCGCTGTTCATCGCACAGGGCATGGAGGTCTCCGACGCGGACCTGCGTGACGCCGTGAAGGAGATCGCCGGCGGTGACGCCGGGGCCGCCGAAGAGCTCAACGACGACCTCGCCCGCAACGGCGCGCTGCCGTTGGTGAAGGAACAGATCATGCATCGCAAGGCCCTCAAGTGGCTCATGGACAACGCCGAGGTCGTGGAGGATGAGCAGTCATGACGCACGCCGCAGCGCTCAACAGCGCACTCGTGCCCATCGTCGTCGAGCAGACGTCACGTGGGGAGCGCAGCTTCGACATCTACTCACGGCTGCTGAACGAGCGGATCGTCTTCCTCGGCAGTGAGATCGACGACGTGATCGCGAACCTTGTGATCGCGCAGCTGCTCCACCTCGAGAGCGAGGACTCCGACAAGGACATCAGCCTCTACATCAACTCGCCCGGCGGATCGGTCACGGCCGGGCTCGCCATCTACGACACCATGCAGTACATCCGCTCGGATGTGAGCACCATCTGCATCGGCCAGTGCGCGTCGATGGCCGCCGTGCTGCTCGCCGCCGGCGCCGAGAACAAGCGGTTCGCGCTGCCCAACAGCCGGATCCTCATCCACCAGCCGTGGGGCGGCACGCAGGGCCAGGTCACGGACATCGAGATCCAGGCCAAGGAGATGCTGCGGATGCGCGAGACGCTTGATCGCATCCTGGCTACCCACACAGGTCAGTCGATCGAGAAGATCCACACCGACACCGAGCGCGACAACATCATGACCGCGGAGGAGGCCACGGCCTATGGCCTGGTCGATGCCGTCTTCACCAAGCGGTCGCCGAAGGAGAGCTGATAGCACGTATGGATCGTCACGACGACACACAGCGTCTGGAGTGCTCGTTCTGCGGCAAGCCGCAGCACCAGGTCCGCAAGCTTGTGGCTGGTCCGGGCGTGTACATCTGCGACGAGTGCATCGATCTGTGCAACGAGATCGTGGACGAGGAGCAGGTCGAAGAGGCCGGCATCGCGCTCGAGCATGAGGAGCTCCCCACGCCCAAAGAGATACTGGCCCGGCTCGACGACTATGTCGTCGGCCAGGACCTTGCGAAGAAGACGCTTGCGGTCGCCGTGTACAACCACTACAAGCGCATCCGCACGGAGCCGCTGACCGAAGAAGACGTCGAGATCGCCAAGAGCAACATCATGCTGCTGGGGCCCACGGGTTGCGGCAAGACGCTCCTCGCGCAGACGCTTGCGCGCATCCTCAAGGTGCCGTTCGCGATCGCCGACGCCACCACCCTCACGGAAGCGGGCTACGTGGGCGAGGACGTCGAGAACATCTTGCTCAAGCTCATCACCGCGGCCGACTTCGATGTGGAGCGTGCCCAGGTCGGCATCATCTACATCGATGAGATCGACAAGATCGCCCGCAAGGCTGAGAACCTGTCGATCACGCGCGATGTGTCGGGCGAGGGTGTGCAGCAAGCGCTCCTCAAGATCGTCGAGGGCACCGAGGCGGCTGTCCCACCACAGGGTGGACGCAAGCACCCCCAGCAGGAGCTCATCCGCATCGACACGACCAACATCCTCTTCATCCTCGGCGGTGCGTTCGTGGGCCTCGAGAAGCTTATCGCCGACCGCATCGGCAAGAAGGGCGTCGGTTTCGGCGCCGAGATGCACGACCCGGACGAGCACGACACGGGTGCGTTGCTCGCGAAGGTGCTACCGGAGGACCTGCACCGTTTCGGCCTGATCCCCGAGTTCATCGGCCGGATCCCGGTCACTGCACACGTGGAGGAGCTCGACGAGGACGAACTGGTCAGGATCCTGACCGAGCCAAAGAACGCCCTGGTGCGCCAGTACGGCAGGCTCTTCGAGATGGAGGGCGTCGAACTCGTCTTCACCGACGAGGCCCTGAAGGAGGTCGCGCGCCAGGCGATCTCGCGCCAGACGGGAGCCCGTGGCCTGCGCTCGATCCTCGAGTCGCTCCTGCTGGACACCATGTACGACCTGCCCGGCCGAAGCGACGTGGAGCGCGTCACGATCACCGATGAGGTGGTCAGGGGAGGGGCACAGCCTGTGCTCACCCTCGCCGGCGCCCGGGACGCCAGCGCGTAGCGGCCTCACGCTCGGCGATCCCGTCGCGAACACGACAGCGGGCCCCGCACGGGGCCCGCTGTCGTGTGTGCCTAGATGATGTCTAGCGTGAGGCGTCGATGATCTCCTCGGCACGTTCGACCTGGCTGGGGTAGAGGTCCTTGGGGATGGCAGGGCGCCCAAGCGTCCTGAACACCATGTGGCGCGCACAGTGCACGTTGCTGCCACGGCAGTACCGTTGCTTGATGATCTCCGACATCGAGGGCATGTCCGCCATCTGATCGTTGAAGAACGGGCAGGTAGCCAGGCACTCGCAATCGGCCATAGGGGTCACGACCTTTCATCGGTGGACTCTAGAGAGTATATCGCCAGTTCGTTCGCGGAAACGCATACGGGGCAGGGTATCGATTCGGGCGAACGGTCTCCTGCGGGCGACGAACGCGCGCCGAGCGCGTTGGAGAAATGTCGTAGAATCCTCACAGAACCCGTACCCGGAAGGATGTCCCAACTCCATGAGCCAACTCCCTTCAGCATACGACCCTGACGCCGTCGAACGCCCCGTGTTCCGGCGGTGGGTGGATGGTGGTCACTTCGCGCAGGAGCCCGGGGGTGAGGCGCCGTTCACGGTCGTGATCCCGCCGCCTAACGTGACGGGTTCGCTGCACATGGGACATGCGCTCAACAACACGATCCAGGACGTCGTGATCCGGCGCTCACGCATGACCGGTCGTCCGACCCGCTGGGTGGTCGGCACCGATCACGCGGGTATCGCCACGCAGAACAAGGTCGAGCAGAAGCTGGCCGGGCAGGGGCTTTCCCGTCACGACGTAGGTCGTGAGAAGTTCGTGGAGCTCTGCTGGGAGTGGCGGCGGGAGCATGGGAGCATCATCATCGAGCAGCTCAAGCGCATGGGGTGCAGCTGCGACTACGATGATGAGCACTTCACTATGGACGAGGGCTACCAGCGCGCGGTCCGCACGGTGTTCGTGGAGTGGTTCGAGCGCGGCCTGATCTACCGCGGCAAGCGCATCATCAACTGGTGCCCGCGCTGTTCCACCGCGCTCTCGGACATCGAGGTGGAGCACGAGGAGCTGGACAGCCACCTGTGGCACCTCCGCTATCCGCTGAAGGAGCCGGTGGGCGGCCGCGACCACGTGATCGTGGCCACCACGCGCCCGGAGACGATGCTGGGCGACACCTGCGTGGCCGTCCACCCGGACGACGAGCGCTACCGTGACCTCGTCGGCGCCACCATCGTGCTGCCGCTGCTGGGACGCGAGATCCCGATCGTGGCCGACGAGTACGTCGACCCCTCGTTCGGCACCGGTGCGGTGAAGGTGACCCCGGCGCACGACCCGAACGACTTCGAGATCGGTGAGCGCCACGGGCTTGAGAAGATCAACGTCCTCGCCGCCGATGCCACGATCACCGCCGAGGGTGGTCCCTACGAGGGCCTCGATCGCTACGAGGCGCGCACGCGCATCGTAGCGGACCTCGAGGCCGCCGGGCTGCTTGCGTCCATCGACGACCACGTCCACTCGGTCGGGCACTGCTACCGGTGCCATACGGTCGTGGAGCCCTGGCTCTCTGACCAGTGGTTCGTCGACATGAAGCCGCTCGCTGAGCCGGGCATCGAGTGCGTCCGTGACGGGCGTGTGGTGTTCCATCCGCAGCGGTGGGAGGGCGTGTACTACCACTGGATGGAGAACATCCGTGACTGGTGCATCAGCCGCCAGTTGTGGTGGGGTCATCGGATCCCGGTGTTCTACTGCGACGCGTGCGGGTGGCAGGGCGCGAGCATGGACGACCTCGAGTCGTGCCCGGAGTGCGGCGCCGGGGTCCGTCAGGACGAGGACGTGCTCGACACGTGGTTCAGCTCTCAGCTGTGGCCCTTCGCCACACTCGGCTGGCCCGACGAGACCCCCGAGCTCGACTTCTTCTATCCCACGACCGTTCTGTCCACGGCGCGCGACATCCTGTTCCTGTGGGTCGCCCGCATGATCATGAGCGGTCTGGACTTCATCGGCGATGTGCCCTATCGCGACGTCATCATCCACCCCACGGTCTTCAACGCCGAGGGCAAGCGCATGAGCAAGTCGCTCGGTACGGGCGTGGACCCGCTCGACCTGATGGCCCACTACGGTGCCGACGGCATGAGGTTCGGCCTCATGCTGCAGGTCACCGGCAATCAGGACATCAAGTTCGCCGAGGAGAAGCTCGCGTCCTCACGCAACTTCGCCAACAAGATCTGGAACGCGAGCAGGTTCGTGTTGATGAATGCGGGGGAGGACTTCGTGCCCGGGGCGCCCGGCGTGGAAACCGTCGCCGATGCCTGGATCCTGTCGCGTCTGGCCGACCTCGCCGCTCGCGTGGACGAGGGGCTGCTCTCCTACGAGTTCGGTGAGACGGCCCGCGCGCTGTACGACTTCTTCTGGAGTGAGTTCTGCGACTGGTACATCGAGCTCGCCAAGCCACGGCTGGCTGCGGGCGGGGAGTCCCGTCAGGCGGTGCTGCGAAACCTCGTCTTCATTCTCGACACGGCGCTCAGGCTCCTTCACCCGATGATGCCGTTCGTGACCGAGGAGATCTGGGGCAGACTGCCACTGGGTGACGCCCGTGACGCGGACTCGCTCATGATCGCCGGATGGCCGGATGCGGAGGGACTGGCACGCTTCCGCGATGAAAGCGCCGAACGCTCGGTGGGCATGCTGCAGGAGCTCGTCACCGCGGTGCGTGCCGTGCGGGCACGCTACTCGGTGTCACCCAAGACCAAGCTTCAGGTCTCGGTGAGGTCCCCTGAGGCCGAGGGGCAGGTCCTCGAGTCGATGGCCGATGACATCCGTGCGCTCGCGGGAATCGGGGCGTTCGTTGTCGCCCACGATGCCATCAGGCCGGCACACGCGTCGGTGGTCGTGGCGGCGGGGAGCGAGGTCTACGTGTCGCTCGAAGGACTCGTCGACTTCGCGGCTGAACGCGCCCGGATCAGCACGGAGCTTGAACGCGCGGGGGGCGACCTCGCCAGACTCGAGAAGAAGTTGGCGAACGAGGGCTTCCTTATGAAAGCCGCACCTGACATAATCGAGAAAGACCGTACCCGCGCAGCCGAGTTGGCGGCGACCGTGTCGAAGCTTACTGGACAACTGGCCGACCTCGCGGAGTGACAGTGCCCACTGGCGATGCCGACTATGCATCGACGATCGAGCGCCTTCAGGGCGCGCTGCAGTTCGGGATCAATCCGTCACTCGATGGGATCCGTGAACTGACGGCGACGCTCGGGTGCCCTGAGCGGGAGTGCCGGTGCGTGCAGATCACCGGCACCAACGGCAAGACCTCGGTCACCCGCATGACCGGTGCGCTGCTCTCTGCCCACGGCTATCGCACCGGCGTGTACACGAGCCCGCATCTGGTGTCCTATACCGAGCGGATCGAGATCGATGGGGAGCCACTGTCGGAAGTCGACTTCGCCCGGGTGTTCGCCGATGTGTTCGACGCGGCCGCGCAGCTGGGGCGGGAGTTCACCGAGTTCGAGCTGCTCACCGCCGGGGCGCTCCATGCGTTCAGCCTTCACGGTGTGGAGTTCGCCTGTCTTGAGGTCGGCATGGGTGGCCGCTGGGACGCGACGAGCGTCGTCGATCCCATCGTCGCCGTCGTGACGGGCGTGGCGCTCGATCACACGGACAGGCTCGGCGCCACGCGCGAGGAGATCGCGTTCGACAAGGCGCACATCATCACTGCGAACTCGATCCCCGTCATCGGCCCAGGGTGCGTCGGCGTCGATCACATCTTCCTCGAGCGTGCGCTCTCGCTCGGTCATCCGAGGGTGTTCCGTGTCGGGATAGGCGACGACCCGGACATCACGTGGGACATCGTGCGGCGACCGAGGATGCCCGGCGGAGTCCTTACGCTCGACATCCACGGGCTGCGCGAGCACCGCGTGGGAGTCCATGCACCCGCATACCAGGCCGCGAACGTCGCGATCGCCTTGGGTGCCGCAGGCGCCGCGCTGTTCGACGTGCTCGACCCCGAGGCCACCGACCGCATACTGTGCGCGATGACGTTCCCCGGCCGGTTTCACGCGTTGCGGCGCGAGCCGCCACTCGTGATCGACGGCGCGCACAACCCTGACGCGGCTGAGGTCCTCGCAGGTGCCATACACGACTCGTTCAGTGGCGGGCTTCCCGTGCTTGTGCTCGGCATACTCGCAGACAAAGACGCTGAGGGCATCGTGCGGGCGCTCGCCCCCGTGGGCTCCGCCTTCGTCGCGACCGAGAACGGTTCACCTCGGTGCATGCCGGCGGCCGAACTAGCCGATCTCATCGGTCGCATCACAGGGACTTCGGCTGCCGTGGCTCCCGATGTCGGGGATGCACTGCGGGTCGCTGACAGGCTTTCAAACGGACGCGGGGTCGTCGTCTCGGGCAGCCTGTACACCGCGGGCGCCGTCTACGCACTCGGCGCTGAGGCCGTCGGGTGACCTGGCCCCAACGGCAGCTGTCGGTCACGTGATCACCGCACGGCATCGGTGCGCTGGCATAGGGCGGTGTGGGGGACCCGTGTTCTGGTAGAATCCCGGTAGTCTTATCATGCCCCCTGGCGCGCCGCACCGCGGTCACCCGGGAGGTGTTCGAGTCACGCGAACCTAGACCCTGGAGGGGGACCGCATGGAAGCAGCTCTCGGAGAACTCCTTGCTCCGATCCAGCCGGCACTGAAGCTCACTACGAATCTGTGCTTGTTGTTCTTCGTCGTCTTCTCGATCGCGCTCGTCTTCTGGACGTGGCGCGACGCCGACCGTCGTGGCGTCATGCCCTGGTTCTGGGCGCTCGTGGTGCTGCTGTTCAACGTGTTCGGCTGGGCCATCTACATGGTGGTACGTCCCCCCGAGAGCGCCCTCGATGCGCGCGAGCGTGAGCTCGAGATCCGCGCCAAGGAGGTCGAACTCCTCAGGGAGGGCCAGACATGCCCCGCGTGTTTCCAGCCGGTGGAGGCCGACTTCCTTATCTGCCCGTCGTGCATGAAGAAGCTGCGCAAGGAGTGCATCAGCTGCGGCAAGGCTCTCAAGCTCGACTGGCAGGTGTGTCCGTACTGCAAGACCAAGCAGTGACCTTCTGTCCGCATCGCGGACCGCACGGTCGCTAAGAGGGAGCGTCGCTATGTCTGAGATCTCGATCACGCTGCCGGACGGCAGCGTCAAGCCGGTGTCCGCTGGGGCCAGCGTCGCCGATGTCGCGGCAGCAATCGGCCCCCGCCTCGCCGCCGCAGCCATCGCAGGGCGCATCGATGGCCGGCTGGTCGATCTGTCCACGGCCGTGGCCGATGGGGCGGAGGTGGCCATCGTGACCGAGCGTGATCCTGAGGCCCTCGAACTGCTCAGACACTCGGCTGCGCACGTGATGGCCGAGGCTGTGCTGGAGCTCTTCCCTGGCGCGCGCTTCGGCATCGGGCCGGCGATCGAAGACGGCTTCTACTACGACCTTGAGATCGGTCGGACCTTCGCGCCCGAGGATCTTGAAGCGATTGAGTCCAAGATGCGGGAGATCGTCTCCGCCGAGCAGTCCTTCGGCCGGCAGGTCCTCACCCGCGCGGACGCCGAGAAGGCCTTTGCCGACCAGCCGTACAAGCTCGAGCTGATCCGTGAGCTGCCGGAGGACGCCGAGATATCCACCTACGCGTCGGGCCCGTTCACGGATCTGTGCCGCGGCCCGCATCTTCCGCACAGCGGTTGGGTGAAGGCGTTCAAGCTCATGAAGGTCGCCGGAGCCTACTGGCGCGGCGATTCCGACCGCCCGATGCTCCAGCGTATCTACGGCACCGCATGGTTCTCGGAGAAGGACCTCGAGGCGTACCTGACCCGCCTGGAGGAGGCCGAGAAGCGCGATCATCGCAGACTCGGCAAGGAGCTCGACCTGTTCCACTTCGATGAGCTCGCGGGCAGCGGACTCGTGCTCTATCACCCCAAAGGTGCCCGTGTCTTCCACGAGCTCGTGGAGTGGCTCTCGGCCGACCTGTACGAGCGCGGCTACGTGGAGATCCGCACGCCGCACATCTACAAGGCCGACGTATGGAAGACGAGCGGTCACTGGGACTACTACCAGGACAACATGTTTCCCCTGCAGGTCGACGAAGGGGAGGGCAAGGAGCCGACCGATTATGCGGTCAAGCCGATGAACTGCCCCGGCGCGCTCCTCGTGTACCGCGACAGCGTGCGGTCGTACCGCGACCTGCCGATGCGCCTGTTCGAGTTCGGCACCGTGTACCGCAACGAGAAGAGCGGCGTGGTGCACGGACTCATGCGTGCGCGCGGCTTCACTCAGGACGACGCGCACATCTTCTGCACCGGTGAGCAGATCGTCCCCGAGGTCAAGGCGATGCTCGACATCGTCAAGTACATCATGGACACGTTCGACTTCGAGTACTCCGCCGAGGTCTCTACGCGTCCGGAGAAGTCGGTCGGTCGCGATGAGGACTGGGAGCTCGCCACGCGCGCGCTGATGTCCGCGCTCGATGAGTGGGGCCTGCCGTACCAGATCAACGAGGGCGACGGCGCGTTCTACGGGCCCAAGATCGACATCAAGGTCAAGGACGCGATCGGCCGCATCTGGCAGCTCTCCACCATCCAGGTGGACTTCAACAACCCGGAGCGGTTCGGCATCACCTATCGCACCGCGGAGAACACCGAGGAGCAGCCGTTCATGCTGCATCGCGCGATCTTCGGCTCGATGGAGCGGTTCCTCGGCATCCTGATCGAGCACACCGCCGGTGCGTTCCCCACATGGCTTGCGCCGGTGCAGGCGGTCATCATCCCGATCGCGGATCGGCACCTCGAGCACTGTGAGTCGGTACGGACGCGCCTGGCCAAGGCCGGCGTGCGCGCCGACGTCTACGCCGACAACGAGCCGATGCGCGTGAAGATCGCCAAGGCGCAGCAGCAGAAGGTGCCGTACATGCTTGTAGTGGGCGACAAGGAGATCGAGGCCGACACCGTGGGCGTGCGGGAGCGCACGGCCGGCGACATCGGCGCCATGGGCGTTGACGAGTTCGCGGCCCGGGTGGCTTCCGAGAGGCCATAGCGGGTCCAGCGGCGGCTGCATCGGTCGTAGCGACGCGGGGACCTCAGACCGCCGGCGGGCGTCCGCCGGTGAGCGCGCGCTCAACGCCGCCGAGCAGCGCGTCGAGCACCAGCGCGAGGCCGGCGGCCAGAAGCGCTCCTTCAAGGGTCACGGCGGGCGCGAGGTTCACGAGCCCGTTGATGATCGGCGCGCCGAATCCCCCGGCGCCGGCTATGGCGCCGATCGTCGCCGTGGCCACGTTCACGACCACCGAGATGCGGATGCCCGCCACGATCACCGGTGCGGCGAGCGGCAGCTCCACCCGCAGCAGCCGCTGCACCGGGCGCATGCCCACACCATCGGCGCTTTCCAGCACCTCGGGGGGCACGCCCTTGAGGCCGGCGACGGTGTTCCGGAGCACCGGGAGGATGCCGTAGAGCGCGAGGGCGACAACGGTCGGTCGAAGCCCGAACCCGAGGAGCGGCACGGCCAGCGTGAAGACGGCTACAGGCGGGAACGTCTGGCCCAGGTTGGTGAGGTCGCTCACCACGTCGTGGAACGCAACGCCGGCGCGCCGCGTGATGAAGATGCCGAGCGCGAGTCCGACGGTGATCGAGATCGCGCTGGAGATCAGCACCAGCTCGAGATGCTGCACGACGAGGCCGAGCGGTGTGGCATCGGGGTATAGGATCCGGGTCTCGCCAGGGAACGCCGCAGCGAGCGCGGTATTCCATAGCGGTGTCGCGGCCGCCACGGAAAGGTAGGCGATGAGCGCCAGTATCGGCGCCACGATAGGCCTGAGCGCTCTCATGTGAGCGGCCGTTTGAATCGTTCCACGATCGACTCTACGCTCACGGTCCCGACGCGGGCACCGTGCTCGTCATGCACGTCGATCGCCGGCACGCCCAGCTCCAGGATACGTGCGAGCGCCTCGCGCAGCGACGCGGTGGAGCCGACCGAGCAGTCGCAGGCTCTGGCCAGCCCCGGGGGGTCGAGAGCCTCGGTCACCGGAGCGAGCGAGAGGCGCTTGAGCGCCCGCTCGGCGCCCACGAACGATGCGACGAACGCATCCGCCGGATATGCGAGCACGCGCTCGGGCGTGTCTTGCTGCACGAGCATCCCGTCACGCATGACGACGATCCGGTCGCCGAGCTTCACCGCTTCGTCCATGTCGTGGGTCACGAACAGCACCGTCTTCTTCAGGCGGTCCTGGATCGCCCGGAACTCCGCATGGAGCCTGTCGCGTGTCAGCGGATCGACCGCGCCGAACGGTTCGTCCATCAGCAGCACGGGCGGGTCTGCCGCGAGCGCCCGTGCCACGCCCACACGCTGGGCCTCTCCGCCGGAGAGTTCGTGCGGGTACTTGCGGCCGTATCCACCCGGCTCCAGGCCGACAAGCTCGAGCAGCTCGGCGGTGCGCTCCGTGACGCGCTCTCGCTCCCACCCAAGCAGCCCCGGCACCACCGCGACGTTCTGCGCGACCGTCCAGTGGGGGAACAGCCCCACGCCCTGGATGGCATAGCCGATATGGCGGCGCAGCTGCTCGGGCCGGTACTCGCGGACATCGCGCCCGTCGATCGTGATGGTGCCCGCGTCCGGCTCCACAAGGCGGTTCACCATCCGCATGGTCGTCGACTTCCCGCAGCCGCTCGGCCCGATCAGGACCACCACCTCGCCTGCGGGGACGTCGAAGGACAGGTCGCGCACGGCAGCGGCTCCGGCGCCTTCGTACGACTTGCTCACGTTCCGGATCGAGATCATCGGGGCGCTCCTTCGCGTCCTCGGAGGTGTCGTGGCGAGACGAGCCCCTGCAACGCGCGCAGGATCCCGTCGAGGGCGAGTGCGAGCAGGACGAGTGCCACGGACCCGAGCAGGATGAGGTCCATGGCCTGCTGCGAAAGGCCGCCGAACACGAAGAGCCCGAGCGTGCCTGCCGCAACGAACGCGCCGAGCGTCGCGTTGCCGAGCGTCTGCACCGCCGCCGTCCGCATGCCGCCGAAGATGACCGGCATCGCGAGCGGGAAGCGCACGCGACGCATCACCTGCCACTCGGTCATTCCCATGCCGAGCCCGGCATCCACCGCGGCAGCCGGCACCGACGCGAGACCCGCGTACGTGTTCCGCACGATCGCCAGCAGCGCGTACAGCGTGAGCGCGGTGATCACGGGTGCCCATCCAAGACCGCCAACGCCGAGGCGTCCGAACAGGGGTATGTTCGAGCCGAGCCATGAGAGTGGTGCGAACAGCAGTCCCACCATCGCAAGACCCGGGATCGTCTGGAAGATGTTCGCCACGGCGAAGACGGGGCCTCGGAGGCGTGGTCGCTGGAACGCGAGCACTCCGAGGGCGGTGCCGAGCACGAGCGCGACAGTCACCGCGATGCCCGCGAACCGCAGCTGCGCGGCGACCTCGGCCCAGAAGCGGTCCGACTGGTTCGCGTACTCCCGCATGATGGCGAGGCCATCGAGCGTCCCTGTCGCCAGCATCACCGCGATACCAAGGGGAGCGGCAAGCGAGAGGATCGCCCGTGCGAGACGAGGGAGGCCATCCTCTCGTCTCGACGCGAGCACGAGGGAATAGGCGATGGCGATGCACGCCCAGGCCCCGGTGCCGAGCGAGACCCGGGCGTAGGGGGTCGAGGGGTCGGTGAGGCGGGCGACGGCAGCCGCCGACAAGGCGACGGTGCCGAGCAGCGCAAGCGTCCCCAGAACACCCCGGAGCGCGGCTGCCGGTATCCGCGGCATGCCACCGAGCGAGGCCACGGCCACGGCCAGCCACACGGCCAGCAGGGCCACAAGCCCCCATGGGCCGAGTGCGTCCAGGGCCGACAGCGATTCGCCCGTCTGGATGCGGCTCGAGCGGAGCGTCGCGAAGGGGAGCAGTGTCACGGCGGCGAGCCCGAGTATCGCCGCCGTCAGGCCGACAGTATGCGCGCGCGTGCGTTCGGGCACCCGATCTCCTCGACCTCGCGGGGTGTCAGTGGGTCACTCGATGAATCCGCCGCTTTCGAGGAAGTCACGTGCGACGTCGTCGGCGGCCTCACCGTTCACCTGGATGCGAGCGTTGAGCTGCTGCAACTCCTCGAGGCCGAGCGACTCCATCACCGGCTTCAGGATGTCCGCGATCTCGGGGTGTGCATCGAGCACGGCTTTGCGCACGATGGGCGTTGGCCAGTACACGATCTGGGCCCCGAGGTCGTCCTCGAGGATGACCAGGCCGAGATCGGCGAGCGCCCCGTCGGTGCCATACGCCATGCCGAAGTTCACACCGTCCGTCCCGTCGGCGACCGCCTTCTCGGTGGCGGCGGTGTTGCCGCCGGCAAGGCGCACCTTCTGCTCTTCTGTGAGCGTGTAGCCGTAGACCTGCTCGAACTCGGGATTGCCCGCGCTGGTGAAGAACTCGTCGCTGGCGGCGAGCTTCACCGGCTTGCCGGCGTTCACGTACGCGGCGAAGTCCGACATCGTGACCAGACCCTCATCGGCCGCGAACTGCTCGGTCACGGCGATGGCCCACGTGTTGTTGGCGCGAGCGGGCTCGAGCCACGCGATGTCGTTGGCTTCCAGGTCCAGTCGAGCCGTGGTCTCGTAGCCGGTCTCGCCGACGTTGTAGCCGGCCTTCTCCTCATCGGTGAGCTCATCGAGGAAGAACCAGTAGCCGTTGCCGGAGTACTCCGGGTACAGGTCGATCTCGCCGGCGATGATCGCCTTGCGTACGACCTCGGTCGTACCCGTCTGGCTCTTGTCCTCCACCGTGTACCCGGCGTCTTCGAGGGCGAGCTTCACGATCGATGAGACGAGTTCGCCTTCGGTGTCGATCTTCGAGCCGATGATGATGGTGCCCTTGGATGGCCGGTCTGCACCCGGATCCTCGGCAGCGTCCGAACACGCGGTGAGGGCGGTGATGAGGGCGATGGCGACGCATGCGACCATGGCGCGCCTGACGTTCGAGATCATGAGATCCTCCTCACCCGGGGTACGAGGCCGACGCCCGGCCCGCACCTCTGTCCATTACCGTAAGGATACCCATAGGAGCCGCTGCCACTTCGCATCATCGCGGTGAAGCGCCGCTCACAGGGAACACTCTAGGGGAACCAGAGCGCGAACGTTCGGCGATACACGTCCGAAGGAGACCTCGTGGAGCATTTCGACGTCATCGTGATCGGCACCGGCGTGGCCGGGCAGACCGCCGCTGGTGAGCTAGCGGAGGCAGGGCTGTCGGTTGCCGTCACCGACGCACGGGAGTACGGCGGCACCTGCGCGCTGCGAGGATGCGAGCCGAAGAAGGTCCTGTTCACCGCTGCCGATGTGGTGGAGCGCGCACAACAGCAGTGCGGCAATGGCCTCGCGGGCGAGCTTGGGCTCGACTGGCCCGCGCTGATGACGTTCAAGCGGACGTTCACGGAGCCCGTGCCGGAGCGCATCGAGTCCTGGCTGGCCGGGATCGGTGTGGCGCCGCTGCACGGTCCCGCGCGGTTCGTGTCCGCCGACGTCATCGAGGTCGACGGGGTGCGCTACTCGGCGGACAGGTTCGTGGTGGCCCCCGGTGCGATTCCCCGGCCGCTGGACATACCGGGCGAGGAGCACGTGCTCGACAGCGAGGGGTTCATGGCGGCGGATCATGTCGGTGAGCGCGTGGTGTTCATCGGCGGCGGGTACGTGTCGTTCGAGTTCGCGCACATCGCGGCGACCGCCGGTGCGAAGGTGACGATCCTGCATCGCAGGCCGCGTGTCCTGGAGCCGTTCGATGCCGACCTCACGGAGATGCTCGTGCGTGCGTACAAGGGATCCGACATCGATGTGCTCACCGACGCCGCGGTCACGGAGGTGAGAAGCGACGACGGCGGGTTCAGCGTGGTGTGCGAGCAGGGGCTGGAGGTCTCGGCCGACACGGTCGTGCACGGTGCCGGCCGCGTCCCGGCTCTCGCGGGCCTCGACCTCGACGCGGCCGGTGTGGCGTTTGGACCCCGCGGGATCGAAGTCGACACCAGGATGCGGAGCGCCACCAACCCGCGCGTGTACGCGGCGGGCGATGCCGCCGCGTCGGGCGCACCACTCACGCCGGTGGCGACCGCTCAGGCGCGGGTGGCGGTGGCCGACATCCTCGAGCCTGGCTCGCGGGAGTTCGCTCCCTCGGCCATCCCCAGCGTGGTGTTCTCCGATCCGGTGCTCGCCTCCGTCGGCATGACCGAGGAGCAGGCGCGCGAGCGGGGTATCGATGTGGAGGCGAAGCTCACGGACACCAGCGGATGGGCCGCATCACGGCGCATCGGTGAGCGGGTCTCGGGAGCCAAGATCATCGTGGAGCGCGGGACCGGCAGGATCGTGGGCGCGCACCTGCTTGGACACACGGCGGGCGAGATCATCAACGTCTTCGCCCTGGCCATGGCGTGCGGCCAGACCGCCGACGAGCTCAAGCGCGCAATCTGGGCATATCCCACGGGCGCGTCCGAGATACCGCACCTGCTGTGACGCAGGCGCGGTCCGGCCCGCGGACCCCGCTGCTACCCGCCCAGGCCGTGCTCGCCGAACTCGTTCCGGAGCGCCTGCAGCACCTTGCCGGTGTACGACGGGTCGTCTTCCGAGTCGATGCGGAACCGGAGCGACGCCTCGATCACCGGTACGGGGACCCCGGCGTCCCGGGCGGTGTCGACCGTCCACGCGCCTTCGCCGGTGTGCCCCACGCTTCCCGAGATCGGCCCGAGGTCGTCTCCGTAGCGCGCGAAGGCGTCGCGCAGCCAGCCCACGAGCCTTGATTCGATCACGCTGGCGTGCTGATACACGTCGGCGATGGCCTCGAGATCGAGGTCGCGCCCGGAGTCGCGCATGAGCGCGAACCCCTCGGCGATGGCCTGCATCATCCCGTACTCGATGCCGTTGTGGACCATCTTCACGAAGTGGCCCGATCCCACACCCTCGAAGAAGCGGTAGCCGCCCTGCACCGCGATATCGGCGAAGACCGCCTCGGCACGCTCGAAGTCCTCGCGGTCGCCGCCGACCATGAGGCACGCGCCGTGACGCGCGCCCGAGGGGCCGCCAGATGTCCCGCAGTCCAGGAACCCGATGGTGCGCTCCCGGAGGCGCGCAGCGCGCGGCGCGTCCTCGGTGAAGCGGGAGTTGCCGCCGTCGATCACCGTGTCGCCGGCATCGAGCAGGTCGGCGAGCCCCGGCCGGCCGTCTGTGCCGAAGAGCACGGCGTCGACAGCGGCTCCGGCGGGCACCATCAGCCACACGGTCCGCGGGGGCTGTAGCGCGCCCACGAGGTCCTCGAGCGAGTCGGCGGCCACGATCCCCTCGGTCTCCATCGCTCGCGCGACCGACGTGGTGCGGTTCCACCCCATGACCTCCCAGCCGTGGTCCAGTAGGTTACGCGCGATGCCAGCGCCCATCTTGCCGAGGCCGAGGACGCCGATCTGCCGCCCTGCGGTGGCGCCTGCCAGGGCGGTCTCTGCACGCTCCACCGGCTCGAGCGTGTCGGGCGTGTAGGTCTCGAGCGGCACCGCGCCGTCACGCCAGGCGTCCAGCACCGGGTCCACGAAGCGCCACATCGCACGGACCTCGTCGGTGGAGACGAAGGAGGTCTGATCGCCGCGGACGGCGTCGTAGAGCAGCTTGGCGTACTCCTCCACGTACTGCAGCTTCTCGGTCTTCTCGTAGAGGGCGAAGTCGAACGCGCGCTCCTCGACCTCGTAGTCGAATCCCGGCCGCTTGGCCCAGAACGTGATCGAGATAGTGTCGTCGGGCTCGAGCGTGAAGACCACGCGGTTGCGCAGGTGCGTCCCGTCCCCGCACAAGCAGGGGCTTCGATGGCGGAACGTCACCACGATGCGCTTGAGCGGGCCCGGTGCGATGCGCTTGCCGCTCTCGAACGACACCGGCACGCCCGCCCACCTCGGCCCCGACATCGTGGTATCGAGCCTGAAGTACGTCTCGGTCATGGAGCCGGGATCGACGCCCTCGATGTCGCGGTAGCCTTCGTGCTGCGCCCGGTAACTCGAGCGCGCGACCTCGTCCGGCAGGGGAGGCCGCAGCGTGTCCAGCAGAGCGGCGCGCGCGGTGCGGATGTCATCGGCATCCAGCGTCTCCGGCTGCTCCATCGTCACCAGCGCCAGCATCTGCAGCAGGTGGTTCTGCCCCACGTCGCGCAGCGCGCCCACACCATCGTAGAAGCGGCCGCGCTTCTCCACGCCGATCGTTTCGAGCAGCGAGATGTCTATCCGCTCGATGCCGTCCCGGTCCCAGGTGGACTCGAGCAGGTCGTTGTGGAAGCGGAATGCGAGGATGCCCTGGAGCATCTCCTTGGCGAGGTAGTGGTCGATCCGGTAGATCTGCTCCTCGCGGAAGAGCGATGCCAGGAGCTCATCGAGCGCCTTGGAGCTGGCGATGTCGTGACCGAACGGCTTCTCGATCAGCACACGCGTGTAGCCGGTCTCCGCGTTGCACACCGACGTGAGGTGGCTCGTGGAGAGGTTGCCGAGGATGGTCTGGTAGTGCTCCGGCGGCACGGCCAGGTAGAAGAGCTTGTCGACACAGCCGCCCCACTCTCCGGCGAACTTGCCGATGTCGTCGGCGAGTGCCGCGTAGGCGGCGGTGTCGGCGAAGGTCCCCTGCCGGTAGCTGAAGCGCTCGAGGAACGTGTCGAGATCGCCGGGGTCGTCGTAGCGCTCGAGGATGGTATCCCGGACGCGGTCACGGAAGTCGGCGTCCGACCACGGCCGCCGGGAGAATCCGATCACGCGCAGGCGGGGGTGGAGGAGCCCCTGGCGATCGAGATGGAGCAGGGACGGCACGATCTTGCGCGCCATGAGATCGCCGGTAGCGCCGAATACGACGAGAATGGTGGCCGGCTCGGAAGACCGCTCCATGGTGTGCCTCCTCGGTTGCGATGGCGGCGTGGTGCTCGCGCACCCTGGCGGCGCGACACCCACTACCCGTAGTGTATGCCCCGGGCATTCTGCGGACCCGCGGGTCGGCAAGAGCGCGCGTACGGGATGTCCCGGCCCCGGCACCCAGGCTGGACAGGGCAGGGGTCGCCCGCTATACTCACGTGGCTTACAACTGGATATCGTTCAAGCGGGACCCCGCCCTTGCGGGTGAGACGGTCCCCACCCGCCGGCGCACGAGTGTGCAGCTGTCTGGTCCGAGAGTCCGAACGGGCGCATCGCGCTTCGTTCGTTCACACGTCCCGACGGCAACGCCGCGGGACGTTTTTTGATGACGGGGCAGCCAAGCCCCCGCCTGACGGAGGTGGAGCGTATCAGCACGACAGAGCCCAGGCTCAACGATCGGATCAGGGCACAGCGGTGCCGCCTGATCTCGGACGACGGCGAGCAGCTCGGAATCTTCATGATCTCCGATGCGCTCCGCATGGCCGACGAGCAGGGTCTCGACCTCGTCGAGATAGCGCCGAATGCCGAGCCGCCGGTCTGCAAGATCATGGACTACGGCAAGTACAGGTACGAGATGGAGCAGAAGGCCAAGAAGGCCCGCAAGAACCAGACCCGGGTCGAGATCAAAGAGATCAAGTTCAGGCCGAAGATCGACAAGCACGACTATGAGACCAAGAAGAAGCACGTGGTGCGCTTCCTCGAGGGCGGCGCCAAGGTCAAGGTCACGATCATGTTCCGTGGCCGCGAGATGGTGCATGCCGAGCGTGGACTCGCGATCCTCGAGCGTCTCGAGGCCGATATCGCCGAGCTCGCGTTCGTGGAGTCCAAGCCCAAGCTTGAGGGCCGCAACATGTTCATGCTCGTAGCGCCGCACAAGAAGGACGTCGTGAAGGCGAAGACCGCGGATGCTGAACCCGCGAAGACGTCTACGTCAGCAGACGCGGAACCGGCCGACGCGGGGAACGAGACCGCCGGCGAGCCAGCCGCGACGGAATAGGAGACGAGATGCCGAAGGTCAAGACCCACAAGGGTACCGCGAAGCGGTTCAAGCTCACCGGTACCGGCAAGATCAAGCGCGCGAAGGCTTTCAAGAGCCACATCCTCGAGAAGAAGAGCCCGAAGCGCAAGCGCAACTTCCGCCAGGACGGTCTCGTCGACCAGGCGGACGTGAAGGTCATCAAGCAGAAGCTGGGCATCGGTTAGTCCGAAGCTCGCGTGTCATTCAAGGAGTGATCGAGTATGCCCAGGGTGAAGCGTGCAGTCACCGCAAAGAAGAAGCGCCGTACCGTCCTCGAACAGGCCAGCGGGTACTACGGCGATCGCAGCCGCCGCTACAAGAGCGCCAAGGAGCAGGTCGCGCACTCGCTGCAGTACCAGTACCGTGATCGTCGCAACAAGAAGCGCGAGATCCGCCGTCTGTGGATCGCTCGCATCAACGCTGCAGCCCGTCTGAACGGTCTCTCGTACTCGGTGTTCATGAACGGTCTCAAGAAGGCCGAGATCACGCTCGACCGCAAGGTGCTTTCGGATATGGCCGTGAACGATCCGGCCGCGTTCGCCAAGCTCGCCGAGGCTGCCAAGGCCGCGCAGAGCGCGTAGAGCCGCCGCAGTCAGACGTCATCGAGCAAGGGCCCGCCACCATGGCGGGCCCTTGCTTCGTTCGGCCGAGCGTCGATTCGCGTGACAGGCAGGTTCCGGGAACCTTCCGGTGACCGGGCGTTTACGGGTGTCGGGGAAGATGCACGTGCGGGGGCCCCGCACATCCAACCGACGCCACCCTCCCTCGGTGGCCATCCACGAGGAGGACTACCATGAAACGAGTGCTCACGTATGCGGCGATCGTGGCCGCTGTGTTGTCCATCGGAGGAGCCCGTGCGTACTTCACGGCTCAGACCGAGGTGAAGGACAACACGATCACCGCCGGAACGCTCCAGGTCTCGGTCGAGCCCACATCATCAGCGCTGATGATCGACGGGCTTGCGCCGGGGGAGACCGTCAGCAAGACGGTGGAGATCACGAATACCGGCACGATCGGGTGCGAGGCCGTGACCAGCGCGGCCAAGAAGGCGGGCATCACCGACTTCTGGACGGCGCTGCAGTGTCGCGCCGTCTGCAACGGCATCGAGCTGTACTCGGGCCCGCTCTCCACGCTCAAGACCGATCCGGTCCGCGTCGACGCAGGGCGCTCCGCCATCATCACCTACTCCGTGGGTCTGCCGACAACGGCCGGGAACGACCTCCAGGGCGACTACGTGCGCGCATCGGTCTATGTCGACGCAGAGCAGCTCCGATAGCGCCTGGCACACCTGGCTTCGCCGCGTCGCCGAGGGCGTCCTTGCCCTCGTGATTGTGGCGCTCGGCTGGTCGCACGGTGTGCTCTACGTTGAAGGCGGGTCGATGCAGCCGGCGCTGTATCCGGGGGACCTGATCGTGTACCGGCGCATAGGTCATGAGCCGGTGCGCGGAGATCTCGTCGTCTTCCGGCACGATGGGACGCTCGTGGTACATCGCGTCATGCAGGTGCGGACCGACGGATCGCTGGTGATGCGTGGCGACGCCAATGCGGACGCGGACCCCGCTCCCGTTGACGGCGACAGCGTGCGCGGGACTGTGATCGCCGTCATGCCTGTCGGCCGCGCGGCAGAGCGGCTGGTGAGCCGATCGGAGTGATGTTAGACTGTCGTTCCAATCGCAGATGAGGCGATGACGGAGAGGCGTGTGGCCACACACGTCGCCCACCAGGGAGGGGTCCCACCGACTGCGAGGGCCCCGGGCGGCAGGCACACGGTTCACTCCATCAGCCGCGACCTGAACGATCGGCATCCCTGAGGGTGTGCCGATCGAGTAGGGAAGCCGGGGCCCCCGTTACCGGGCAGCCGGGAGCAGATCCCGGTCCGCGTGAGATGCGCGGAGTGAGGCGGGCCGGCGGTGTGTCGGTCAAGCAAGGTGGTACCGCGGGAGTCGCTCCCGTCCTTGTGATGAGGACGGAGTGGCTCCCTTCTTCATTCGTAGTCAAGAAGCGAGGTAGTGATGGCGATCAGTGACGAACTGCGGGCACTCGAGTCCGAGGCCCTGGCGGCGGTCGGTGCGGCCGTGACGCTCGAGGACCTTGAGACGGTCCGCATCGGGTTCCTCGGGAAGAAGGGCTCGCTCACGGCGATCCTCCGCGGGCTGGGCGGACTGTCCGCAGAGGAGCGCCCTGAGGCCGGGCGCGTATCCAACGAGGTGCGCCGCTCCGTGGAATCCACGCTCGACGAGAAGCGTGCGGAGCTCGAGCGCGTCGCGCGCGCCTCACGTATCGCCGCTGAGGCGGTGGATGTCACGCTTCCCGGCAGGGCGCGGCCGCTCGGGCATCAGCACGTGCTGCATCAGGTCGTGGACGAGATCGTCGAGGTCTTCTCGGGCCTCGGATACCGGGTGGCTGAAGGGCCGGAGGTAGAGCTCGACTACTACAACTTCACCGCGCTGAACCATCCTGCGGATCATCCCGCCCGCGCTCTCCAGGACACGTTCTACGTCAAGGACCTCTCCGGTGACCACGCGGTCGTGGAAGGCGAGAGCGACGTGCTGCTCCGTACGCATACAAGCCCCGGCCAGGTGCATGTGATGGAGACCCAGAAGCCCCCGATCTACGTGATCGTTCCGGGCAGGGTGTATCGTCGTGACGTCGCCGACCCGAGCCACCTGCCACAGTTCACCCAGGTCGAGGGACTTGTGGTCGACGAGGGCATCACCTTCGGCGACCTGAAGGGCACGCTTGAGCACTTCGTACGTGAGATGTTCGGCCCCGACCGCCGGGTACGGCTGCGCCCGCACTTCTTCCCATTCACGGAGCCATCGGCCGAGGTCGACGTGTCGTGCGGCATCTGTGGCGGCAGCGGATGCCGATCCTGCGGAGGCGAGGGGTGGCTCGAGATCCTGGGCTGCGGGATGGTCGACCCCAACGTATTCCGGTATGTGGGCATCGATCCCGAGAGGTACACGGGCTTCGCCTTCGGGGTGGGGGCCGAGCGGATCGCCGGACTCAAGTACGGCGTGCCCGACCTACGGCACTTCATCGAAGGCGATACCCGCTTCTTGCACCAGTTCTGATCCATTCCTCGGCCAGGCGATCGCCTGACACGCCCGGCCGAAAGCACAGCCGACCGTCTCATCAGGAAGGAACCGCGATGCGCGTATCGCTCACATGGCTCAAGGAGCTCGTCGATATCACACTCCCCGTCGAGGAGTTGTGCGACCGGCTCGACATGACCGGCACGAAGGTCGAGGCAGTCCACACGCTCGGGGCGGCGCTCGAGGGTGTCGTGGTGGGGCAGGTGCTGGACAAGCAGCCACACCCTGATGCTGACAAGCTCTCCTACTGCAGCGTCGATGTCGGCGCCGCTGAGCCGCTCAAGATCGTCTGCGGGGCCACCAACTTCGTAGCTGGCGACAAGGTGCCCGTTGCATGTGTGGGGGCCACACTGCCGGGCGGGCTGACCATCAAGCGGGCGAAGCTGCGCGGACTCGAGTCGCAGGGGATGATGTGCTCGGCGACCGAGCTCGAGATCGGCGGGGACGCGAGCGGCCTGCTCATACTGCCAGCCGACGCCCCCGTGGGACAGCCGTTCGCGGCATACTACGGACTCTCGGACACGGTCCTGGAGCTCGAGGTGACGCCGAACCGCCCGGACTGCCTCTCGATGGTGGGTGTGGCCCGCGAGGTCGGCGCGGTGACGGGCGCCTCATACCGGATTCCCGCGAGCGCCCCGGTCGAGGAGGGCGTGCCCGCCTCGGACGCGGTCAGCGTCGAGATCGCCGACCCCGGTCTGTGTCCCCGCTATACCGCCCGCGTGATCCGCGGTGTGAAGATCGGGCCTTCGCCAGCGTGGCTGGCCGATCGGGTCGCGGCCGCGGGTGCACGTCCGGTGAACAATGTGGTCGACGTGACCAACTTCATCCTCTTCGAGCTTGGACAGCCGCTGCACGCCTTCGACCTTGCGGCCATCGCCACGCGCGACGGCGTAGCCGCGATCACCGTTCGCGCCGCCGCGGCGGGGGAGACCATCCGCACGCTTGATGGGCAGGACCGGACGCTTGCGTCCGACGCACTGGTGATCGCCGATGACGAGCGCGCGATCGCCCTCGCTGGCGTGATGGGCGGCGAGGCTACCGAGGTCTCCGAGGGCACCGTGGACATCCTGCTGGAGTCGGCCTGCTTCGATCCCGCGTCCACCAGCCGCACGAGCCGCCGCCTCGGTCTGATGTCCGAGTCCTCGATCCGCTACGAGCGTGGTGTGGATCCGGACCTCGCGGCCCGCGCCTCCGATCGAGCAGCGGCGCTCATCGCCGAGGTGGCCGGTGGCACCGTTGCGCCCGGGATCATCGATGTCTACCCCGGCAAGCCCGATCCGCGACACATCGAGCTGCGCACCTCACGCGTGAACGCGTTGCTCGGCACCACGCTCACGACGGCCGATATCGCAGGGCTGCTGACGCCGCTCGGCCTCGAAGCCTCCGGAGAGGGTGAGACCCTCGATATCGTCGTCCCTACGTTCCGGCCTGATCTCGAGCGTGAGATCGACCTGATCGAGGAAGCAGCACGGCTCTTCGGGCTCGAGAACATCCCGTCGACACGGCCGGGCGGGCGGGGCCGTGTTGGTGGACGTACGCCGGCACAGCGGTTCCGCGACTCACTCGGGCAGGCATTCCGCGCGGCGGGGCTGGACGAGCACATCGGCTACTCCTTCGGTGACAGCAAGGACCTCGACCGGCTCGGGTGGGAGCTCGCGCCAGACGAGGTGCTGGTGGAGTTGATCAATCCCATGTCCGAGGACCAGGCCGTCATGCGCTGGACCCTCGTGCCGAGCCTTCTGCGCGCGCTGTCGCACAACCAGCGCCGCGGGATCGCGGACGTCCACCTCTACGAGATGGGCACCTCGTTCGTGACGGCCGAAGGACGCAAGCAACCCAAGGAGCGGTTGATGGTGGCCGGCGTGCTTGCCGGCTCGTGGACGCGCCCCGGGTGGAACGATCCGGCGCCCGCACTCGACTTCTTCGACGGCAAGGGTGTGCTCGAAGTGGTCTTCGAGTCGCTCGGCGTGGGTCGCTGGACGGTGCGTGCGGCGGAGCGTCCATGGTTGCAGGCAGGCCGCACTGCCGAGGTCGTAGTCGGCGGCGATGTGGTCGGATGGCTCGGCGAGATCGGCGCGAACGTGCTCGACGCGTTCGATGCGACCGGTCCCGCGACCGTGTTCGAGTTGTCGGTACCGGCTCTCGTGAAGGCGGCCTCGCGTACAGCGCGTG
>JAZIGI010000022.1:0-35146 GCA_036679125.1 Actinomycetota bacterium | reverse complement strand
GAACATGATCGCGCCCATCACGAGCACGGTGAGGATCAACGACCAGTTCGTGGCCGTGAGTCCACCGACGAACGCGAGGATGATCAGCGCCTGCGAGAGCGACATGAGGGTGCCGAAGATGGTCTTGGCGGCGAGGAAGTCGCTCACCTTGGCCGGTGTCACCAGAACGGCCGTCACCGTGCGCTGCAACACCTCGGTGGAGACCAGCGAAGCCATCGAGAACGTCTCCATCAGGAGCACCATGAACAGCAACAGCGGGCGCATACGCTCCTGCATGCTCACCTGGTCGCCCATCCTGTCCTCCCCGAGGACGATGGTGTCCTCATCCGGCATGCCAACGGGAAGCTCGCGACCCGCGATCTGATACGCGGCCTCACGCACGAAGCTCTGCATGGCTGTCTGGATCTCCTCGCCCACACCCGCCTGGGAGTAGACCGTCACGGTGAGGTCGCCCGCGCCCGCGGCGACTCCGGTGATGAATCCGTCGGGGAACGCGATACCGATGTCGGGCTTGATGCGCTCGGCGTCCTTTGGCTTCTTATCGCCCGCCTCCTTGTCACGGAAGACGGTATCTCCACCCTCGGTCCGCCAGAGTTCGAGCGAGCCTTCGATCACGCCCTGTAGCTGCTCGGGGCTCTCGAACTCGACGAGCGCGAGCCCCTCCTCCTCGGCGGCCAGATCCAGGTCGTCGAGCTCAGCGAGCTGCTCTTCGGTGGCGCCCATCTCGATGGGCGCGTCCTTCGCCTCACCGACCATCTCGCTGATCGGCGGGTAGACCGCGAGCGTAATGGACTCGTCCACCGAATCCGGCAGCGCATGGAAGATGAGCGGCACGGCGACCAGCACCACGATCGTGAGCCCGAGGAACACGAGGTCGCGCGAGTACGCCGTGAGCTCCTTCTTGAGCAGCGCCCGGACGATCGCCGGACGCGATACCGTGCGGCTCATCCCTCAAGCCCCCTACCGGTCATCTGGATGAAGATCTGCTCCAGCGTCGCTTCTTCGGTGTGGATGGTGAGCAGGTCCGGACTCGCGGCGAGCTCGGCAAGCTTGGCCGAGGAGCCGTCACCGTCCAGTTCGAGGTGCTCCTCACGGACCCCGTCGCCGTCGCGCAGTCGCACCTTCACCGAGCGCGTGCCGTACTTGAGCTTCAGGTTCTCGGCCGTGTCGAGCGCCACGATCCGACCCTCGTTGATGAACGCCACACGGTCGGAGAGCTCATCGGCTTCGAACATGTCATGGGTGGTGAGCAGCACCGCCGCCCCGCGCTCGGCCTCCTCGCGGATCGTCTTGCGGATCGCCGCGGAGGTGACCGGGTCGAGTCCATCGGTGGGCTCGTCGAGGAAGAGCACGTCGGGCTTGTTGATGAACGCGCGAGAGATCATCATGCGCTGCCGCATGCCCTTGGAGAACGTCTTCACGCGATCCTTCGCGCGATCGGCCAGACCGACGCGCCGCAACACCTCGATCGAGTCGGGATCCTTGATGCCGAAGAGGCTCGCGTAGAAGTCCAGGTTCTCCTTGGCCGACATGTTGAGGTACAGGTTCTTCTCCTCGAAGCACACACCGATGCGCGCCTGCAACGCGGGGTCATCGGTGGACACATCGATGCCGAGCACCCGGGCGACACCACCCTGCGGCGTGAGCTGCCCCGTGAGCATCTTGATGGTGGTGGACTTGCCCGCGCCGTTGGGGCCGAGGAAGCCGAGGATCTCGCCCGGCTGGACCTCGAAGTCGATCCCTTTGACCGCCTCCAGGTCGCCGTAGCTGAAGCGGAGGTTCTCTACGCTGATGGCCGGACCAGTCATGATGCGTTCCTTTCATTGAACCGCTGGATGACGCCGTCGAACTCCTCCTCGAAGAACGCGTACACGTCATGCATCTCCTGAAGCCGCTCCCGTGCCTTCACTGAAGTGGTCGACTCGAGCACCTCCGCGGCGATACGCCGTATGTGCCCCGTGGCCGCGATCTTGCGGGCGAGCACGTCGCCCCACCGGCCCTTGAGCATCCTGTAGTGCGCCTCCCGGGTGCCCGGGACCCGGTACCGCTCCACGAGCTCGACGCCCACCAGGAACTGCATCGCGTTGCTGATGGACGCCTTCGAGACTCCAAGTTGGTCGAGCAGGTCCGATGTTGCGAGTCCCTCGCCTTCGGCCAGCGTGAGCGCCGCATACACCCGCGCGATCACATGCGGGAAGCCGACCGCCTCGAGCAGTCCTGAAAGACGCTCGAGCGGCTCGCCACGCTGGTCGACCATCGGTTGCTCGGCCACGGTCTACCTCCTCGCTGCGGTGATGCGGATGAGCGCACTGGTCGTGCACATGAAGATATTCTACCAACGTTCAGAAACTTCTAAACGCTGTGAAAGCGAGATGCGCACGGCGCGCCGTTTGTCTGCCGCACTCCCTCTTCGGGACCTCCGACGTGGGTGTGCCCCTCACGCTATGATGAGCCGAAGCACGCACCTGGACTCGGGTGCAAGGACCATTGGCGCGTGAGCCGACGAAGGGGGTCGTCATGAGCAACGGAGTGGTCGGATACTGTGGATCGTGCGGAGGTGCACTGCAGTCTGCCGACGCGTTCTGCACCACGTGTGGCGCGCCGGTAGCTCCCCCGGCCGCTCCCGTCGCATCGGCCCCCGCGCCTGCCGCGACGCCCCCGTCGGCCGAGCAGGTCCTCGCCGTCATCGGCGGACTGACCCTCGTTGGCGGTTTCATGGGCCTCAAGCAGAAGGCGTACACACTGATCATCACGGAGCGCCGCCTGGTCTTCGCCGAGATCACCAAGGAGAAGGCGACCGCCGCGGTCAACGCGGCCCGCGATCAGGCCAAGGCCGAGGGCAAGGGCTTCTTCGGGCAGTGGGGCGCCCAGATCGCCTCGGCGGGAAGCTACAACGACGCGTACTGGCGGATGTCGCCCGATGCGGCGCTCGCCGAGACGCCTGGCAACTGGGCGATCGAGCGCTCCCAGTTCCAGGGCGCGAAGTTCCGGACGGGGATGTCCGACGAGAACACACAGACGCCCGATGTGCTCACGATCAAGGCGTCGACGGGCAAGTGGAAGTTCAACGTATCGGGCAGCCTGAGCGCCTTGAAGAAGACGTTCAAGGAAGCGGGGCTCGCGTAGTCGTGGCCAGCGACTCGCTCATACAGCTGCGCGACGCCGAGGTCGTCCGCGATGGCCGCACGATCCTCCACGTCGATTCGCTCGTGTTCCGCGAAGGCGAACATGTGGCCATCCTCGGCCCCAACGGCGCGGGTAAGTCCACGCTCATCGGCCTGCTCACCCGCGACCTGCGCCCGCTCGTGCGCGACAAGCCTCCGGTCCTGCTGCGCGGCCAAGCGCGCTGGGACCTGTTCGAAGCGCGGCGGGTGTTCGGCGTGGTCTCCGATGCCCTGCAGGACGACTACCGCCTGCGCGTGACGGTGCGGGATGTCGTGCTCTCCGGGTTCTTCGGCTCGGTGGGGCTGTATCGCGCCGGCGAGATCACGACCGCCATGAAGGCGCGTGCCGACGAGTTGCTGGAGTACCTCGGCATAACCGCGCTCGCCGATCGCACTATGGACACGCTCTCAACAGGCGAGGCGCGCCGGGCGCTCATCGGGCGGGCTCTCGTACACGACCCGGCGCTGCTGGTGCTCGACGAGCCCACCCACGGACTCGACCCCTCGGGCACCTATCACTTCCTGGCGCTGCTCCGGCAGCTGGCCGAGCGCTGCGCGCTGGTGATCGTGACGCACCACGTGAGCGATATCGTGCCGGAGGTCGAGCGCGTGGTGATGCTGAAGAGCGGCCGCGTGTTCCGCGACGGCCCGAAGGCCGAGCTGCTCACGGGAGCGGCGCTCGGTGATCTCTACGGCATCCCCGCCGAGGTCGAGGAGCGTGAGGGCTGGTACCGGTTGTGGTGAGGGAGCTTACCGCCGTATGAGGCGCCCCAGCAACGGCGTCTTCACTTCGATCGCGCGCTCGGGACACATCTCCTGGCAGCAGTAGCAGCGGATGCACCGGTCGTAGCTGTGCACGGGCACTGCGGCGCGATCACTCCCCTGCCAGTCCACGGCCCTGGGGTCGACCGGACACACCTTCACGCAGGTACCGCAGCGCGTGCAACGCTCCTCGATGATGTACGGCCGCGGTGCGAGCAGCCGCTTGCCGAGCGCCGAGCCGAGTCCGCGCGTGGTGGAGGCCGGCGTGCGGTTCACGCGATAGTCGTCGATCACCGGCAGCTCGTCGCCTACAAGCTCGATGTCGCTTGCCGAGCCGAGCCCCCAGCGCTCGCCATACGTGATCGTCTCCACGAGTGCGGGGTCGAGCGCCATGATGCGGCACCCCACCGCGTCGATCGCCACCGGGTCGCTCGAGAGCAACAGCACGCCCACCTCGCGCGGGTCGCCGTTGCGCGGGCCGTTGCCCTCCATCCCCACGATCGCGTCCATCACGTACAGCCGCGGCTTCAGCAGCAGGTTGAGGTCCACGAGCATCTGGCTGAAGAGCTCCACGTTGGGCATCTTGGTGTGGAACTCGCCCTTGAGGAAGCCCGGCACACACCCGAACTGGTTCTTGATCGCCGCGGTCATCCGGGTGAGCGCATGCGTCTTGAGCTTGGGGAGCGAGACGAGCCCGTCTGCGGCAGCCACTCCCTCGGCGATAGTGAACTGCTTGATGAGGCGGCCGTCGGGAAACGGCATCACGCGCCCGTGCTCGAAGTCCGCCACCGGGATGCCGATCGAAGCAGCCGCCTCGGCGATACCGGCGCGCTTCCCGGCCCCCAGCCCGCTGCCCACACCCGGCGAGTCGCCCCAGCTGAGCTCGGCGCCCGCCGCCGCCAGAGCGCGCGCGACCGCCGAGAACACCGCGGGGTGCGTGGTCACGGCCTTCTCGGGCGCGCTTGCCACCAAAAGGTTGGGCTTGAGCACGATGCGCTCGCCGGGATGCACGAACGCCTCGGCGCCGCCGAGTAGCGCAAGCCCGCGTGTTACGGCATCCTCGACAGCGGGAGTATCGTAGGTAGCGCACCTGATGACGGCGACGCGGGCGCGTGTCATGGCGTGACCTTTCGCGACGGTTGCCGTCATTGTGACAGACATCCGCGCCTCGCCGAGGCGCCGCACGAAGGGAGCGACGCATGGGAGAGACCGCTACTGAGGGCCGCTACGACGTCGTCATCATCGGCGCGGGCCCGGCCGGCCTGACTGCGGGCATGTACACCTCGCGCCAGGGCCTCAAGACCGCCATCATCGGCGGCGAGGTGGGCGGCCAGACGCTCTGGGCCGGCGAGATCGAGAACTACCCCGGATGGCGACTCGTCACCGGCAAGGAGCTCGTGGCGAGCTTCCGCGACCACGTGTCGCAGTTCGGTGTGGAGTGCTTCGAGGGGCAGCTCGTGAACGCGATCGTCCCTGCCGACGATGGCTACGAGGTCTACACGCGCGAAGGCTCCACGCTTCCCACCCGCGCCATCATCATCGCCACCGGCAAGGCCCCCAACCGCCTCGCCGTTCCGGGCGAGCAGGAGTTCGTGGGGCGGGGCGTCTCGTACTGCGCCACCTGCGACGCCGCGTTCTTCAAAGATGCCGACGTGGCCGTGGTGGGCCCGGGCGAGTCGGCGGCCGACGCCGCTCTCGAGCTCGCCACCCTCGGCGCGCGCGTCACACTCGTGACGCTGCTGCCGCTCAAGGTGCCCGAGGCGATGCTGGAGCGCGTGGAGGCGCACCCGAACATCGTCGTGAAGACCGGCTTCAAGGTCACCGAGATCGTGGGTGACACCCGGGTGACCGGGCTCAAGCTGAAGAACCCGAAGGAAGGCATCGAGGAGGAGCTCGCGGTCTCGGGCGTGTTCATCGAGAGCGGCTCGATCGCCGTCTCCGAGTACACCGCCGGGCTCGTGGAAATGAACGCCAAGGGCGAGATCGTCATCGACAATCGCGGCGCCACGAGCGCACCGGGCATCTATGCCGCGGGCGATGTGACCGACACGCCCGGCAAGCAGATCATCATCGCGGCAGGCGAAGGCGCCCGGGCTGCCATGGCGGTGTCGCGGGACCTCAAGCGGCGATGAGGGCATGACATCGGGCTCCGAGCCGTCTGGTCCACGGGGCCCGGTGCCCCGCAACGTCCGGATGATGGGGTTGGTGAGCCTGCTCACCGACGCCTCATCCGAGATGGTCTACCCCGTGCTACCACTGTTCCTGGCCAACGTGCTCGGGGCGCCGGTGGCCGCGATCGGACTCATCGAGTCCCTTGCCGAGGCCACCGCGGCGTTCATGAAGGTGGGCTCTGGCTGGCTCTCCGACCGCGTGGGACGTCGCAAGCCGCTCATCGCCCTTGGCTACACGATGTCCAACCTCGCCAAGCCGTTCCTGGCGCTCTCGGCGACGTGGCCCGCTGTACTCGGGCTGCGCCTCTCCGACCGCCTTGGCAAGGGTGTGCGCACGGCGCCCCGCGATGCGCTCATCGCAGAGAGCGCGGAGCCCGGCGAGCGTGGCCGCGCCTTTGGCGTGCACCGGGCGCTCGACACGCTCGGCGCGGCCATCGGACCCTTCGTGGCGTGGGCGGTCCTCACGCTTTCGCCGGACGCGTACCGGACCGTCTTCCTTATCTCGGCCATCCCGGGGACGCTTGCGATCCTCGTGGTGCTGTTCGCGGTGCGCGACACGGGCCGCCGCCGCGAGGGCGCCGGGGCGTCCGCACCCTCGTTCAAGGGTTTCTCACGGCCGCTCGTGGTGTTCACCGCCATCTCGGGCGTGTTCGCGCTCGCGAACTCCTCTGATGTGATGCTGATCCTGCGGGCACAGGACCTCGGTGCTACACCCGCGGTGATCCCGCTCATGTACGTGGTGTTCAACGTGGTGGGGGCGCTCCTGGCCGGACCGCTCGGCGCGCGCTCGGACCGCGTAGGGCGCAGGCGGCTGCTGATCTTCGGGTTCGCCGGCTATGCGCTCGTGTACCTGGGCTTCGCACTCGCGCAGTCCGCCGTGGCACCGTGGCTGCTCTTCGCGCTCTACGGCATCCCGTACGCGGCGACCGAGGGCATGACCCGGGCATACGTGTGTGACCTGGCAGGGCCCGAGCGGCGGGGCACCGCACTCGGCGCATACACGTTCGTCCTCGGTCTGGCGGCGCTGCCGTCGAGTGCACTCGCAGGCATCCTGTGGGACGCCGTGTCACACAGCGCGCCGTTCCTGCTGAGCGCAGTGCTCATGGGCGCGGCGGCTGTGGCGCTGCTACTGAACGAGAAGCGGTTGGATGCGGGCGTGAGGGCGGCAACGTCCCAGTGATCGGGTATCAGCGGATCTGGGAACCGCCCCGCTCATTCTTGAACCTGCCCCTGCGCTCCTCCCACCGCTGCCTCAGATGCATCCGCACCCTCCCACTACAAGGTGTCAACACAAGCGGGTCAATCCCGGCGGAGACCGCCGCGAGGCGCCCTGCCGTGTCATACGAGCGCGTGCGCAGCGCACGCCCCGAGGCGACCTGGGTGAGCGCACCAGGCGCGCTGTAGCCGAAGCGCCACGTCTGGCCGAGCGCGGTCATCGAGACCGGCTGGTGGGTCTTGGCATACGTCGCACTCGTAGTCCAGCTCGCGCCGAGGGCGCCCACGGTGACCTCCTTGGGCTGGTCAGCGGCGTTGTAGCCGGCATCGACGGTGACGGTGCCCGCAGGCCCGGTGCTCACCTGACGGGTGATGCGGGAGAGCGCATCGTAGGTGAGAGCCGCACTCAGGACTTGTCCCGTATGCGGAAAGCACGGAGCAGCAGCACGAACAGCCAGACAAGGCCGCCAAACAGCAGAACCATGAGGATCACGAAGACGGCCCACAGGGCATCTATGGCCTGTGGGCCGAGTACCACAAGAGCTACAAACCAACCCCATACCCCGACTACAGCGGCTTCGGCCACCAGACCGGCCTTGCGAAGCTGGGGCAACAGGCCAGTGCCATCGAGGGCCACGAGCGCACGATCGATGAGCATGCCTCCGTCTCCTCGGTCTCGTAGTGTCCGTATTGCATCATCCATGCGGGACTCAGCACGCAGTAGTCGGAGCTGATCCACCGAGAGTCGGGCGATGACACCACACGCCGCAAAGCCGAAGACGATGGAGCAAATCGGCGTTTTCAGGAACACCGGGATGCCAATGCCCGCAGCGAGGCCGACGGGTGCCAGTCGCCGGGCGATGCCATCTACTTCCGACCTAAGCGACAGTGCGCTCTCAATCACTTCCACCAGCGTCTCGTTTGACTCGCTTGCTTGCAGCTTCGCCTTCACATGCCCTTCCCTTCTGTAACCTGAGACATCGGGACTGGTGGGAAGCAGTGGCTGGCACAGCAGGGGTCGCTACTGCCCTGCTGTCTAACGATCAGGATGCTGATTGCGCGCCTTCCAGTCGAGCGACCATCCCTTGAGCGATCGCTCCTTGCGCGCCCGCAGAATCAACGGACTCCATACGGTGATGGTCCAGATTGCTACGCCTACTAGGAAGAAGAAGCCAACGGCCATACTTGAACCACCAGAATACGCAACAGCCAAGTCAATCCCAATCAGCGCGAGGAACGCCCCCCAGGTAACCCTCCGTGCCCACGCAAGCAGCCTCGACGCTTGCGTCAGGTCCTCCTCCCTTCGCGCCAGGAGCGCCACACGCGCCTGCAGGGCGAGACCTGCGATGCCTATCACAAGAAGCGGCCACTGCAACGGAGATGACAGCAATGAGATCACCTCTCATACCAAGGGACGATGTTCAACCCGGTCTCTGCTTCCATCTGCGTCAGTCCGACGCCAACAAGGCCAACGCCTATCGCAATCATGTGTCTGCCTCCGACGACAGCTCCAGCGCCAGGAACAACTCCAACACCTGTGAGCGAGGCAATAGTGCCCGTGGTAGCCACCTGCCACCCGCCATAAGCCAGGAGCGCACCCGCTCCGATCAGTACCCATGATGTCGGAGGCAGGCTGTAAGCTGTGCGAACAATCGTCTTTGCCCCCTCGCCCGAAAAATCGGAGCGAACCGCATGGAGGTCGTCCTGCGACCAGCCGAGACAGACTTGTCCAATCCAGTCCAGGTTCCTGCCTATCCGCTCCCGCTCCGCAAGCGCAGCCGCTCGTTCGGTCGCCGCCGCCACCGCATCGACCATCTTCTGGCGCTGCTCGGCTTTTCGGGGATCGTCCGGCTTCATGTAGATGTAGGTCTGGGCGATGGAGTCCTCGGAGTCGATCCTGCCGTCCCCATCGACGTCGATCACCGCCCCTGTCGGATCATAGTAGTTCACCGGGTCGCCGGTGCAGTACATGTAGCGGTCAAGGGTGCGCGGATCTCCTGCGGAAGCCGGTGCGGGGTCGGGCGAGAGGAAGCGCGCGGTTGCCGGGTCGTAGTAGCGGGCGGGCAGGTAGTAGAGGGCGGCGTGCGTGTCGTAGTAGTAGGCGCGGTAGCGTAGCGGGTTGCGCTCGGCGAGTGCGGCATCGCTCCCGCCTGTCGCGAGCAGCTCGCCGAAGGCTCCGTAGCGGTAGGTGGCGACGACGGTTCCTGCCTCGCTTGTGATCGCCACGACCGAGCCGAGCGCGTCGGTGTGGTAGTTGAAGCGCTCGTCGGCCGCCCCGGGGCGGGTGCGGACGATCGAGAGCGGTGAGCCGTCGGGGCCGTGCACGTAGCGGTAGAGCGTGCCGTCGGAGTCGCGCTCGGCGAGAAGGGTCTGTCCGTCCCAGACGCTCTGGGTCGAGGTGGTGCCCTCAGGCGTGGCCACGCTCACGTGCTCGCGCATGCCGCCAGCGCCGTAGGCGTAAGTGGCGCTCGCACCGGGCGTGGTAAGTCGAAGGTCGGTATCGGTAGCAAACGTGGTCGTGACGTCGCGGTCGGTCCGCGAGGTTATCGCGCCTGCAGCGTCGTCGGTCTCTCGGCGGTGATTTGCTGCTCGACTCTCTCCCTGCAGAACCGCGCGAAGGACTCCATTTCCTCAGCATCCGCGAACGCATGCGATGGAATCACATGCGCATTCAATGGCTGAGTGAACACATAGACCCCTGAGGGCGGAGATTCCACACTGTGCACCGCTGACCACGGAACCCAGCCGGTCCCGGCCCGATGTGCGTGCGAGAGGCCCTCGCCATCTGCCGTGAAGGTCCACTCGCCGAGACCCTTGGTGTTTGCGATCTGGTGCTCTGCGGAGATCCGAGCCATGGCCAGTGTGCCCCAGTAGGGCACCCACCACGCAAGCACCAGAGCAACCGGCGTTGGGATGAGTAGCAGCCATCTACGCGGATCGTCGCCCATCCCCGCAATCATGAACACTCCCGCGATCTGGGCGCCGATCATGACCGCTCGGCCGATCCACATCACCGCTCGTCCTCGCGGCATGCCAAGCATGGTGAAACGTACGAACGCCCGGAGATCATCCGGGGTCAGCTTGAACTCGATCGTCGCTGCATTGTCGCTCCAGCTGAGCACAGGGCACTCCTTTCATAACCGGACAGAACGCAGCCTGAGGATGATTCACGGCAGTTCTACGGAATGGGCGAGACTAAGAGGATATGGAATCAGTGACTGTCCTGTGATACCGGCAACTGCGCCGAAGTCACCTCGTGCCGCCGCATTTCCCCATTGCTCCAACGTAGGCCTGGAGGTGGGGCGCCTTAGGCCAACTGCCCATAACATCCGGTCACTTCCATCGGAGCTCACGAGCGATCCACCAGTGTAGTAGCCGGCGCCGATTCCGATAAGCACGAATCCGGCCGACGCGCCCCCGGCTGTACCAGCGCCCGGCTCAACCAAAGAGCCGCCGATAGCCCCCGCCGCCGCTACGACTGCGCCTTGCCCCATCACCATCTCGCCGAAACCCACAAGGACGGAGCCCGCTAGGAACTCCACCGATCCTGCCACTAGTTGTCCGACTCTCTCCCTCTCTGCCAGTGCGCGCTCCCTCTCTGCCGCCTCCGCCGCGATGCGGGCCCGTTCAGCAGCAGCGGCCTCAGCCGATGTCCCGATAGCGCGCCTTGCTGCCACAGATGAGTGCACCGCACGTGTTGCGGCCGCTGCAGCCGATCGGATTCCTCCCGTGACACGATCATCGTAGTAGTAGTGCGCCCAGGCGTCGCGCTCCACGTCCGTGACAGCACCTGTCGGATCACAGTAGTTCACCGGGTCGCCGGTGCAGTACATGTAGCGGTCAAGGGTGCGCGGGTCTCCTGCGGAGGCCGGTGCGGGGTCGGGCGAGAGGAAACGCGCACTCGCCGGGTCGTAGTAGCGGGCGGGCAGGTAGTAGAGGCCGGAGTGCGTGTCGTAGTAGTAGGCGCGGTAGCGAAGCGGGTTGCGAGAAGCGAGCGCGGGGTCGCTCCCGCCTGTGGCGAGCAGCTCGCCGAAGGCCCCGTAGCGGTAGGTGGCGACGACGGTTCCTGCCTCGCTTGTGATCGCGACCACGCTCCCGAGCGCGTCGGTGTGGTAGCTGAAGCGCTCGTCGGCCGCCCCGGGGCGAGTGCGGACGAGTGAGAGCGGTGAGCCGTCGGGGCCGTGCACGTAGCGGTAAAGGGTGCCGTCGGAGTCGCGCTCGGCGATAAGGTCTGTCCGTCCCAGACGCTCTCGGTCGAAGTGGTGCCCTCAGGTGTGGTCACGCTCACGTGCTCGCGCATGCCGCCAGCTCCGTAGGCGAAAGTGGCGCTCGCATCAGGCGTGGTCACGCCTGCGAGCTGCCCTGCCGCGTCCCAGGAATACGTGGTAGCGGAAGCCGTGGACTCCGCGCTCGTGCGGCGCCCGTAGAGGTCGTGGGTGTAGGTGGTGACCACCGAGCCTGTGACAGAGCTTGTGAGCCTGCCGTCGGCATCGGTGGCAAACGTGGTCGTGAGGCCGTCATCGGTCCGCAACGTCATCGCGCCTGCTGCGTCGTAGGAGAAAGCGGATGTGGTGGCCCCGTCACCGGTGCGGGTGAAACCGGCAAGGCGCGAGGCGGCGTCGTAGGAGAAGGTGTCGGCATACTCGCCGGTCCTGCTGCCGCCGGTCGAGATCGCGCCGATGCGGTCCCGGCTGTCGTAGGAAAGGCGCGACGTGAGCAAGTCGAGGTAGTAGGCAGAACCCGACGAGTAGCCGGCGGAAAGCGCCGCGAGGCGCCCTGCCGTGTCATACGAGCGCGTGCGCAGCATACGCTCCGAGGCGATCTGGGTGAGCGCACCGGGCGCGCTGTAGCCGAAGCGCCACGCCTGACCGAGCGCGGTCATCGAGACCGGCTGGTGGGTCTTGGCATAGGTCGCACTCGTAGTCCAGCTCGCGCCGAGGGCGCCCACGGTGACCTCGGTGGGCTGGTCTGCGGCGTTGTAGTCGGCATCGATGGTGACGGTGCCCGCAGGCCCGGTGCTCACCTGCCGGGTGATGCGGGAGAGCGCATCCATACCACCCCGCCCCTCGTCACGGTGTCAGCCTCCCATAACGTACCATGAGGGGTCGCGCCCAAGCGGTCAGGCTTCTTCAGGATTGCGGCAAGAATCGCCATCACCACGCGGGCCAGCACCCGGACCCGCGAATGGCAGCACTACCTCCCGCAGAAGCGGCTGGCCTTCACGTGCAGCATCGCCTCATCGACCGTGTCGGCCAATCGCAGCAAGTCCACATCGGCAGGTGAGATCGTCCCCTCGGCCACCAGGCTCTTCTGGAAGAAGTCGAGCATCGGCCCCCAGAAGCCGTTGCCGAGTGCTACCACCGGGAAGTCATCGATCTTGTCAGTCTGCATAAGCACGAGTGTCTCGAAGATCTCGTCGAGAGTGCCAAAGCCGCCCGGGCACACCACGAACGCGCAAGAGTACTTGACCATGATCACCTTGCGCACGAAGAAGTGCTCGAACTCCATGAACTTGTCGATGTACGGGTTCGGCTCCTGCTCGTGCGGCAGAGTGATGTTCGCGCCGAGGGAGTACCCGCCGGCCTCTTTGCAGCCGCGATTGGCGGCCTCCATGATCCCGGGTCCGCCACCGGTCATCACCGCGAAGCCGGCCTCGGCAAGCGCGCGACCCATCTCGCGGGCCTGCTCATAGTACGGATGGCCCTCGCGGAAGCGCGCCGAACCGAATACCGTGACGCACGGCCGGTCGATCTGCATGAACTCGAAGCCGCGAAGGATCTCAAGGAAGATCCGCACGGCGCCCTCCACATTGCCGTAGCGCCCCTGCTTGAGTGAGAGGAAGTCGGCCTCTGTGCCGCGCACCATCTCGAGCAGCGAGTCATCGAACGCGCGATGTCCGTTCGGTGTGTCGCCCATGTGCTACCTCCCCGCGATCCGGCTCGTGCCGGACCGGATCGCAAGCGCCGCGGCGATCCTCGCCGCCACGCGGACGTTCGACCACACGAGCGCTTTGTTGGCCGCCTCGCTGGCGCCACCGGTGAGTTCGTGGATGCGCGCCAGCAGGTACGGCGTGATCGCCTTGCCGCGCACGCCGGTCTCCCGTGCCTCGGCAAGCGCTCGCGTGATGATGGCCTCGATCTCATCGGCATCGAGCGCGTGCTCGGCCGGGATCGGGTTGGTGATCAGCACGCCGCCATGTAGGCCGGTGGCCCACTTGGCCTGGAGCACGGCGGCGATCTCCTCCGGCGTGTCGAAGCGCGCGTCCACACCAAAGCCGCTGTCGCGCGTGTAGAACGCGGGCAACGCGTCGGTCTGGTAGCCGAGCACCGGCACGCCACGGGTCTCCAGATACTCGAGGGTGAGGCCGATGTCGAGCACCGACTTCGCGCCGGCCGAGACGACCGCCACGCTCGTGCGTGCGAGCTCCTCAAGGTCGGCAGAGATGTCCATCGACCGCTCGGCGCCGCGGTGCACGCCACCGATGCCGCCCGTGGCGAACACGCCGATACCGGCCATCGCGGCGACCGCCATCGTGCCGGCCACCGTGGTGGCGCCGTCGGAGCCCGAGGCGATGAGCATGGGCAGGTCTCGACGGCTGGCCTTGGGCGTGTCGCGATTGGAGCCGAGCCGCTCGATCTCGGCGTCGCTCAGACCCACCGCAAGCTGCCCGCCGATCACGGCGATCGTCGCGGGCACGGCACCCTCTTCGCGAGCGATGCGCTCGCACTCACGGGCCGACTCGACGTTGGCCGGGTACGGGAAACCGTGCGAGATGATCGTGGACTCGAGCGCGACGACCGGCCTTCCGGCGTCGAGCGCCTGCCGGACCTCGTCGGATATGCGCAGGTGAGGCCTCATCGTAGGGGCACCTCCATCCGTTCGGCGAGCGCCTCGGCGCTCAGCCGCTCGTTGACCGTGTTCTCGCTCTCGAGCGCGATCGCCGAGAGCGTTGCCGCCATCTCTGCAGTGTCCCGCAGGTCAAGCCCGCACGCCATACCCCAGGCCACGCCAGCGGTGAACGCGTCTCCCGCTCCGGACGCGTTGCGGACTATGCGCGATCGCGACGGGATGATGAAGGAGCCGGCCTCGGAGGCGCACCAGACGCCCGCCGGACCCATCGTCACGAACACCTGCCGCACACCCATCTGAAGCAGCTTGGTCGCGGCGGCCGCGGCGCCTGCCGCACCGGAAAGCGCCTCGGCCTCCATGAGGTTCGCCTTGAGCGCGGTCAGGCGGCCGAGGATGGTGCGGGCATGCTCGGCCTTCACCACGGAGACCGGGTCGAGCACGAGCGGCGCATCGCCCGCAAGCTCCGCCGCCCGGGCGATCGTTGCGGGAGAGAGGTTCGTATCGAGCACGACGGCCGACGCACCGGCGAAGGCCGCCGGGTCGAGTCGCTCGGGTGTCAGCGCGGCGAGAGCGCGCATGTCGTTGACGGCGGCGGCCAGATCCCCCTCGGCATCCAGGACCGCAAGATACCGCGAGCAAGGCGTGCCCTCCGCGTGCACGCTGTAGCTGCAGTCCATGCCGAGCGTCTCGCAGGCCGCGCGCAGCTGCGCCGAGTCGGCGTCATCACCGAAGGCGGTCACCAGGCGCACATCCGCGCCTACCCGCGCGAGGTTCTCGGCGATGTTGCGCCCCACGCCGCCCGGGCTCGTACGCACATGGCCGACGTTGGAGTCGCGTGGGATGTAGCCGCCCTCGGGGATGCCGGCGATGTCGAGGTTGGCGCCGCCGACCACCACGATCACCGGTGCGCTGGTCATCGGAGGCCCGTCCGCAGCGTTGCGAGCAGCCTCGCGGGTTCGGCAAAGAGCGCGATCGCGTCGACCACGCTCGTGACCACCACGTCTGCCGCCTCGAGCGCCGCCTTCGAGGCGCCCTCCGGACCGATCACGCACACACCGACCGCCGATGCCTTCAGCATCAGCGCGTCATTGGAGCCGTTGCCGATGGCCGCAACCGCATCAGAGCCGAGCTCCTGGATGAATGCGAGCTTGTCGCCGGCCTCCCACTCCCCCGCCACCACGTGCAGCTCAACGCCGAGATGCTCGGCGAGCGATGCCGCGGTGCCACGGGTGTCGGCTGTGACGATGACGGGGGTGAGCGAGCCCGCAAGCGCGCGCAGGCCCTCGGCCACGCCCTCGATGAGCTCGCCACCGGCGGCGATCGTGCCGTTGAGGTCGAGGACGAGGTGTGTGAGTGCGAGCGAGCCGTAGCCCGGGATATCGAGTCCGATCATGCGCTCCTCCTCGGGGCTCCGCGGCTGCAGGTCCTGCTGGTAAGCGTACCCGAACGCAGCCGTTTCGCGCCGCCCGATGCGCTAGGGCATCGCCGAGAGCAGCACCGCTGCCACCGCTGCGGCGACGCCGAACTTCTGCCAGACGTGCAACCGCTCCTTGAGGAAGACGCGCGCAAGGGCGACCACGACCACCGGGAAGAGCGAGCCCAGCACGGTGGCGATCGCGAGCGGGCCGAGCCGGATGGCCGTGAGGATGGTGACGTTGGCGATCGCGTCGGTGAGCCCCGCGCCGATGGTGGGCGCGAGCGCGGTGCGGTCGACCGGGAACCCACCGCCAAACCGCAGTGCGAGGACCACCGAGACGATGATCGACACCACCCGCGCAGCGACGATCGGAGTGAGCCCGCTGTCCGCCGACGTGAACGAAAGCGCGATGAACCCACCGGAGAACCCGATGCCCGAGAGCACGGCGAGCGCGAGCGCCTTGCGCGGGCGGTATTCGTGCTTCGGCTCGTGGAACTGGTCCTCGGGAGCGATGCTGACGATCACGATGGCCACCAGCGCCAGTCCGATCCCCGTGATCGTGAGCGTGGAGAGCGTCGTCCCGCGCGCGAAGTCGTACAGCGCCGGCAGCGCGGCTGAGAGCGCGGCCGAGACCGGCGCCACGATGCTCATGCGGCCCACCGCGAGCGCGGCGTACAGCGAGAGCACGCCCACCACGCCGAGAAGGCCCGAGAGCGCCCCGAACCCAAGATCGGCCGCCGTGGGGCTCGCATCGGGCAGCACGAGCACAGCGATCACGAGCAGGACGATCGACAGCATATGCGAGGTGCCGGTCACGGCGAACGCCGAGTCACGGCGCGTGGCAACGCCGCCGAGGAAGTCGCCGACGCCGAAGAGCACGGATGTGGAGAGCGCGAGTGCGATGGTTGCAGTCATGCCGGACAGCATACTCCACCGGGAGCGGCGACACGGCGTCGGCGTGATCATTGACGCGCGCCCGACGGCACCCGGCATCACCGCTCAGGCGCACCCAGCCATCCCGGCGTCACCGCTCAGGCACGCCTAGCCGCGTCAGCAGCTTCCGCTCCGGCACGCCCTCTGCGGTCCAACCGCGCTGGCGGTAGTAGTCGGCCTTCAGGCGCGCGAGCGGCACCACGCTCCCGGGCTCATCCACGTCCTGCGGCTCCTCCAACAGGCGTTTCGGCAGGGTGTCGCCAAGCGCACCGCCGTTCCCGAACCGCAAGCCGAGCATGCGCTCGAGGTTGTAGCCGCGCTCGCCCACGCTCCAGAAGCCGCCGAAGCGGTACCGCTCGCCGGTCACGAGTTCGAACGCGCGGATATGCGGCACGAGCGGCATCGGGATGCCGAGAAGCCCGCGCGGCAGCACCCGGAGCAGCCGCATCACACCGCCCGCGTACGAGAACACGCGCGCCACGATCGCGCCGAGCCCCCGCTCCGGATGCTCAACGAGCGAGCCGGGCAGGATGCCAAGCGTGGTGAACAGGCAGCACCCGGTGGCCGACACGACCTCCATCAGGTCCTGGAAGAACGCGGTGAGCGCCGCCTTGCCGAGCGGTGAACGGCCGTCCATGCGGAGCGCGAGCCCCTCGAGCGCCACGGCATACCCCGCGTTCAGATGGCATCCCCCGCGGTTGCTGACCGCGTAGCCGAGGCCCTGACCCACCGCCCCTCGCGGCTCGTAAGCGGCGAGCTCGAGGCCCTTCACGTTCATCGCGAACCCTTCGCCGCCGTAACGGCGCGAGAGCTCGCGCGACCCCTCGGCGAGCTCGCCGCCCAGCCCACGCCGGTACGCGATGTCCTCGAAGAGCGCAGCGAGGCCCCCCGTCTCCCCGAAGCGCAGACCGTTGTCCCACAACCCCTTCTCGGCCGCCTCCATCGCATACGAGAGCGTCACACCGGTGGACATCGTGTCGAGGCCGAGCTCATCGAGGAGCACGTTCCACTCGATGATGCGGTCGAGGTCTGGATTCTCGATGTTGGCGCCGAGGAGCACCAGCGTCTCGAGCTCGGGCCCCTTCACCTCACGGCCGCCCACCTCCACCACGCGCGCGCAGCGGATCGGGCAGGCGAGGCAGCCGGCGTTCGAGACCAGGCGCGAGGCGGCAAGCGCTCGTCCGTCGATCGCACCCGAGTGCTCGTACCGGCCGGCGCTGAAGTTGCGCGTGGCCACGATCCCGAGCTCCTGCATCGGCGCGAGGAAGCCCGCGGTACCGAGCTCCGGGAGCGATCCACCCGCGATGGGGTGTTGCTTCAGTGAGGCGGTCCAGCGCTTGAGGAGCTTCCGGTACGCCTCTGGCTCGGCCACGGCCACCTTCCGATCGCCCCACGCCGCGATACCCTTCACGCTCTTGCTGCCGAGTACCGCGCCCATGCCCGCGCGCCCGGCCGCGCGTTCGCCGGAGATCACGCACGCGTAGCGGACGAGATGCTCGCCGGCCGGACCGATGGCGAGCGTGCCGCACCGGCGGCCCACTGTCTCGGTCATGGCGGCTTGCGCCTCCGAGGTGCGCGCGCCCCACACATCACCGGCCTCGTGGAAGATGACGCCGTCCTCGTTCACCTCGAGCCACACCGGCCTGTCGGACGCCCCGGTGAGCACGAGGGCATCGTACCCGGCTCGTTTGAGGTACGTACCGAACGGCCCGCCGGAGTTGGACGATGCGAGGAGCCCGGTCATCGGCGAGATCGCCGAGACGTCGAAACGCGCACTCGACGGCGCCCCGGTGCCCGTGAGCGGCCCCGTGGCGATCACCACCACGTTGTCCCGGCCGAGCGGGTCCACAGCCTCGGGCACCATCTCGCCGAGGATACGGGCGGCCATCACCTTGCCGCCCACCCACGTGCGGCGATCGTCCGCACTCCACGGATGGTCTGCCACCTCGCGCGTGGTGAGATCGATCCGCAGCACGCGCCCCATCCACCCGTAGGTGCCTGACGCGACCCCCGGGGCGGCGCTCACAGCGCGCCCTTCAGCAGCTCGGTGAGCTCATCGAGCGTGGGCTGCCGCGGATTCATCGACATCGCACCGTCGTTGAGCGCCGCCCGCGCGATGTCCGGAACCTGCTCCGGCAGCACGCCAGCCTCACCGAGCGTCAGCGGGAGGCCCGCCTGCTCGTGCAGCGTGCGCATCATCGCGCGCACCGCCTCGATGGCTGCCGCCGGACGCTCCTCGCGCGGCGTGGATGCGTAGACCTCGGCGCCCGCGAGACCGAGCAGCAGCTCACCGTAGCGGTCGCCCGCCACCTCAAGGTTGAAGGCCATGCCGTGCGGCAGCAGGATCGCCATCGCGTCGCCATGCGGAACACCCGCTACACCGCCGGTGGCATGTCCCATCGCGTGCACGATACCCACCATGGCGTTGCTGAACGCCGCGCCCGCGAGCATGGCCGCGTTGGCCAGCGCCAGGCGCGCCTGCTCGTCACGTGGCTCGGCCATCACGCGAGGGAGGTGCTCCCGGATGAGGTCGACCGCCGAGCGCGCATAGCAGTCCGAGAGAGGGTTCGCCTGCACGCAGCTGAACGACTCCACCGCATGCGTGAGCGCGTCCATGGCGGTGGACGCTGTGAGCCGGGGTGGCAGGCCGACGGTCATGCGCGGGTCGAGGATCGCTACGTCGGGCAGGAGCGAAAGCGACGTGAACCCCATCTTCACATGGCGCTCGGTATCCTTGATGACCGCGGCGGACGTGACCTCTGAGCCCGTGCCCGCAGTGGTGGGGATCGCGATGAACGCCACCGCACGGCGCCCCATCAGGCTCTCGGCACCCCGATAGTCCATCAGATCCTCGGCACCGTGCGTGAGCACGATCGTGGCGCCCTTGGCGGTGTCGAGCACCGACCCGCCGCCCACGGCCACGATCGCATCGGCGCCCGTCTCCCGGTACACGCGCGCAACGTCGTTCACGACCGCCACCGAGCTGTCCACCGGCACGTCATCGTAGATGGCGACCACGTCGGCCTCTGTGTCTTTGAGCGCATCGAGCACCACGGTCGCGACCTTGAGTTCCCGCAGCTGCGTGTTGGTCAGCACGAGCGGTCTGCTCGCGCCGAGCGAGGCGAGTTCGTAGCCGATGTGCTCGATGGCCTTGGCTCCTGAGACGATCTTGGCCGAGTTGCAGAACTCGTAGTAGTGGGGGATCACGAGGCGGCTCCTTCCACGGCAGCGGTGCGGAACAACAGGAACACGTATGCGGTGATGTGGCTCGCACGACGCTTCGCGGGATGCGGGAGGATGCGCCGCGTCATTACGTCGGGGAACAGGTAGCCCTCAACGATGTGCAGACAGCGCACGAGCGACATCGCCACCGCCAGATCGCCCCGGACCGTCGCCCGGTGCTCAGCGAAGGCCGCGAGCACGCCCTGCATGCCGAGGAGCAACGGTATCGCGTCATCCACGCTCTTGAAGGTCACCAGCAGGTCGCCCTCGGCCACCCCTCCGCCGAGATGCTCCAGCACCCCTCCTGCGACCCGCCACGAGACCTGCGGGCCGAACGGCGCGATGCGGAGCGTGATCACGGTACCGTCGGGCCACCCGGCCACCTCGGCCCGCACGCGCTCGTCGAGCCGCGCCGATGCGACAAGCCCCCGGCCGAGAACCGCGAGCACCACAGCGGCCACCGCCTTCCGGACACGCTTCGTGCGCCATCCTTGCCGTGCCATGGACGCCTCCCTCTCTGACGTTGACCGGCGCGCGGCCTCTCCCATCGTACCGCGTTCAGCACGCCCGAGCGGCCAGCCACGTCTCCGGGATCGGATGCGGATCCGCCCTTGACCCTCACGTTACGTGAGGGTCTACTGTGCTCGGCGGAGGTGATACGCGATGGAGACGAGACCGATGATCGAACAGCACGGCCTGACGGTAAGCGAGGTGTCCCGCTTGAGTGGCGCAAGCGTGCGCGCGCTGCATCACTACGACGAGATCGGCCTGCTGGTGCCCTCGGCCCGTACCGCGGCGGGCTACCGGCTGTACGGCGATGCCGACCTGGCGCGGCTGCAGGAGATCCTGCTGTTCCGCGAGCTTGAGATCCCGCTCGACGACATCGCGACCCTGCTCTCCGGTGGCGCGTTCGACCGCCGCGCGGCGCTCGAACTGCAACGGGAGATGCTGCTCCAGAAGGCGGTCCGCACCGAGGCGCTCATCGCGTCGGTGGAACGGGCCATCAACGCAGAAAGGACAGGGGTCCGCATGACAAAGGAAGAGATGTTCGAGGTGTTCGGCGACTTCGACCCGGCCCAGTACGAGGACGAGGTCCAGGAGCGCTGGGGCGAGTCCGATGCCTACAGGGAGTCGAGCCGTCGCACCGCCACGTACACCAAGGCCGACTGGGAGCGGTTCAAGGCCGAGAGCGAGCAGATCGGCACCGATACCGCCCGGCTGATGGACGAGGGCGTGGCAGCCAGCGACCCGCGCGCGATGGACCTGGCCGAGCAGGCCCGGCTGCAGATCGACACGTGGTTCTACCCGTGCTCGCACGAGATGCACGTGAACCTCGCCGAGATGTACATCGCCGATCCACGCTTCACGGCCACGTACGAGAAGATCCACGCGGGGATGGCGCAGTACTGGCATGACGCGATCCTCGCGAACGCCGCGCGGCAGGAGTAGCGACAGCGCGTGGCCTACAGCGCGGGTGGCGCGCCACTCGCACCGGGACCGGGGCGGGTGCTCCTATGCGAGCGCTCGCCCCGCGGCGTACCCCGCGGCAGCGCCCGCCAGTGCCAGAGCCACGCTGCCGAGCACGTATGCGGCTGCGGGCAGCCACTGGTCGCCGCGGGCGAGCGTGAGCGCCTCCACGCTGAACGTGGAGAACGTCGTGAAACCGCCGAGCGCGCCCACGCCCACGAGCAGCCGCCAGCGCTCACCGGCATCCGTCTGCGGCAGCACGGCCGTGAGCAGTCCCAGCAGGAACGAGCCCGCCACGTTGACGCCGAGGGTATGCCACGGGAAGGCGCCGTTGGCGGGCGGCGTCAGGAGCGTCACCGCATACCGCGCGGACGCCCCCACCGCGCCACCCGCCGCCACAAGCAAGAACCCCGTCATCACGTCCTCCTCCGCGTCACCAGCACGCTAGCACACGTCCTCCCACAACAAGAAGAGCGGCCCGTATCGGGCCGCTCTCCACGATATTCTGTTCGGCTGAAGGCTAGATCTTGCGAACGTTGCTCGCCTGCATCTTGCCGTTCTGGCCCGCGGTGACGTCGAACTCGACGGCGGCACCTTCGTCGAGGGTCTTGAAGCCCTCGCTCTGGATCTCGGAGAAGTGGACGAACAGGTCGTCGCCGTCCTCACGCGAGATGAAGCCGTAGCCCTTGTCCGGATTGAACCACTTGACGGTACCCTGTGCCATGCAAACCCATCCTCTCGCCCCGCGGGGCAAAACATGTGCGACCCGACTCGTCCCCCGCCATCGGCAGGTGTCGCGCCGCATATCCAAAGGGCCTCCTCTGGCCCCGCCGAAAGTGTACGCGAACATATCCGTGCCACGCTAGTGCCGGAGTCGCGCTGGCGGGTGCCCGCGCAGCGCACACTCTGCTAGAATCGGCCGCTGTGCGGCCGTCCGGCAGCGGCGCAACCCCCGTCCACACACAACGAGAAGGCCGCCGATGTCAGAACTCCGCACCCGCGCGCACCGCGTCCTCACCTCCCGCTGGCTCGTGAAGGGCGCATTCTTCGTACTGTTCGTCTGGCTTGCCTCACGCCTGCTCGCGTTCGCCGCATGGGCCCGTGGAGAGGGGCCGTTCGTGCCGAGGCCGGAGGCCGTCGCCGGCATCCTCCCGGTCGGGCACTTCACGAGCTTCTTCGCGTGGGTGAAGGGCGGTGGCTGGGACACGCTCCTGCCCGCGGGGCTCGTCATCATCATCGCCGCACTCGCCACCTCGCTCCTCTTCAAGCGCGGCTTCTGCGGCTGGATCTGCCCCATGGGCACGCTCTGGGAGGGCGCCGCCGCCATCGGCCGCCGCCTGCTCGGCGGTAGGAACATCCGTCTCCCGAAGTGGCTCGACATCGCGGGTCGCGGCTTCCGGTACGTGCTCGGGTTCGGCTTCTTCGCATTCGTCGGGATGGTCTCGGTCCCCGAGGCGGTCGGCTTCCGCGAGCTGCCGTACATGTGGGTCGCCGACATCAAGATCATCGAAGGGTTCGGTCAGCCCATCTTCCTGATCGTGATCCTCTTCGCGTCCGCGCTGTCGATGCTCCTCGGCCCGGTGTGGTGCCGGTATGCCTGCCCGCTCGGCGCGCTCTACTCGGCGGTGGGGTTGGCCTCGCCCTGCGCGGTGAAGCGCGACGACCAGACCTGCATCGACTGCGGGAAGTGCACGCGTGCCTGCCACGCGTTCGTGGACGTGCAGCACGTCGCAACGGTGCACGCCGCCGAGTGCGATGGCTGCATGGACTGCGTGAAGGTGTGCCCTGTCGAGGGGGCGCTCGAGGCCCGGGCCTTCGGGCGGGTGCGCATCGCGCCGTGGGTGTGGCCGCTGCTGGTGGTGGGAGTGTGGTTCGCGATCTACCTCGTGGCCAAGCTCACCGGCAACTGGGACACCACGATCCCGGTGGACGTGTTCCGCCAGGTCATCGGCTCGGGTCTCCTGGAGCAGACCACGCCGATGTTCTAGCCGCGGTGCGCCCGCTCTGCCAGGAACGCTGCGGGCCGGAGGATCCGGATACCGTGGTATGCGCCGATATCGAGCAGGTGATGGTCGCCTGAGACGATGACATCCGCCGCGCCCTCGGTGGCGCACTCCAGGATGCGGTTGTCCGGGTCATCGGACACGACGGTGAGGCGCGCCTCCGGCCGCAGGACCTCGGCGATACGCGATAGCTGCATGATGACGGCCCGCACGTGCGCGTCGTCGAAGCCGAGGACCGTGTAAAGCTTGTCGGCCACCTCGGCGAGGACCGCCGGCGAGGTCAGAAGCGCGTACTCACCGGTGATCGCCGCGCGCAGCACCTCGGCCGGTCTGCCGCCGAACCCGTATGCCGAGATGTACACGCTCGTGTCGAGGACGACCCTACACACCGCGCGCCTCGTGGATCAGACGCTCCACATCCTCCTCGGTCCGCACCCCGCGCAGGCGGGCCCGCTCACGCCCGTACGCCGAGAGGTCCTCGAACACCATGAGTTCGCGCTCCCGTTTGTACGCCTGCACCATGTCGCGGAAGAGCTCGCTCTTCGACTTGCCTTCCGCTGCCGCCAATCGCTCCACCTCGCGGGCGAGCTCGGGCGGCGCCGAGAAACCGATGGTGACTGCCGTGCGGGCCATGACGCGCTCCGTTTCAGACGGTTTACAACCATCTGTGATCATAGAGCCGCACGGAGCGACCCGTCAAGGACAGGCGGACCCACGCGTCACGCGGCGGGAGTGGTGCCGTGCCCGCTCTACCCCCGCCGCACCAGGAAGCAGTGGTGGATCCGCGGGGTGCGCGCGAAGTCAGGTGGGATCGTGGCAGCCGTGACGTCCTCGATCACGAGGTCGCCGAGCGCGGCCTCATCGAGCTTGAACGTGCGCAGGTTGGTGGAGAAGACGAGCACGCCGTCGGGCTCAAGCAGCGCGGCGGCATCGGTGATGAGCGCCACGTGGTCGCGCTGCACGTCGAACGTGCGCTCCCCCATCGACTTGCTCGAGGAGAACGTCGGCGGATCGCAGAACACGAGTCCGTAGCGCCGGGCACGGCCTTCCTCGATGCGGCGGCGCTCGTCGGCAAGCCAGCGCAGCACGTCGGAGCGGAAGAATCGGTTCGTGGGGCCGTCGGCGTATCCGTTGAGCGCGGTGTTGCGCCTGGCCCAGTCAAGATACGTGGTCGAGAGGTCCACGGTGGCCACGTACTTCGCGCCGCCCGCGAGCGCGTACACGCTCGCCGCCCCCGTGTACGCGAACAGGTTGCACACGCGCTGCCCGGCCGCCAGATCACGCACGATCGCGCGCACCGGCCGGTGGTCGAGGAAGAGCCCGGTGTCGAGGTAGTCGTGCAGGTTCACCAGGAAGCGCAGACCGCTCTCGGCAACCTCTACCCACTCACCACGCTCAGCCTGTCGCTCGTACTGCGCGCTCCCCCGCTGCCGCTTGCGCACCTTGAGCGCCACATCGGCGGGCGCGACTTCGAGCACGTCGGCCACGGCCTCCACGGCCTCGGTGAGGCGTGCCTGCGCGAGCTCCGGGTCCACGCTCGGCGGCGGGGCGTACTCGGCCACGTGCGCACAGCGGCGCTCCTCGTCGGGGCCGGCGCCCTGGTAGAGGTCGACCGCAACGGCGTACTCTGGCAGATCGGCGTCGTAGACGCGATAGCAGGTGACCCCCTCGCGCCGCGCCCACTTGCCGAGGTGACGCGCGTTCTTGCGGAGGCGGTTGGCGAACATCTCGGCGCCCTGCGAGCGCGCGGCGGGGGCCTGCCGGACCTCAGCACGCACCTGACCGGCGCTCACCTCGAAGCGGTAGAGCTTCGTCTCGATGGCGCCGTTGTAGAGCGTGTGCGCGGCGTGGCTGCGCAGACCGGTGGCCCGGGCGAGCGTCTCGTCGTTGGTGAGCACCGCCGCCTGCCAGCCGCCGAACTCCGCAAGCAACCGCCCACCGAGCTCCGCGTAGAGCGGCGCCAGCGCCTCGCTCTCGCCGAGCCGGACGCCGTAGGGCGGGTTGGTGGCCACAAGCCCCGGCGCGGCGCCCTCCGGAGCGGTCAGCGCGTTCAGCTCGCCCACCGCAAGCGCGATAGCGCTGCCGAAGCCCGCGCGCTTCGCGCACGTGCGGGCGATCCCGATGGCGGCGGCGTCACGATCGCTCCCGGCGATCACCGGCAACCGCTCACGACCCGCCTCGGCACGCTCATCGGCCTCGTCCAGCAGCCCGTGCCACACGTCCTCATCGTGGCCGAGCCAACCCGCGAAGCCCCAGTACTCGCGCAGCAGCCCGGGGGCCTGGTCGGCGGCCATCATGGCGCCCTCGATCAAGAGCGTGCCCGACCCGCACATCGGGTCCACGAGCGCGCCCCCGCCAGCGGCGATCTCCGGCCAGAGAGCGCGCGCGAGCACCGCGGCGGCGAGATTCTCCTTGAGCGGCGCCTCCGCCTGCTCACCCGGCGCACGGTACCCGCGCTGATGCAGCGGTTCGCCCGAGAGATCGAGCGAGACCGTGGCGCGCTCCTTGTGGAGTCGGATGTTGAGGCGCGCATCGGGACGCTCGAAGTCCACCGATGGCCGTGTGCCGGTACGTTCCCGGATGCGGTCCACCACGGCGTCCTTCGCCTTCTGGGCGGTGAACTTCGTGTGCGTCAGGCCCGCGCTTGTGCCCACGACGTCGATCGCGAGCGTCCCCCCAGCGGAGATGTGCTCCTCCCATGGGATGGCCGCCATGCCCGCGTAGAGCTCCTCGGCGGTGGCCGCCGGGAACTCACCGAGCGTCAGCAGCACGCGACTCGCGAGCCGCGACCACAAGCAGGCGCGGTAACCGGTCTCGAGCGGTCCAGCAAAGGTGACCGCCGCACGCGTCTCGCGCACTTCGGCGGCGCCGAGCGCGCCGAGTTCGAGCGCGAGCAGGTGCTCGACGCCCTTGGGGCAGGTCGCCGCGTATCGGTGTGTGGTGGTCATGCCCGCACGGTAGCACGAGCGGCCCCGCGTGCGTGAGCGCGGTCCCTCACGGCTCCGGGTAGCCGAGCAGCACGCGCACCACCGCGTGCGCCTGCGCAGCGGCCGCGGCCATCACGCGCGAGGCGAACAGCGGGTGGCCGTCGCGGACGTCGCTGGTGAGGTCGCCCACCACGTACAGGTTCTCGGCCATGCGTTCGGTGACGATGGCGTTGGTGGAGCCGTAGCCGGCAAGCCCCGAGGCGGTGACCAGCGGCACGCTCGGCACTTCGGCGAGACACGTGTTGACGATCATCGCCTTGGCACCCGCGTCGTCCACGGCCTCGACGATCGCGCATGCGCCGCGCACCACGCCGAGCAGGTTCTCAGGCGTCACACGGTCCTGCAGCAGATCGAGGCGCACATCCGAACGGATGCGCTGGAGGTTCTCGGCGAGCGCGATCACTTTGGGCATGCCGATCTGGTCGCGGAAGAAGAACTGCCGGTTGAGGTTGCGCTCATCCACGACATCGAAGTCCACGAGTGTGAGGCGCCCTACGCCAGAGCGCACGAGCATCTCGGCGACGTTGCTGCCGAGACCGCCGCAGCCGATGATCGCCACGGTGCAGCCGCGCAGCCGTGCGCGCAGCTCGGGGTCGAGTGCGGTGTCCGGGACCGGTACGGAGACCTCGTCCGGGCGGTGCGGGTGCAAGTCGAGCGTGTCGGGCGCGATCATGTCAGCCTCCTGCCACGGGTGGGAATATCGCGAGCCTGTCGCCCTGGCGGAGCTCCCGCTCCTCGGGTGCGTGCCTGCTGTTCACGAAGATGACCCGCGGCTCGTCTGGCAGCCCGATCATCGCGATCACATCTGCGATCGTCGTTCCCTCGGCCAACTCGAAGGTACGCGCATGCCGCCCGCCTTTGCCGTCGGGCTGGAATCCCGAGAAGTGCGCGAAGAGCACCACATCGACCTGCATAGCCACCTCCGGCCGGTCCAGACGCGCCCGCAGCGCCGCATGCTGGCGGCGCTGCGGAACGCATCCATACGTACGCTTACTTGATGCCGAGCTGTGCCGCTACCTCGGGAACGAAGCTGTGCACGCTGTCGAGCTCCTCGTCGGTCACCGTGAACACCGCGTCGTGCGGCGCAAGCGGCTCCTCGAGGAAGAACTTCGGCAGCCGATCGTCGGCGTTGGTGAAGCCGGCGTGCTCGTTGAACAGCCGCTCGTAGGTGAGCGTCTCCTTGCCGAGCTGCATGAGCGCGTCGGCGTCCCACTCATCGCCCGTGTGAGCCGCGGCCATCTCGTGGATCGCCTCGAACGCCTCAGGCATGTCGAGCACCGCGAACGCGACGAAGATGCAGAACCCGAGCGAGTCGAGCATCGCTGTGGCGATCTGCAACCCCTGCGAGAGCGCCGCCTGGCCCTCCGGCTTGAGCGGGTCGACGGTGCCGCCCACCGCGAGCACGTTGGACGTGATCGTGTAGCCGGCGGTGTGGTCGGCGCCCTGCGTGGAGGTCGCATACGTGACGCCGATGCCCTGGATCGGGCGCGGGTCGTAGGCCGGCAGGCCCTGGTGCTTCACGACCGGGATGTTCTTCACGCCGAAGTGCAGACCCGTCGCCTCGGCACCATCGCCGAAGACCTTGCCGAGGTCGGTGCCGCGACCGATCTCATCGAGCACCGCCATCGCAGCGGCACCATCGCCGAACGCGATCTTGCCCGATGCCATGTAGACGGCGATCATGACGCCGGCCTCGATGGTGTCGATGCCGATGTCGCCGCACTTGCGGTCAAGTGCCGCCACGGTATCCATATCGCTGATCCCGCAGTCCGCGCCGAGCGACCACGCGCTCTCGTACTCCGGGCCCTTGGTCATGTAGTGGCCGTCTTTGTCCACGTAGTAGCGCGAGCACTGGATCACGCATCCGGCGTGGCAGCCGTGCTTGACGTTGCCGCCGCGCTCCACGGTGATCTCCCGCATCGTCTCGCCGCTGATGCCGTCCACACCCTCGAACTGCCCGCTCGAGAAGTTGCGGGTGGGATAGCCGCCAGCCTCGTTGATGATGTTGGCCAGCACGTTGGTGCCAAAGGTCGGCAGCGCCTGGCTGGTGACCGCGTGCGTGGTGAGCGCGCCAGAGAACTTGCGCACCGCCGCGATGAACGCGTCCTTGTCGGCGTGCTCCTTACCCTTGAGCCCCTCCTCGAAGATCGCGATCAGTTTGATGCCCTTGGTTCCCATGACGGCGCCGAGGCCACCACGTCCCGCGAAGCGGTTCGGGTAGCCGTGCGGATCGGTGATCGCAATGCCGGCCGACTTCATGCCCATCTCACCGGCCGGGCCGTTGACGATGAACGAGACCTTCTCGCTGTACCGGTGCTCGGCCGCCTCGATGCCCTTGGCCACGGCGACCGTCTCGTATGTGCCGAGGCCCTTGAGGTCGTGGCGCGGCACCAGGTCGACGGTGCCGTCGGGGAACAACCGGAGCGCGTAGGCGACGGTCTTGTCGGCCGGTACGCCCTCGATGATGATCGCCGCGACGCCCATCTTGCCGAGCGCGTGCGCTGCCGTACCACCCGAGTTCGACTCCTTGAGGCCCCCCGTGAGCGGGCTCTTGGCGCCGATCGAGAGGCGCCCGCCGTTCGGGGCGCTCGTGCCGCCGAGGAGGCCGGGTGCGATGACCAGCTTGTTGTCCGGTCCCATTGTATCGGCGTCGGCCGGGACCTCTGTGAACACGATCGCCGAGGTCAGCGCCCTCCCGCCGTACCGCGCCCACTTCTCCGGCAGGGGTTCCCTGCTGATCGTGAGCGTGGACATGTCGACCCTCAAGATCTCACGCATATGCCGCTCCCTTCAGTCATCCGATTCCTCCGCTCACTGGCCGGAAAGCGGAGGCTCGGCCGTGCTTCTATGCACTTCATCCCCTTGCTCCATGCAGTCACGACGACGTGTCGACGGACGGCTCGCCCTCCTTTCCCGCCGCGTACAGGCCGAGGAGGAACCGGTGCGGTCCGGGAGTCCCCTCTGGCACGAACGCGACCCGGTCACCCGGCATCAGGCGATGACCGAGAGGACGCACGGTCCGGTTGCAGAACACGCCCTCGATCATCGAAAGTGGCAGGTCGAGCATGGCTGCGAGCTCCGCGCCGGTCACGCCCTCGGAGGGCAGATCGATCTCTAGCACCGTCGGCCCGCCGCGCTCCTTCTGCAGCGCATACAGCGCGCCGAACAGCCGTACAGTCACGGGGACATCACCCATCGCGCACCTCCTGTACCACGCTCTTACCCGTACCGATTCGCGTTTTGACCGCTCGGCCGCTATACTTCACAGAACGCAGCGCCCGGAACCGGGCGCCTTAACCAAGACTCGGTCGTCCTTCGCTTTCCTCGTGAACTGTCAGGACTACTGCGTCTGCCCGCAGTGCGACCTGATATGGCGCACGAGGAAGGAGTCCTACTTGAGTTTCGACAATCTGGGTCTTTCGCCACGCCTTCTCGAGGCCGTGGCCTCCATGGGCTACACCAGCCCGACCCCAATCCAGCGTGACGCCATCCCGGTGGTGCTCGAAGGCCGCGACGTCGTGGGCTGCGCGCAGACCGGTACCGGCAAGACAGCGGCGTTCGTGCTCCCGCTCATGCAGCGCATCCCCGCCAAGCCCGGCGGACCCCGTGCGCTCGTGGTCACGCCCACACGTGAGCTTGCCGGCCAGATCGAAGAGGTCGCCCTCCAGGTGGCCAAGCACACCAAGCACCGCGTGGCCGTGGTCTACGGCGGTGTGGGATACGAGCCGCAGACGAAGGCCCTGAAGCGCGGTGTGGACGTCCTCGTCGCCACTCCCGGCCGCCTGCTCGACCTGATGGAGCGCAAGGTCGCGAACCTCTCGAACGTCGAGGTGCTCGTCCTCGACGAGGCCGACCGCATGCTCGACATGGGCTTCTGGCCGCAGGTGCGCAAGATCATCCAGGCCATCCCGGCCGAGCGGCAGAACCTGCTGTTCTCGGCCACGATGTCTTCCGACGTGATGCGCATCGTGAGCTCGACCCTGCACGATCCGGTGCGGGTGGAGGTGGCTCCCGCCAACACGCCGATCGAGCTCATCGAGCAGCGTGTGTATCCCGTCGGCGGTCAGCAGAAGGCGCAGCTTCTCGTGCACCTCATCAAAGAAGACGACATCGACCGCGTGATCGTGTTCACGCGCACCAAGCACCGCGCCGACCGCGTGGCCAAGGTGTTGCACCAGAACGGTATCAAGAGCGCCGCGATCCACGGCGACCGCTCGCAGTCGCAGCGCCAGAGCGCGCTCGACAACCTCAAGAGCGGCCGTTGCCGGGTGCTCGTGGCCACCGATGTGGTGGCGCGCGGCATCGATATCGACGACGTGAGCCACGTGGTGAACTACGACCTGCCGAACTCCCCCGAGGACTACGTGCACCGCATCGGCCGTACGGCCCGCGCGGGCAAGACGGGCACGGCGTTCACGCTGCTCGCTCCGGAGGAGCACGAGTCGTTCCGCGACATCGAGGTGAAGATCGGCGCCGTGCTCAACACGCATGATGCCGAGGGCTTCGAATACTCGCAACAGCGCCTCATCCCCAGCGCCGAGCGCACGGCGACCCGCTCCGTGCGGACGGTCTATAGCTCGAGCCGCGGCAAGGGACGCCGTCGGCGGTAAGCCGAGCGGAGAGACCACCCGGATACACGACGGGGACCCTGAGGGGTCCCCGTTTCGCGTTATGGGTGCCGCAGTACGTTCGGCTAGGAGGTCATCTCCCGCACGGCGCTGGCAAGCGCTTCCGGTCCTGACGCCTTCATGACCTTGCGCGAGCCGGACGGCAGCGCGATCTCGTCGGGGCGGCCCGTGAGCACCACGATCGGCACCCGGGTGACCCTGCGGACGTCGTGCACCGTGTGGTCTCCGCCCAGACCGTACCCGCAGATCACGGCGGTGTACTGGACCGAGCCAAGATCCGATTCGGCGGCGGAGAAGGACGACTTGGTGTCGACCGTAGCGCCCTGGAAGTGCGTCCGGAGCGTGCTCGCGGTCAGCGTGGCGAAGACCTGGGAGTCCTCGATCACCATGAACCGGTACGCCTGGCCCGCCGACCTGTCAGCGTAGTCGCCGGTCGAACCGTCGGGCAGCAGTCCCTGGGGCACCGGACGACCGGTGGAGAGGTACGCGTAGAGGGCGCACTGCTCCCCTTGGGTCCCCTCGCACTGTGGCAGGACGTGCGGATAGCGGACACGCTTGATCACGCTTGAGCGGAGTGCCTGGTGCAGTTCGCAGGCATCGGATACCGGACAGGGCATGATGCGGCTCCTCTTTGCCGGGGGCATGTGAAGGTGAGACGACCATACCATAGGCCATGTGGGCACCCTGAACCGTGAGCCGCGTCACACTTCCCCGCCCGCGCACTGTGGGCGACGGACGCGCCAGACTCCGATCTCTGCCGACACCGTGACATCGACCCCGCCGCCGATTGCTTCGGCCGCCGCTCGAACGCTCTGCGCCGAGGCGTGCCATGCACTCGGCCCCATCAGGGCCAGCGAGATCATCTCCTCCGCGGACAGCACCACCCGGTACTCGCACAGCTCCAGACGCTCCCGCATGAAGACAGCGCCGACCGTACGCTCGAGACGGGCGCCCTTGTCGGGGTCCACGGTGAGCATGCCGAGCGGGCCGACGAGCTCGCGAAGGTGATTCGTGGTGGGCGTGACAACCACGAGCGCACCGCCGGGCGCAAGCACGCGCGCCGACTCAGCGGCGTTGCGCGGTGCGAACACGCTCATCACCGCCGCGGCGACGCTGCTGCGCACGGGCAGCCGGCCCCAGACATCACAGACCACGGCGCCGATATCCGGATGTGCCTTCGTCGCATATCGCGCTGCGTACTTGGAGAGGTCCAGAGCGAGGCCGACCCGGCCCGGGGCCGCCTGGAGCACGGCCGCAAGGTAGTCGCCCGTCCCCGCACCGGCGTCGACGACACAGCCGGACACGCCCGGGATCGCACCCGCCGTCACGGCAGCCACCCGCTCGATCAGGCTGCGGTAGTGCCCGGACGCGAAGAAGCGTCTCCTGGACTCGACCATGTCCCGCGTGTCGGCGGTGCCCGCTTCCGCTCCACCGGACAGCAGATTCACGTAGCCCTGGCGTGCGATATCGAAGCAGTGGCCGGACGCGCAGACAAGGGAGCCGGCCGGCGGCTCGAACACCGAGGCGCAGACCGGGCAGTGGAGCATCTCATACCAAGCGGACACCGGCACACCTCCCGTTCTTCGTGTCGGCCGCTATCGTACCCCGCGGCGGCCGGGATCCGGAGCCGTACAATGGTGTCCTGCCGAAGGAGAGGACGACCATGCCCGAGCGTGTACGGAGCGCACAGAACATCAGCCGCATGTGTATGGTGTGCGGTGTCGAGAATCCCGCGGGGCTGCACGCCCGCTTCTACGAACTCGACACGGGTGAGCTCGCGGGGGTGTTCACCCCGCGTGAGGAGCACCAGGGCTACCCGGGTCGGCTGCACGGCGGCATCGCGTCCACCATTCTGGACGAGGCCATCGGGCGCGCCATCAACATCACCGATCCCGACGCGTGGGGCGTGACGATCGAGCTCACCGTGCGCTACCGCAAGCCCGTGCCGCTCGGCAGCGAGATCGTCGCCCACGCACGCATCACGAAGGACTCCGGACGGATCTTCGAGGGCAGCGGAGAGATCCGCCTCGACGATGGCAGTGTGGCGGTGGAGGCCCGGGGCAGGTATCTCAGACTGCCCATCGACTCGATCGCTGACGGAGACTTCGAGAGCGAGTGGTTCGCCGATGAAGGACCCCTCCCCGAGACGCTCGGCTGAACGCACGTTGAGGGGGCCGCCCCGGGATGGGAGCGGCCCCTTCGCGTCGGCGCGTCAGGCGATTGTCAGGCCTTGGGCTGCCACTTGCAGCGCACCGGCGACTCGATCGCGCCGGTCTTCTTGAGAGCGTCCATCGCCTTGTCGACGACCTTGCGGTCGAGACCGGTCATCTCGGCGAGTTTGCCCGCCGCAACCGGCTCACCGGCCGCCTTCATCGCTTCGAGCACCTGATCGATCGCTTCCATGTGCGACTCCTTGTCCATCGGAGACAGGCTTATGGCTTCCAGACCTCCCAGACGTGACCGGTGAGGTCGTCGCTGGGCGTGAGGGTGGGATCACCTGGCTGCCAGCCGGACGGCATGACTTCGCCGGTGGCCTGCTGGTGCTGGTAGGCCTTGATCTGGCGGATAAGCTCCTCGGGGTTCCGGCCCACAGGCGGCGTCAGGACTTCCATGGCCTGGATGACGCCGTTGGGGTCGATGATGAAGCGGCCACGCACGTCGACCGCGCCGTTGTAGACATCGTAGAGCTCGCCGATCTTGCCGCCGGCGTCCGACAGCATCGGGAACGGGACACCGCCGTCGACCATCTTGGAGAGCTCGGTCTCGTTCCACACCTTGTGAGAGTGGACGCTGTCCACGCTGAACGAGAAGACTTCGACACCCAGCTCCTGCAGTTCGGGATATCTCTTGGCGACCGCCGAGATCTCGGTCGGTCAAACGAACGTGAAGTCACCCGGGTAGAAGCAGAGCACCACCCACTTGCCCCGGTAGTCCGAGAGCTTGAACTTGCCGAACGTGCCCTCATGGAACCCGCTGGCCTCGAAGTCCGGGGCCTCTTTCCCAACGAGGATGCTCATGTACACCACTCCTCTTCATCCGTTGCCGCCATCGCGGCGTAGCTGATACGGCCGTATGTCCTCCGGCTGATCGTGCCGCCGGGCGGTACCCTCAGAAGCCCTCGTGGTGCTCTCCAGCCCCGGTGGCGCACTCCGCGCACACGCCTTTGACCTCGAGTCGCACCGACGTCACCTCGGCCACACCGTCAAGCCCCGACGGCACGGCGTGTTCCACCAGCGCCTCCGTCCCCAGGTCGATGATCCTGCCGCACCTGGTGCACACGAAGTGGTGGTGCGAGGACACATCGGGGTCGAAACGCGCGGCGCCGGGAGCGGATAGGCGCTCCACGAGTCCTCGCGAGACGAGCGTTGCGAGCGTGCGGTACACCGTGTCCCGCGAGATCGTGGGCACCCGCTCCCTGACAGCAGTGAAGAGTTCGTCAGCGTCAGGATGATGTCGCGCGGCCGCAAGCTCCTTGATCACTTCGAGGCGCTGGTGCGTCATGCGCAGGCCGTCGGCCTTGAGGGCCTCGGCGAACGCACGCTCGCGCTCCTGTGTCTCCGTCATCTCGCGGTCCATCGTCCATCCTTCTTGCTAGTCTGTCCTATTTCGGATTCTAACGCAATAAGAGCCCACACGCCAGTCCCGGCTGCCGGCGAGCGTGCCCGCCCTACAGCGTCCCGAATCCGTAGCCCTGTGCGCGGAGGCCCTTGATGGCCGCGTCCAGCGCCTGCGTGTCGCTCGAGGACACCCCGTGCAGGAGGAAGATCGCCCCGGGGTGGCTGCCACCCAGGATCCTCTGCACGGTGACATCCACCGGCGGCTGGTCGTCGACGATCCAGTCGCGGTGCGCGAATCCCCAGAACACGCTCTCGTAGCCGAGCCGCTGTGTGAGCCACAGTGAGCGCGCGCTGTATTCCCCCATCGGCGGGCGCATCACGTGCGCCATCTCGCGGCCCGTGACCTCCCGGTAGAGTCGTGCGGTCTCCGCCAGCTCGGACTCGAACGCCTCAGGATCGTCCACCAGACCGGGCAGTGATGGATGGTTCAGGGTGTGGTTGCCCACCACGTGCCCCTCCTCGGCGGTGCGACGCACGAGCTCGGGGTTGTTCTTCACGTACGCGCCGGTCACGAAGAAGGTCGCCTTCACCCCGTTGCGAGCGAGGGCGTCCAGGATCGCGGGCGTGTTGCCGTTCTCGTAGCCCTGATCGAACGTGAGGTACACGAGGCCGCTGTCAGGCCCGGTGAAGCGGCCACCGTACTGCTCCAGCAAGACTGCCGCATCCGAGGGCACGGCCGGTACGTCGTGCGCGCTGTTCGGCGTGTAGTAC
>JAZIGI010000021.1:0-36616 GCA_036679125.1 Actinomycetota bacterium | reverse complement strand
CAAGGGGGCGGTCCCTGAGAAATTACACGAGTGGAGAAGAGTCTCAAAGACTATAGGCAGTCATGCCGCGACTCCGCCACCGCGCGGGGCGCCGGAGCCTGGCTGCCCCGGCGCCCGGTTCCGGCCTAGAGCTGGAGCGCCGGTCTTAGCCGCTCGGAGGACCACCCGCGCGCCAGCACGGCTGCAACCGAGGTGAGCAGCAGCGAGCCGACCGCGAACAGCCCGAGCACGCAGGCATCGTGCGCCAGTACCGACATGTTCCCGCTGGAGATGGCCTGCCGCAGCCCGTCGACGGCGTAGGTCATCGGCAGGTACGGGCTGATGGTGCGGAAGAAGCCCGGCAGCATCTCGATGGGGAAGGTGCCCGCCGCCGAGGTGAGCTGGAGCATGAGCACCACGATCGCCAGGAGCTTGCCCACGATGCCGAACAGGGCGTTCAGCGCCTGGAGCACCGCCACGAACGCGAGTGCGCACAGGACCGCGAACAGGTACAGCGCCGGCGTGGCCGCGGCCTCCAGCCCGAGCGCCATCTGCAGCACGAGCACCAGGATGACGGCCTGCACCACGCCGAGCGTTGCCGCCGGCCAGAACCCGCCAAGTGCCGCGGCGAGCGGGTTCTTGCCCTCGCGCACACCCCTCTCGGGCAGCGGGGCGAGCAGGAAGTAGGCGATGAGCGCGCCGACCCACAGCGCGAGCGGGATGAAGTACGGCGAGAAGCCGGTGCCGTAGTTGGGCACCGCGCCGAGAGCCGCCGAGTCGAGCTCGATCGGCGAAGCCATCATCGCCGCGTTGGCCGCCCGCTCCTCATCGGTGAAGTCGGGCAGCTCGGCAGCGCCGACGGAGATGCCATCCGCAAGCTCGCGCGATCCAGACACGGCCGGAGCGAGACCCGTGGCCAGGTTGCCCGCGCCATCACGAAGCGAGCCGAGGCCGGTGGTGAGCTCACGAGCGCCGTCGGCCGCTCCGGATGCTCCGGACGCGAGCGCGCCGGTGCCAGCAGCCAGCTCGCGGGCGCCCGAGGCGAGGCGCGTGGATCCGGCGCGCGCCGTGGCGATGCCGGCCGCCAGCGACGACGAGCCCGAGGCCGCCTGTGCGGCACCGGTGGCGAGCGTCTGTGCCGAGCTGGCCGCCGAGCCGAGCCCGGCGGCCAACGTTGCGGCACCTGCGCTCGTTTGATGTGCGGCCGCCAGTGCCGTGGCGAAGCTCGCATCCGCGAGTGCCTCCGGGTGGGTGGCGGCGTACGCATCGAGGTAGCCCGCGGGGGCCGATGCGCCTGCTGCGGTCTGCGAGGCGCCGGCAGCGAGCGAGCCTACGCCCGCGGACAGCTGCGAGGCGCCGTCCGCGATCTGGCGGGTCGCGCCGGCAAGCGTCTGCGCGCCGGTGTCCGCCGATGCGAGACCGCCGTCAAGCGTGCTCGCCCCAGCGGCGAGGCTCGCGGCGCCCGCGTCCGCCGTGGCCATCCCGGCTGCAAGCTGATCGAGGCCGGCCGAGAGGTCGGCCGAGCCGCTCGCGGCGGACGTAGTGCCGTCGGCCAGCTGCGATGCACCGTCAGCGGCCCGCGCGATGCCCGTGGCGAGTTCGTCGGCGCCGAGCGACGCCTCGGTGAGCGATCCGCGCATGTCCGAGAAGCCGAGCAGGATGCTGTCGAGATACGAGCGGGTCGTGCTCTCGGAGGCGGCGGTGCGAACCTCGGCGAAGACCCGGTCCTCGATCTGCGCGCCGATCATGCTCGCGTACTCGCGCTCCTCCACCTCGAGGTGCGCGGTCAGCGGCTCGGTGGTGTTGGCGGTGGCGAGGTGGGCGGAGAAGTCCGCGGGTATCGTGAGCACGGCGTAGTAGGTACCGTCGGCGAGCCCGTCGGAGGCCTCGCTGGCCGACGTGGCGACCCAGCCCAGCGTCTCGCCATCGAGCAGTTCCGTGGTGAGGTCCATGCCGGCCTGCAGGATCGATCCATCAGCTTCGTGCGGCTCGTCGAGGTTCACGATGGCCACGGGGATCTGGTCGAGGTTGCCGTACGGGTCCCAGAAGGCCCAGAGATAGAGCGCACCGTAGAGGAGCGGGATCAGCGCGACCACGATGATGCCGGCCCTGAACAGGCGGCTCGAGGTCACGCGCTTCCACTCCGTGCGCGCGATGTGAAGCGAGGTCATGGGGGGTTCAGACTCCTCTCGTCGGGCACGGTGTGCCACGATATAAACTGACTAGTCAGTCTAAATAGGCGACGGAGGAATGTCAACGCAGCGATCGGGGTGGGCAACCAGTGGGCGCACAACGCGCGGTAACTATAGATGGCTATAGGAACTTATAGCTACGTGCTTGACAGTTCCGCTGGCAGAGAACTATAGATAGCTATAGGAGTTTATAGATAGGAGGTGAAGCGCCATGCCCAAGAAGCCAGAACCCGCTCCAGCGGGGCAGCTTTCCGCCGAGGCGTTCCCGCGCGTACTGGAAGCCATGCAGTCGGGTGAACTGTCCGACGTGATTCGGCGGGCGAACCGCGACTACCTCTACTGGGACCGCCTCAAGCAGCTCCCGATGCCCGAGAGCGTCTCACCGGAGAGCGCCTGGCACTTCGTGAAGCTGCTGCGCGGCATCGACCGCAAGCCTACCCCGGTGGTCGACACGCACGGACACCCGTTCACCTACATGCTCACTGAGGAGATCCAGCGCTGTCTCCACCTGATCGACCGTGACGCAGGCGGGCGCATCACCTCGACTGATGCAGGCATTCCCGAGTACGCGCAGCGAAGATACCTCGTGAGTTCGCTTATGGAAGAAGCGATAGCTTCGAGCCAGATCGAAGGAGCAGCCACTACGCGGCGAGTGGCTAAAGACATGCTCCGCACCGGCCGGAGGCCGCGCGACCGCGCCGAGCGGATGATCCTCAACAACTACCGGACGATCTCGATGCTGAGGGAGCACCCCGAGGAGCCGTTCTCCCCCGAACTCATCATCCGCATCCAGGCATCGTTGACGGATGGCACGCTTGAGGACGCCACCGATGTTGGCCAGTTGCGCGCCGAAGACGATGTGATGGTGCATGACAACGCCACCGGCTCCATCCTCCACGTCCCTCCACCCGCGAGTACGATCCCGCATCAGCTTGAGCGCCTGTGCGATTGGGCCAACGATGACGGCCCGGAATTCCAGCATCCGGTCCTTAGGGCGTGCATCCTGCACTTCTGGCTCGCGCACCTGCATCCCTTCGCGGATGGCAACGGGCGAACCGCGCGGGCGCTGTTCTACCTCTACCTGCTGAAGCACGGCTACCGGTTGCTGGAGTTCGTCCCAGTCTCACGGGTGATCCTGCGCCGGCGAGGTCAGTACGACCGTTCGTATCTGTACGCCGAGACCGACGACGCCGATATGACGTACTTCCTCGTGTTCCATCTGCACGCGGTGGAGTCAGCGCTCAAGGAGTTGTGGGAGTACATCGAGCGGCGAGCCACGCGCGACCGTGAGCTGGCACGCGCGGTCTCCAAGGACACCACGCTCAACTATCGCCAGCGCGCGCTGCTCTCCCGGGCGATAACCGACAGGACCACCGAGTTCACCGTGGAGTCGCACCGGGCATCACATGACGTCTCGTATCCCACTGCTCGGGCTGACCTGCTGGAGCTGCGCGATCGCGGCTATCTCACCGTGCGCACCGAGGGCCGGGCGTTCGTCTTCTCTCCCGCCGAGGACCTGGCCGAGGTCCTGCACGGCGGCGAATGAGCCTGGCATGTCGCAGTCGACTGCTATGCTGTGATGCGGCCAGGCGTCGCCGCCGAGGGAGGGCACGTGCGGGATCCGATCGAGGGGTACTTCACCACGCTGCGCGATATCCACGCATCTGGCGCGGGTGTCGCTGAGACGAGCTATTACCCGGCGCTTCAGGCGCTCCTGACGTCGATCGGCGCAGGGCTCAAGCCCAAGGTCACCGCGATCATCAACCTCCGGAACACCGGCGCGGGGATTCCCGATGGCGGCCTTTTCACCGCCCCGCAACTCAAGGGCTGGGAACCGGGCGCTGACACGCTCTTCGGTCAGATCCCCGGACGAGGCGCTATCGAAGTGAAGGGCACCTCCGACGACGCGCTGGTCACCGCCGAAGGCGAACAGGTGACCAGGTACGTGGAGCGCTACGGTCTCGTGCTCGTCACCAACTTGCGCGACTTCGTGCTCGTGGGCCGCAGTGCCGACGGCACGGGCACGCGCATCCTCGAGACACTGCGATTGGCCGGTACCGAGGCGGGCTTCTGGGCGCGCGTGCAGCAGCCGCGTAAGTACGCCGAGGACGCGGGCGAGGGTCTCGTGGAGTTCTTGCGGCGCGTGCTCCTCCACAACGCGCCGCTTTCGGACCCGAAGGACCTCGCGTGGTTCCTCGCAAGCTATGCGCGCACCGCGCGCCTGCGTCTCGAACAGAAACACGAGCTGCCCGCACTCGATGCGCTTCGCTCGCAGCTCGAAGACGCGCTCGGCCTGAAGTTCGAGGGCGACAAGGGCGACCACTTCTTCCGCTCCACGCTCGTGCAGACGCTCTTCTACGGCATGTTCGCCGCCTGGGTGCTCTGGGCGCGCGGGCGTGACCGGAACGAAGAGATCCCGTGGGAGAGCCGCTTCCAGTGGGAGACGGCCACCGCCACCCTCCACGTCCCGATGGTCTACGAACTCTTCCGTCAGTTCGCCGATGTGCGGCAGCTCGGGCAGCTCGGCATCTCAGAAGTGCTCGAGTGGGCCGAGGAGGTGCTCTGGCGCATCGATCGCGCGGCGTTCTTCGAGAAGTTCGAGGAGCACCACGCGGTGCAGTACTTCTACGAGCCGTTCCTTGAGGCGTTCGACCCCGCGCTCCGCAAGGAGCTCGGCGTGTGGTACACGCCGGATGAGGTCGTGAAGTACATGGTGGCGCGCGTGGATTGGGCGCTTCGCGAGGAACTCGGCATCGCCGACGGACTTGCCGACTCAAGCGTGGTGGTGCTCGACCCGTGCTGCGGCACCGGCGCCTACCTCGTGGAGGTGCTCCGCACCATCGACCGCACGCTCACCGCCAAGGGAGCCGACGCGCTTACTCGCAACGACGTGAAGCGTGCGGCTCTCGATCGCGTGATCGGCTTTGAGATCATGCCGGCGCCATTTGTGGTGGCACACCTGCAGATGGGCATCCTCTTGGCCGAGCTGGGCGTGCCGCTCAAGGACGCCGACGAGCGCGCCGCCGTCTACCTGACCAACGCGCTCACCGGCTGGGGCGATGGGGCCGTCCAGCCGCCGAAGGACAAGCGTGCGGTTGCGGGTCAGATGCACTCGACGCTGCTCTTCCCCGAGTTTGCTGAGGAGCGCGACGCCGCCGACCGCATCAAACGCGAGGAGAAGATCCTCGTTGTGATCGGCAATCCTCCGTACAACGGGTACGCGGGAATGGCGGTTGATGAGGAGCGCAGCCTGTCCGAGGCGTATCGGACCACCAAACGCGCACCCAAGCCGCAGGGCCAGGGGCTCAACGACCTGTACGTGCGGTTCTACCGGATGGCTGAGCGGCAGATCACCGAGCGCAGCGGCAAGGGCGTGGTGTGCCTGATCACGAACAACAGCTGGATCGACAGTTTGTCGTTCACCGGAATGCGTGAGCGATTCCTGGAGGCGTTCGACTCGATACGCGTCGACAACCTCAATGGTGACAAGTACCGCACCGGCAAGGTCACGCCGGAGGGCAAGCCCGATCCGAGCATCTTCTCAACCGAGAAGAACCGCGAGGGAATACAGGTCGGGACCGCGATCGGCCTGCTCGTGAAGGGTGCGGAGCAGTCCAGCAGCGTGGCGTATCGCGCATGGTGGGGCGCTGAGAAGCGGTCGGAGCTCGAGTGCTCGGCCTCTGCGGAGCCGGCTGGGTACGAGTCTCATGAGCCCATCCTCGAGCTCGGGCTGCCGTTCCGCCCGGCTGGGGTGGTTGAGGGCTATCTGGACTGGCCAAGGATTCCAGACCTGTTCCCCGTGTCGTTCCCGGGAGTGAAGACCAGCCGCGATGACTTCGTTGTGGACATCGACAGAGAGCGACTCGAGGAGCGAATCCAACAGTACCTGGACCCTGATGCCAGCGATTACGATATCGCCCTTCGATGGCCTGACGTGATGGAGAGAAGCGGCTCGTACGCTCCATCCGTGACCAGACGCTCTCTCATCAGTAAAGGGTTTCGCCCGGAGCAGGTGTTGCGCTACGCATACAAGCCCCTCGACATCAGGTGGATCTACTGGGAGCCGGAAGCCAGCCTGCTCGATCGAGCGCGCCCAGAGTACGTTTCTCACGTCGACGGCGCAGTGCGATGGCTCGAGGTGCGGCAGCGCGAACCCAAGGACGTCTTCGATCGCGGCAACGTGACGACGGTTCTTGGCGACAACATGGGCAACGGGCTCTCCAGCTTCTTCCCAAAGAGCCTGCTCCAGGCCGAGGGCCTGCTGAGCGGCGGCTCAGACCGTCGGCCGAACATCTCGTGCGGAATGGTAGACCATTATGGCCCCGATGAATCCGGCTTGCTCTTCGAGCACGCAATCGCAATCCTGAACGCCGTTGCATACAGACGTGAAAACGTCAGCGCTCTGGTACAGGACTGGCCTCGCGTTCCCCTTCCAGATGGTCCAGAGGTGCTTCGACAGTCGGCTGCATTGGGAGACCGGGTAGCACGACTGCTCGACCCGCTGCAGCCGTTCACTGGAGGAGCACCGGTCGGCACCTTGGCGATCAGGGCGGGCGCCCTCGACCCCGCCACCGACCTCGCCGTCACCGCTCGCTGGGGCATCGCCGGCAAGGGCGGCATCACGATGCCGTCGGTCGGCAAGCTTGAGGTGCGCGCGTACACCAGCGACGAGCGCGCAGCCATCGCGGAGCACGCGGCCACACTCGGCATGTCGGCAGAGCAGGCCGTCGAGCTCCTCGGCGAGACGTGCTTCGACGTCTACCTCAACGACAAGGCGTACTGGCGCTGCGTGCCTTCGGCGGTGTGGCGCTACACGATCGGCGGCTACCAGGTGATCAAGAAATGGCTGTCGTACCGCGAGCGCGCGCTGCTCGGCCGCGACCTCAAGCCCGAGGAGGCACGCTACGTCACCGAGATGGTGCGCCGCATCACCGCGCTCGTGCTCATGCAGCCCGAGCTCGACGCCAACTACGAGCGCGTGAAGGCGGACGTGTGGGAGTGGGGGAAGTAGTGGCCCTCTCAGGTGACGACATCCTGCGAATCATCGCTGGAGGCGAGACACTCGAGCATGAGTTCAAGTCCGATCAAGGGCCACTCAGCAGCTCGGACATGTACGAAGAGGTAGTGGCCCTCGCGAATCACGAGGGCGGCGTGCTGTTGATCGGAGTAGAGGACAACGGCGCAATCACCGGTGCGAGGCATCGCAATCAGAACAGGCCAAACGCCTCCTCGCGCGCATGACGGGCGAGGGTCTCCTCGTGCTGAGGGGCGAGAAGCGGGCATCGCACTACATCCTGCCCCTCTCAGAGTCCGTCAGCGAGTGATTCTTTTGGGGCGATATTTGGCGGTTTATGGTCGCTTTTGGTCGTTCTTAACGCCTCTTGAGGGCATTCGGCCGCTCCTAATGAGTCAACTCGACTTTGCCCTTCTCGACGAGACGTGCTTCGACGTGTATCTCAACGACAAGGCGTACTGGTGCTGCGTACCTTCGACTGTGTGGCGCTACACCATCGGCGGCTACCAGGTGATCAAGACGTGGCTCTCGTACCGTGAGCGCGCTCGCGTGTTCGATACTCCAAGAGTTGACCACCTGGAGGCCTTTCGATCATCGGAAAGTCGACCACCCCACCGATGCCTGTACCGTCGAGGCGCGGACATCATCATTCCTGGGCATTGGCACTCCACTCCCACGGACTTAGGCCCGAGACGACGATGCCGTCGCGGTTGATGGACTGGAGGAGTCCGGGGCTCACATACGACAACGACCGGGCTTCGCTCATCGTATAGACGAGGTATGACAGCGAGACTCAGAACTTGTCGCGAAACGCGGTGACGTGATCGGCGGCCACAGACTCGACTGCAGATGCGTTCCTACCGTCCGCCGTGACTAGCGCCACGTCAACATCGCTGTCCGGCGCTTGCTCACCGCGGGCGTAGCTGCCGAACAAGACGACCGAGACCGTATGTTCATGGAATGTCTCGGCAAGGTCGTTGAGCATGTCCTCAGGCAGACGTCGCTCAGCCTCGAAAAGCGGACTGATGAGGTGCTCGACATAGACGCTGACGCGGTTCAGCCAATGAATCGTTGCACGGCCGGCGGGGCTGCTTCTGACCGCACCGATGGTGGATAGGTCGGCGAGGACCGACGCGACAGCCGGCCGAGTGAGCCCGGTCCGGGTGGCGATCTGGGACGCGTTCAGCGGAACGCTCACGCCAAGCAGCACGCGCAGGACAGCAATGCGACTACGGGAGCCAAGCAGGTCTTCTATCGTGTGGGTGGGTCTCATGCACGGAACGTGGGCCCGAGGGGCTGGAGCTGTAGGCGGCGCCGGGGATGCGCACTATCGCAGGCGGTACACGTCGGCCCGGTGGTCGATCCTCACGACTCGCACGTATCGCTCGTCGACGACGCGATACACGACCCGGTAGGCACCCCGACGCGCGCAGAGGTATCCCTGGAGCTCGAAAACGAGCGGATGCCCGAGACGTTCGGGAGCGTCCAGAAGAGGTCCGGTCACGAACTCGACTATCGCGGCCGCGGCAAACTCGGGAAGGCGCGCGAGCGCCCGTTCGGCAGATGGCGCCATCTGGAGTTCGTAGCGCACGCGTCCTACTCTCGCGTGAGGTACTTTGAGCGGAGCTCTGCAGCTGTCAGGAAGATACCGCTCGAGATATCGTCCTCAGCGGCACGGATCTGCTCGAGCGCACCGGGGGTCGAGAGGATAGCGAGCGACTCCTCCACCGCCTCGAGGTCGCGCGGGCTCACAAGCACTGCCGCGGGGCGACCGTTCCGTGTGATGATGACGCGCTCATGCTGCTCCTCGACAAGATCGACGATCTCGGAGAGGTGCGCCTTCACATCGGCAAGTGAACGTGTTTCGGTCATGACCAGGATTATAGTCATGAACTCAAGCGGGTCAATACGCTCTCGAGACGCTAAGACAACCACCCCCTCGGCGTGCTACCCTGTACCGCTGCATTTCCGAGAGAGAAGAAGTCCCCATGCGCGCCGAGAACATCCGCAACATCGCGATCATCGCTCACGTCGACCACGGCAAGACCACCATCGTGGACCGCCTGCTGCAGGCCACCCACGTCTTCCGCGACAACCAGCAGGTGGTCGACCAGGTCCTCGACTCCAACGACCAGGAGCGCGAGCGCGGTATCACCATCCTCGCCAAGAACATCTCGGTGCGCTACGGCGACATCAAGATCAACGTCATCGACACGCCGGGCCACGCTGACTTCGGCGGCGAGGTGGAACGCGTCCTCAAGATGGCCGACGGGTGCCTGCTCATCATCGACGCATTCGACGGCCCCATGCCGCAGACGCGCTTCGTGCTGCGTCACGCGCTCGAGCACGGTCTCAAGCCGCTCGTGGTCGTCAACAAGATCGACCGCAAGGGGGCGCGCCCCATGGAGGTCATCGGCGACGTCTTCGACCTGATGGTGGAGCTCGGCGCCGATGATGAGCAGCTCGACTTCCCGATCATCTATACGAGCGCGGTCAATGGCTACGCCCGCCTCGATCCCGAGGACGGCAACATGGACATGCTGCCGCTGCTCGACGCGATCGTCGCGCACGTGCCGTGCCCCGACGTCGACCCCAACGGGCCGGTGGCCATGCAGGTGTGCACCATAGACCACTCCGAGTATGTGGGCCGCATCGGCATCGGGCGCCTGTTCTCGGGCACGATGCACTCGGGCGAGCGCATCCTCGTCATCAAGAACGACGGCAGCCGCTACCAGGCGACCGTGAAGCAGCTCCTCACCTTCGAGGGTATGGGTCGTGCCGAGGCGCAGCAGGCGCACGCCGGCGACATCATCGCTGTGGTGGGCGTGGACGACGCCGACATCGGCGACATGTTCACCTGCCGTCTCGATCCGGTGCAGCTCGACCCGATCCACGTGGAGGAGCCGACGATGTCGGTCGTCTTCGCTGCGTCCACGAGCCCGCTCGTGGGGCGCGAGGGCACGATCGTCGGCGGCCGTCAGATCAAGGAGCGGCTGCTCAAGGAAGCCGAATCCAATATCTCGATGCGCATCACCGAGAGCGAGGACAAGACCGGCATGGAGGTTGCGGGTCGCGGCGTGCTGCACCTCTCCGTCCTCATGGAGACCATGCGTCGTGAGGGCTATGAGTTCCAGGTGGGCCGCCCGCAGGTGATCATCAAGAACGAAGGCGGCAAGAAACTCGAGCCGGTGGAGCAGGCCGTGGTGGACGTGCCGAGCGAGTACGCTGGCAAGGTCATCGAGATCTTCGGCAGCCGCGGCGGCGAGATGACCGACATGGTGCAGCGCGACGACCAGGTGCATCTCGAGTTCAAGATCGCGACTCGCGGCATCATGGGTCTGCGTACCCGCATCCTGAACGCCACCCGTGGCGAGGCCACGCTCTTCCATCACTTCTTCGAGTACGGCCCCTACCAGGGCGACATCGGCGGCCGCATCAACGGCTCGCTCATCGCGATGTCCAACGAGAAGTCAGCCGCGTACGCGCTCGACGCCCTGCAGCAGCGCGGCAAGCTGTTCATCGGGCCCGGCGAGATGTGCTACGAGGGCATGATCGTGGGCGAGAACGCCAAGGATAACGACCTCGTGGTGAACGTGGCCAAGGCCAAGCAGCTCACCAACATGCGCGCCGCCTCGGCCGACAAGGGCATCATCCTGGCACCGCCGATCACGTTCACGCTGGAGGAGGCGCTCGAGTACATCGAGGACGATGAACTCGTGGAGGTCACCCCCAAGAGCATCCGGCTTCGGAAGCGGCTGCTGACCGAGAACGAGCGCAAGAAGTCCAAGCGCAGTTAGCGGATACGAGCGGGCGATGCGGATCACCGTCTCCGAGAACGGACCCTACTACGTCGAAGGTGGCGTGCCGCTGATCCGCGCCGAGATCGTGGTCAACGAGCAGGGCGAGGCCGTCGGCTGGAACGAGACCGAGCGCATCGATGCCGGAGAGGCATACGCGCTCTGCCGGTGCGGTCTGTCGCAGAACAAGCCGTTCTGTGACTTCACACACGTGGCGGCTGGCTTCGACGGGACCGAGACCGCGGGCCACCACTCCTTCTCTGAGATGTCGGTGAGCATCTCCGGGAACGGACTCGACCTCCATGACGCCCGCCGGCTCTGCGCGGAGGCACGGTTCTGCGACCGCGCCGGGGGTCTATGGAATCTCATCCATCGTTGTGACGATGGGCCCACACGGGAGCTTGCGATAGAGGCGGCGCAGCTCTGCCCGAGCGGGCGATACGTCGCGTGTATGGTCGAGGGTCAGCCGCTCGAGCCTCGTTTGGAACCGTCCGTCGTGCTCACCGAAGACCCGCAACTCGGCGTCAGCGGTCCGATCTTCGTGCGCGGCGGCATCGAGATCGTGGACGCGGCTGGTGAGCTGTACGAGGTACGCAACCGCGTGACGCTGTGCCGCTGCGGCGCCTCGGCGAACAAGCCGTTCTGCGATGGCGCGCACATCGCGGCCGGCTTCCGAGAAGGTGCCGGGGCCGGCGCATAGCGAGTGAACGCGGCCCCGGGCCTCGCGACGCACGCCGGAGGCGGCGCTCTAGAGCGTGGCCATCGCCAGGTTCGAGAAGTTGCGACGATAGTAGGCCGCGTACTCCACCTTGCGCTCGAGCGCGTCGACGACCGCGTTGGCGAAGTTCACCTTCTCGAACTTCTGTGCGCTGCCGAGGCCGCCAGGTGAGAACACGTTGATCTCCATGAGCTTGTCGCCCACGATATCGAGGCCCACGAGGAACATCCCGTCGGCAACGAGCTTCGGACGCACGATCTCCGCGATACGCAGGTGGGTCTCGGTGATCGTGGCCTGTGCGATCGAGCCGCCTGCGTGCACGTTGCTGCGGATGTCGTCGCCCTGGCGGATCCGCCGGAACGCGGCGTACTTGCCCTTATAGCGCAGTGGCTGGCCGTTCATCATGAACAGGCGGGTGTCGCCTTCCTCGGCCGCCTCCAGGTATTCCTGGCAGATGACGTAGCCGTCACGGGTGAGCGCCTCCACCATCTGATTGAGGTTCTTGGTGGACGCGTGGTCGACCATGAACACACCCTGGCCGCCGCTGCCCTGGAGCGGCTTGAGCACAGCGCGCCCGTCCTGCTCCTTCACGAACGCCTTGATCTCGTCCCGGTCGCGCGTGATGAGCGTGCGCGGGCGGACCTCCTCGGGGAACAGCTGGAAGTACATCTTGTTGAGCGCCTTGCCGAGGCCGTTGGGGTCGTTGAGAACGATGACCCCGTTGCGCATGGCGATGCGGCCGAAGTCGATGCCGGCGCTTTGCGCCCACGGGCGTCTCGAGGCGTCCTCGGCAGGGTTGCTGCGGAGCATGAGCACGTCGAGGTCGTCTATCGTGATGCGCTCGGCGCGGGCTCTCGAGCTTCTCAGGTCGCTCAGGTATGCGGTGCCCGACGTGTACTTGGTCTTCGGCGCATGGACGGCCCGACCCCTGATCTTCTCATCGGGATCGTATGCGAAGTCGCCGGCCGAGAGGATCCAGGCCTCATATCCGCGATTGATTGCGGCCACCACGAGCCGGGTGGTGCTGTAGCCAGCCTCTTCAGTGGCGATGTCGTTGACCATGAAGCCGATCTTCACTGTGTGTCCTCGCGTGTCGAATTGACGTGTGTGGGTGCAGCCGGACAAGACTAGGCCATCAGCGGCACTCCGCAAACCCCGTTCACCGAATGTCGTGCCACCAATGAGCGGTCAGCGGTCGATGACATCTCCGAGCGCACGGTCGAGGTGCGGGAGGGTTGAAGCGACGGCTCCACCGATCCGGGAGACGGCGGCCGCATCGACGATCCCCGACCACTCGTCCATGTAGGTCTTCTTGAACTCGACGGCGAGGCAGCAGCCGTTGGCGAACCGCTCGTGCACCCATCGCGAGAGGTGCCCGCCGCGGAACTTCACGTTCTCGCGGATGTCAGCGCCGGGAGCGAGTGCATCGCCGAGCGTGCGCGCGAACGCGTCCACCACGGGCGCCCAGCGATGGCGGTCAAGTGAGCCTGTCCCGATGTTCACGTCCGGGTTCTCCGTCGGATCATCCGGAGGCGCGTCTGCCCCGGCCCGCCGGTGGTTGTACGAGTGCAGGTCGAGCACGACGAAGCCACCGTACCGTGCCGTGAGGTCATCGAGCAGCGTCTGCATCGCTGCGTAGAAGTCGTCGTAGAGCGCATGCGAGCGCTCCACGACCTCGACCGGCAGCGGCAGCCCGCGCCAGACGTCGATGCCCCAGGTATCGGCCCGGTCCCCGTAGACGGCACGCTCACGTGGGCGGTTGAGATCAACCTCGAAGCGCGAGCGATGCACCGCGACCCGCGTGGGGACGGCACTCCCGAAAGAAGCCGTGGCGGGATCCTCCTCGCGGAGGCGGTCGGCTTCCGACGCCGCCACGAGCGCGGCCACCTCCGGCCTAAGCGCGTGGCCGGCATGCAGCGCCACCGCGACGAGCGGTCCCGCGCCGCGGACCATCTCCCACGCCGTGGAGGCAAGCCGGGAGTCACAGGATCGCGCTGGGTTGTTCGTGAGATGTCCGTGCATGTGTCTCCCCGCTCAGATGCGCCGATGGCGACTATGGTACACGCACGCGACGGCCGGAATCCTGTGGTAGGCCACTGAGTACGCCAGTGGTTCTTGGGCATACTCACGAGTAAGCTCAGGCAAGTTCACACGTGACCTGCGTGTGACCCGAAGGAGGTCACGCCCGCCTGACGGAGGGGGTTTCCGTATGATCATCCGCCCAACCACACCTGCAGAAGCCGAGGTTCTGGCTGCGGTACACCGAGCCGCCTTCGGCAGCGATGTCGAGGCGGACCTGGCGCGTGAGCTGATGCTCGACGAGTCGTTCGTGGGGCCTCTCTCGTTCGCCGCCGAGGAGGATGGTGAGCTCGTCGGTCACGTGCTCTTCACGCGCGCGTGGCTTGAGCGTGACGACGGTAGGCCCGGCCTTCCGCTCCTGCTTCTGGCGCCGCTCGCAGTCGTGCCAGCTGCGCAACGCGAGGGAGTGGGCACCACACTGGTGGAGGCCGCGATCACGCTTGCACGAGAGAGCGGCGAGATCGCGATGTTGGTCTTCGGCGATCCGAGGTACTACGGGCGCTTCGGGTTCGTGGACGCGGGGCCGAGTGGGATCCGTCCGCCGCATCCCGCCGAGCCGATGTGGGGATGGCAGGTCCTCGAGCTGGCCGAGGGGGTCATCGGCAGCCCCGGCGTGTTGCGGGTGGCGGCGCCGCTCGACTCGCCGGAGATGTGGCGCGAGTGAAGTAAGCAAAGCCCGCCCTCTGAGCCAAGCGTTCCGTTCCCGAAGGTCGAACGCGTGCTGAGAGGGCGGGCTTGTCGTGCCTGCCGAACCTACTGTGATGCGGAGCTAGTAGGTCTCGACGAAGATCTCGTAGTGCGCCTGCGGGTGAGCGCAGGCCGGGCACTCTTCGGGTGCTTCGGGGCCCTCGTGGATGTAGCCGCAGTTGCGGCACTTCCAGCGAACGACCGTGTCGCGCTTGAAGACGGTCCCGTTCTCGACGTTGCTGAGCAGCTTGCGGTAGCGGGCCTCGTGGGCCTCCTCGACCTCGGCGATCTCACGGAACGAGGTGGCGACCTCAGGGAAGCCCTCCTCGTCGGCGATCTTGGCGAACTCGGGGTACAGCTCGCCCCACTCTTCGCGCTCGCCATCGGCGGCGGCGAGCAGGTTCTCGGCGGTGGTGCCGATCACGCCGGCCGGGTACATGGCGGTGATCTCCACCATGCCGCCCTCGAGGTACTTGAAGAAGACTTTGGCGTGCTCCTTCTCGTTCTCGGCGGTCTCCATGAAGATGGCCGCGATCTGCTCGTAGCCCTCCTTCTTGGCAACGCTCGAGAAGTAGGTGTACCGGGTGCGTGCCTGGCTCTCGCCTGCGAACGACTTCAGCAGGTTCTGCTCCGTGCGGGTGCCCTTGAGACTTGCCATAGCGGGCTCCTTTCCTTCGGGGATGGTGCCATGCCGCCCGGCTCGCGGGCGGGCCACCATTCTACCCCACGGCCTAAGGTGGCCTGCATCGGTTACCGGGCGTCGTGGTCGATTCGCTGGCCCACCGCGCGTAGGGCGTCCTCGAGCGTGGCGGTCGCAGGCAGCGGCAGCCCCTCGGCGATCCCCGCCTTCTCTATGCGCTCGGCCACCTTGGGCTTGGTGCAGCAGAGCGCCACGGTCACCTCGTGCTTGCGGAGCTGTTCGATGGTGTCCTGGAGGCTCGCCAGGGCGGTGAGGTCGATGAACGGCACGTTCTCCATGCTCACGATCACCGCTTTCGGCTCGGTGTTCGTGTGCAGCAGCGCCGACTCGAACTGATCAACCGCGCCGAAGAAGAACGGGCCGTCGATGGTGAACACCAGCACGTCTTTGAAGGCCGGGACCTGCTCGGTGACCGCCGAGGAGCCGGTCTCGAGCTCGGTCACGCCCACCGCCGCGGTCATTCGGCGGAAGAAGTTGAGGAGCGCCAGGATGACGCCCACCTCCACGGCGATCACGAGGTCCGCGAAGACGGTGAGTGTGAGCGTGATCAGCATGACCGCAACGTCGGAGCGCGGCGCACGCCTGGCGATCCGGACGATGCGACCGACCTCGCTCATGTTGAACGCCACCACGAACAGGATGGCAGCCAGCGTGGCGAGCGGCACGTACGCGGCGAGCGGTGCGAGCACCACCAGGACGAGCACCACGGTAAGCACGTGGAAGATGCCGGCGATGGGGCTGTTGCCTCCGTGGCGGACGTTTGTGGCGGTGCGAGCGATGGCGCCGGTGGCCGCGAACCCGCCGAACAGCGAGGCCGCGATGTTGGCGGCACCCTGGCCGAGGAGCTCCTGGTTGGAGTCGTGCTTCGTGCCGGTCATACCGTCGGCCACGGTCGCCGAAAGCAGCGACTCGATGGCGCCGAGGAGCGCGATCGCGAAAGCGGGACGCACGAGGTCGGGAAGATCGCTCCACGCGAAGTGGGGAAGCGTGAGAGCGGGCAGTCCCTTCGGCAAGCCTCCGAACGCCGAGCCGATAGTGGCGACAGTCGCCGGCTGTACGAGGGCGACGAACACGGTTCCGCCCACGAGGGCGACCAGCGGTCCGGGCACCTTGCCGAGGACCGGTATCTTCGGCCAGAGCGCGATCACGATCACGCTGACGACGCCGAGCACCGTGGTGGCGGGATCGAGCGCGGGAAGCGCACTCACCATCTCGATGAGCTTGCCGGCGAAGTGCTCGCTCGTGGTGGCTGGCAGTCCGAAGAAGTTGGGCCACTGTCCCGTCCAGATCACCACGGCGATACCGGCCGTGAAACCGAGGATCACGGACTCCGGGATGAACTTGATGACGCTTCCGAGGCGCGCCAACCCGAACACCACGAGGATCGCGCCGGCCAGCAGGGTGACCACCTGAAGACCGCTGAGCCCGTACTGAGCGGTGACGCCCGCAAGCAGCACGGCGAACGCACCGGTGGGTCCGGCGATCTGTACCCGGCTGCCGCCGAGGAGCGTGACGATGAGGCCCGCCACGATCGCGGTGTAGAGCCCCTGCTCGGGCTTCGCGCCTGCGGCGATCGCGAAGGCCATCGCGAGCGGGATCGCCACCACACCCACCACCACACCGGCGGCGGCATTCGGCAGCCAGTTGTGCTTGCGGAGCAGACCGGCGGTATGTGCTTCCAGGATGGCAGGCTTCATCAAGGACCTTCGCTCGGGGGTGGGCAGGAGTCCACCGTAGCACCACGGCAGCGGTGTGGCGGTTACGGTCAGGTGACGGGGCGGTGCACGACGCACGCTTGCCACGGCCGCGAGCAGCATGGATGATGTCTCGCCAGGGTCCATGAGCCGAGATGAGGGAGACATATGCTGGAGGGATCGACGGGCACAGACGTGGGGCAGTCCACGGGTACGGCGCCGATCGAGGTCGGTGCGCCGGCGGCGGAGCGTTCTGTCACCGAGGGTGGGCCCGCGGAGGGTCCCTCCGCCGGGGCGCCCGTGCCACCAGCGATCATCCAGCCCGTCCAGCCGTTGCCAGCTCGAGAGCAGGTGCCGAACTGGGTCCGGAACTGGTTGATCGCGCTGTCCGTTGTGATGGGGATCCAGGTCTTGGCCGTCTGTGGCAGCCTAGCGATCGCCGGCCTGGCGGCGAGCTCCATGCCGTTCGCATTCGACGACTCGTACATGGACTCGGAGGATGTGGCCACACAACTCACCTATCTCGTCCAGGATGGAGATCTCGAGGGCTATCTCGAGCTGTACCGCGATGATGACGCCTCCGTCGATCGCGATCGTGTTCGTGCGGAGTTCGAGAAGGTTCTGGCGTCGGTCGACACCTCGGCGGGCATCGACTACTCGGCCGACCAGGTCGTTCGTTTCACGGACAAGGAGACCGACGAGCGGATCCTCCGGATGGACCTTGCCGCATACAACTGGAACACAGGGAACCAGCTCGGTCGGGGGATCACGGTCTGGGTGCTTGAGGAGGAGCTTCCCGAAGTGGTGCTCACCGGTCGCAAGGGCCGCGAACTCGACGGTGGGGAATACGTCTGGTGAAGCATACGACCTGAACAACGTCCGGAGGGCACAGCGATGATCAAGCACATCGTGGCATGGCGGTTCAAAGACGAGGCGCTTGGCGCCACCAGGGCGGAGAACCTCACCCGCGCCAGGATGGCCCTCGAGGCGCTCCGCGAGTCGGTGCCGAGCGTGAAGCACCTCGAAGTCGGTCTCGATGCTGGTGTGGATCACGACTCCTGGGACATCGTGCTGTACTCGGAGTTCGATGATCTCGAGGGGCTGCACGCCTATCAGGTGCATCCCGAGCATGTGAAGGTCGCACAGGTCATCGGCGAGATGCGGGAGTCCCGTGCTGCCGTCGATTACGAGGTGTGACCCGGGCGGATCACGCCAGCTCGGCTCCTAGCGGTTGAGCCACGTGATGCTCGATTGCAGCGCTGTCGCGATCATCACCCAGACAAGGTATGGCGAGAGCGCGAGAGCGGCCCACCGTGCGTGCGGCCAGATCGCGGCCATCGACCAGACGATCGTCACCAACACCACGATGATGTCGAGCTTGGCGAGCCAGAGGTTGCGAAGCCCGAACTGGATCGGGGTGAACGCGATATTGGCGGCGATGTTGATGAGGACGGGCGCCAGCAACGCGACCGGGAACTCTCCGCGTATGACGCGATAGACGACGTAGCCGTATGCGACGATGATGATCGGGTACAGGATGCTCCACACGATGCCGAAGACAGGCGCTGGCGGAGCCCAGGCGGGCTTGGCGAGTTCCTCATACCAGCTCATCGCATACTCCTCGTTCCGATGACCGTCTGATGGCTCAGCGTACTTCTCTTGCATGGCTCGCTATCATCAGTGACGGGGCCAGCCCGCAACACCGTCGTTGTTCGTGTATCCCCCCGGAAGGGACCCACTATGCCGCGCACTTATCGCTTCGTGATCGTGGACGTCTTCACCGACACGCCGTTCACCGGCAACCAGCTCGGTGTGTTCACCAACGCCACCGGCCTGTCGGATGACGAGATGCTCATGCTCGCTCGCGAGCTGCACTTCTCGGAGACCACGTTCGTGCTGCCTCCCGAAGCCGACGGCGACGTCCGCATGCGCATCTTCACGCCCGTACGTGAGCTGCCCTTCGCCGGCCACCCCACGCTCGGAACGGCGTTCGTCCTCGGCGGACCGCTGCAGAAGGTCATCATCAAGCTCGAGACCGCCCGTGGCACGGTGCCGGTCTCACTCGACCGGGAGGGTGCCGAGATCGTCTTCGGTCGCATGGAGCAGCCCATCCCCACGATCGAGCCGTATGCGGACCCCGCGCCGCTCTTCGCCGCGCTTGGTGTCTCTGGCTCGCTTCTGCCTGTCGAGCGCTACGACAATGGCACGCCGCACGTGTATGTGATGGTGGACTCCGAGGCCGAGGTGGTCGCGCTCAAGCCGGATATCGCGGCGCTCGCGACACTCGTAGGCCCTACCGGCGTCAGCGTCTTCGCGGTCGACGGTGCGCGCGTGAAGGCGCGGATGTTCGGCCCTGAGCTCGGCGTGATCGAGGACCCGGCCACCGGATCGGCAGCGGGTCCGCTCGCGGTGCATCTGGCGCGGCACGGCTTGATCGCCTGGGGTGACGAGATCACCATCGCGCAGGGTGCCGAGGTGAACCGTCCCAGCACGCTCTTTGCGCATGCCGAGGGCGACAGCGACACGATCACCCGCGTGGAGGTCGGCGGTTCAGCGCGTGTGGTGGCGCGCGGGGAGTTCAGCCTGTAGGCGAGAGGGGCCGGCAATCGGACTTGCCATGCAGGATCTCAGTGCTATGATGCAAACCGTTGTCAGGAGTTGGAAGCGCGACCGGAAGGAGGGACGTCAGATGATCAAGTCGAGTGAACCAGGGGCTCCGATCGCCCCGAGAACCATGTGCGTCCGTATTCCGGTGCGCCGCGCCGCCTGAGATCATCTCGCGTCGCGGGCACCCTGTAAGGGGAGGGACCCCGCGATGTTCGAATCAAACGTTGGCGCCTTGGAGCGCCAGGACTACACCATCGACCTCACCGGTCTGGCCACGCACGCACGCGACACTCTCGTTGCGTATGTGGTCCGAGCCTCCGCCCGGATGCGCGCCCTGCGCGCTGAGAGGCGTGAGCCATACTCCGGTCACGAAGGACGACACCACGCCGACTATCACGTGCCCGACTGCGTGAGGGTCCGATGAGTGGGACGGGCGACCACGCTATCCGGGGCGGTCGCCCGTGCCGCGTATACCGACAGGCGGTATGATCGGGGCCATGCGCACCCCAGTCGACAGGCGGCGATGATGCATCTCGATACAGGCTTCCGACCATCGAAGCATGGCTTCGGCTTCGCCAATACCTGGCGCGACCTGCTCCTTGGTGTCATCACTTCGCGCGGCCGATGCGGAGGCATGGTGTTCGCCGCGCTCGACGCCTTCCTTGCGGGCACGGAGCTCACAGGTGAGGCGAGGAGTACCGACCTGCCCGCACATGACAGCGACCTCGCGCGCTCCATCTGGAAGCGCCAGGTGCAGAGCGTGGCGGTGGGGCTGGGCGGCAACCTGTGGCGGTTCGCCCGATTCACCTATCTGCCATCAGCGAGCCCTCTGGGAGTGGGCATCGCAACGCGCCGGGAACTGCTGACGCTCTTCGACTCGCTCCGTGTCGGTCGCCCCGCTCCGCTTGGGCTGGTGAGCGGCACCGGTCTCACACACATGGCTCGCAATCACCAGGTGCTCGCATACGCCGCACGGTTCGATGAGGAGCGCGCGACGATTTGGATCTACGACCCCAACCACCCACGCCGGGACGACGTGACGCTCGTGGTGCCGATGGACCCTCATGCTCCCGTGCTCGAGCACATCGGGACGAGGGTGAAGCCGTGGCGCGGACTCTTCGTGGAGCGCTACTCACCGATCGTCCGCAACGCCTGATCGGGGAGTTGCCCCGGGTTGCGCGCGTGGACCATGAGGCGTAGATTGCGGTACCTGTGTCCGCCCGCGACCCGTCTGATCGCGCACAGTGAAGCTGCGCGGTCGTCCGGTGGTCCGGGTCGGCGGATCGAGAGGTATGCGCCATGCAGCATGAAGCACATCTGACCGAGGGGCCGGTGGCCCGCACGCTCATCAAGCTGAGCGCGCCGATGGTCGTAGCGATGTTCGCCATGGTCGGCTTCAACATCGTCGACACATTCTATCTCGGGCGTCTTGGAACGGAGCCGCTCGCCGCGATGGGCTTCACACTGCCCGTGGTCATGGCGGTGAATTCGATCAGCCTCGGCATCGGCGTGGGCACGACCGCGGTGGTCTCGCGTGCGATCGGACGTCGAGACACCGAGGGTGTGCGGCGCCTCGCGCTCGCATCCATTCTGCTCGGCTTCTCGGTATCCAGCGTGATGGCCGTTGCGGGGCTCCTCGGCGGGCGGGCGCTCTTCGCGGCACTTGGTGCCGAGGGTCAGGTACTCGAGCATGTGCTCGAGTACATGTCGGTGTGGTTCTTCGGACTCCCGTTCGTGGTGATACCGCAGAACGGCAACAGCAGTCTGCGGGCGACCGGCGACACCAAGACACCCGCGAAGATCATGCTCACAGTCCTCGGCGTGAATGCGATCCTCGACCCGCTGTTCATCTTCGGGTGGGGCCCCGTACCCGGGCTCGGTATGCGTGGTGCGGCGATCGCAACGGTGATCTCGCAGGCGTGCGCCATGGTCGTCGCGCTCATCGTGCTGCATCGGCGCGGAATCCTGGTACGCATCAGGATGACGTTCGCCGAGGTGCTTGCGGCGTGGAGCCGGGTGCTCAAGGTCGGTCTGCCGGCGGCCATCACCCAGTTGATCGCACCGATCTCGACAGCGCTGATCACGGCCATCGTGGCGGGATACGGCGTGGCGGCTGTCGCTGGCTTCGGCGTGGCCACCCGCCTCGAGTCGTTCGCCGTGATGGTGATCAATGCTATCGGCGCCGCGCTGGTGCCGTTCGTGGGTCAGAACTGGGGCGCGGGCAAGAAGGCGCGTGTGAGCCGGGCGGTGAAGACCGCACTCGTGATGACCGCCGGGTGGGGCGCTATGGTGTGGCTGCTTTCGCTCGTGGCCGGTAGACCCGCGGCGATGATCTTCAACGACTCGCCGGATGTCATCGATACGGTGATGTCGTACATGGCGATCGTGTTCCCGAGCTACGCGTTGCTCGGAATCCTCGTCACCACGCTGAACGCATTCAACGCCCTGCATCGGGCGATGCTGTCGATGGTCCTCTCGGTGGTCCGCATGTTCGTGTTGTACGTACCGCTTGCCTACGCGGGCTCGGCGCTGCTCGGCCTGCACGGCGTATGGTGGGCGGCCTTCATCGGCAACGCGCTCACGGGCGTGATCGGCGTGCTGTGGTTCAGGCACCTGTTCCATCGCATGGAGACCGAGCCGCCGCCCGAGGAGTGGGACGCCGACGCCGAGTACGAGGTCGTCACCGCGTAGCCGGCTCGCGCGGTGGGACCCCACGTCACCTCCCTTCGCGCTCGATCCAACCGGACACCTCTTGACATCATCGCGGTCAGTCCCCATAATGCAAGCAAGCACTTGCATGAATGAGAGGAGAGGCCGAATGAGCGCTGCTGTCGATACCGGTGAACGCATCCTTGATGCGGCCGCGGAGCTCATCGCGACACATGGCTATGCCGCGACCACCACACGGGCGATCGCCGAGCGCGCGGGCGTGAACGAGGTCACGCTCTTCCGCAGGTTCGAGAGCAAGCGGGGAGTCCTGAAGGCCCTGGGGGAGCGGATGGCCCGGAGGCAGGCGGGGCGCGCGGCTGAGCACGTCGCGCCGTCTGAGGATACGCACGCCACGCTGCTCGCGTTCGCCCGGATGGAGATCGAGGGGGCATTGGCCGACAACGGTCTCGCCATGCGGCTCGCCTACGACGCGCGCTCGGTGTCCGAGGTGGGCGAGGCTCTTGGCGCGGGGGCTGGCGCGAACCTGTCAGGACTCGCGGAGTTCATGAGGGAGCGACAGGAGGCCGGTCAACTGCGGGCCGACATCGATCCGCGCGTGATGGCCGAGGCGTTCTTCGGCCTGACTTCAAGCTACGTGATCATGCGTACCGTCCTCGGCCTGGGCGAGGCGCCTGTTGATGTCAGCACCGATTCGGGTATCGAGCAGCTGTTCGACCTGTTCTGGTCGGGAGCTTCGGCAACGAAGGAGCGATGAGATGAGTACGGTGTTGGTGGTCTACGGTACGAAGTCGGGATGCACTGCCGGTATCGCCGAGCGGGTGGGCGCAGCGCTTACCGCGGCCGGTGTGACAGCTGACGTGAAGCCAGCGCAGGAGCACCCTGAACCCGGCGGCTACGATGCCATCATCGTGGGGAGCGGCGTGCGTGCTGGTATGTGGCACGCGTCGGCGAAGCAGTGGCTGATAGGACACGCCGCCGAGCTGAAGGAGCGGCCCGTGGCGTTGTTCACCGCCTGCCTCACGATGGCGAGCGACCCCGGGAAGGCCGATGAAGTCCGTGCGTACACCGATCCGCTCATCACCGAGTCGGGCGTGGAGCCGGTCGACGTAGGCCTGTTCGCCGGCATGAACGACCCCAAGGCGTTCTCGTTGCCCGAGCGGTTGATCATGAAGGCGATGAAGGCTCCCGAGGGGGACTTCCGCGACTACGAGGCAGTGGACGCGTGGACGCGCGACGTCATCGGGAAGCTGGGCCTGTGATGCGTACCCGCGGCTTCAAGGGAATCGCACTGCTGTGTCTGGTCGTAGCGCTGACCGCAGGCGCCGCCTCGGCGGTCGGGGTGTTCGCGCGGGGGAGCGGCGAGACCGCGCATGCCACGAGCATCCGCGGCGAGGAGTTCGACTACGCCGTCGATGGTGTATACGCCTACAACGCGGAGCGCGTGGTGGCCGAGGGTGTCGGTTGGGACGCCCTCACACTCTTTGTCGCGGTGCCGGCACTGCTCATCGCGGTGCCGTTCGTAGCTCGCGGATCGCTCAGGGCACGGTTGCTTGCCGCGGGCGTCCTCGGCTACCTCGTGTACCAGTACCTGATGTATGCGGTCTTCTGGGCGCTCGGCCCGCTGTTCCCGCTCTTCATCGTGCTGTACCCGCTGGCATTCACCGGGATCGTCTGGATCGTCGCGACACTCGACGTCCGCACGTTGCCCGAGCGGTTCACTGAGCGGTTCCCTCGCCGGTCGATCGCGGCGTTCTGCGCTGTGATGGGGCTGCAGCTGGTGGCCATGTGGGTGCCGAGGATCACGGCGGGGCTCTCCGGCGATCTGGCCGGCGCGAACCTGCTGGGCACGCCCACGCTCGCGGTGCAGGCGCTCGATCTCGGCATCGTCGTACCGATCGCGCTGGCGACCGCGGTCCTTGCCTGGCAGCGCCGTCCGGCGGGCTATCTTCTGGCGGCGGTCTTCTCCGTCAAGGGCGTCACGATGTCGGGCGCCATCGTGGCGATGCTCGTCTCGGCGTGGATCGTGGAAGGGGCGCCCGAGGTCCCGCCGCTCATGCTCTTCTCGGCGGCCACGCTTATCTCCGGTGTGATCGCGGCGCTGATCCTCAGGAGCGTGCGCGAGGAGGCGCCTGCGGTGACGCGCACCGCGGCAGCGGCCTAAGCGTCAGTGAAGCCCCGCATGATGTGCCCGAGCGTCTCGCGGAAGGTTTCCTCGTCGAACCGCGAGACCGCCGCGCCGCTCGCACGCGCCGCCGGGTAGCGCGAGGCGTCGGTGCGAAGCGCCGAGTCGGGTGGCGCGACGGGACGGTCGCTCGCCACGAACGCATGCCCGAACGAGTACGCCACGAGCGACTGGTAGAGCTGTCCTACGCGCGTGGGCGTGAGGCCGCTCATCGAAAGCGCCGAAAGCGGCGTCTCCACGAAGTCTGCGGCGTCGGCGGTGTTGAGCGGCCTGCGTGCGAGTAGGACGATGGTGTTCGGGTGCTCCACGAGCGCACGCCGGAACGCCACGAACATCTCCTCGGCCAACTCCATCCACCCCTCAGGAAGCGGTTCGGGCAGACGCATCTCGCTGAAGACACGCGCCACCACGCCGTCCAGGATCGCGTCCTTGTTGGGGAAGTGGTGGTACAGCGTCATAGCCTCGACGCCAAGCGTCCCGGCAAGCTTGCGCATCGAGAACGCATCGGGGCCCTCGGCATCGATCAGCGTGAGCGCCGCGGTGAGTATTTCGTCACGCGTAAGCGGAGTCGCACGAGGCGTCATCGGGCAGGCTCCGGCGCGAGCAGGTCGCGCAGCGCGGCGGCATCGTCCTTCGACAGCATGTGCATGCCGTAGCTTGCGTCACGGCCCTCGCCGTCCGGCGCGTTGAAGCACACGGCGTAGCCCTCGGCGAGCTTGTCGATGCCCGGCGCGTACGGAGCGATCACCAGGCGCAGGCCGTCACGCGCCCAACGCTCGCCGATGGTGACATCGCGTACCGCCGAGAGCGGGATCTCCACCGCATCGAAACGGCCCTCGGCCACGAAGAGCGTCTCGCCCATACCCGGCCATATCCCCGCGCCGATACCCATGAATGCGGTGCTCACCACGGCGATGCCGAGCGCGAGCAGCAGAGCGCGCCAGTCGAGCTTCACGGCGGCGAGCACGAGGGCGGGCGGCACCAGCGCGAGCGTGATGCCCTGGAGCCAGATCCACAGCACGTACAGTCCTCGTGGCGCGCGCGGACCCGCGATGGTCACGGTGTCGTCGCGCACCACCACCCGCACGCGTCCGGCGAACCGGCCGGTCGTGCGGTATGAGAACCCGTCGAAGGCGTGCTCGCCCGGACCAGGCACAGCCCCGACGAGTCCGGTCTCGAGCGCCGTGGCCGGGCGCACCTCGGCACGACCGAGCTCCGGGCGAGCGAGCAGCCGCGCGATCGTGTACGACATGTACCCCACGCAAGCCACGGTGACGGCAAGGACCACTATCAGCTGCCAGGTGTGCATCCTCAACATCACGATCCCCCTGTCGTTGTGGCCTTACAGTGTAAGACGTACGGCGTAAGGCTACTGCCGGGTGAACGTGATGTCAAGCGGGTGAGATGGATCGATTCCACGAGAGCGACACGCGTGAGCAGGGCTCGGCACGGCTCGCGGCCTTGCATGAGGCGTTGCGCCGTGTGATGACGCGCCTACAACCGTGAATCATCACTCGCAAGGCGTACGAACGGTGCTTTATGCGCTAGAATGTATCGAATCGTGTGACAACCAAAGGAGTGGCTATGCCCCGCCGGGACGACATCCAGAAGGTCATGATCATCGGCTCGGGGCCGATCGTCATCGGACAGGCGTGCGAGTTCGATTACTCGGGCACGCAGGCGTGCAAGGCGCTCCGCGCGCTCGGCTACAAGATCGTGCTTGTGAACTCCAACCCGGCCACGATCATGACCGATCCTGTCATGGCCGACGAAACGTACATCGAGCCGCTGAACCTCGAGACGCTTGAGCGCATCATCGCTCAGAGTCGACCGGACGCTCTGCTGCCGAACCTCGGCGGACAGACCGCACTGAACCTCTCGCTGGAACTCTGGCGTCGCGGCATCCTCGAGAAGTACGGCGTGCGGATCATCGGCGTGAGCCCGGAGGCGATCGAGCGCGGTGAGGACCGCCTTGAGTTCATGCGCACGATGGACCGCCTCGGCATCGAGACCGCACGCGGTGTGACGGTCGAGACCCTGGATGACGCCGAGCGTGTGGCGGCCGACTTCGGCTATCCCGTGGTGATCCGGCCCGCGTTCACGATGGGTGGCACCGGTGGGGGCATCGTCTACAACGTCGAGGAGCTGCGCGTGATAGTGGCGCGCGGCCTACAGGCCTCGATGGTGGGCCAGGTGCTCGTGGAGGAGTGCATCCTCGGATGGGAAGAGCTCGAACTCGAGGTCGTGCGGGACGCCGAAGGCAATATGATCACCGTCTGCTTCATCGAGAACGTCGACGCGCTCGGCGTGCACACCGGCGACAGCTATTGCACCGCCCCGATGCTCACCATCGCGCCGGAACTGCAGGCGCGTCTCCAGGACCAGGCGTACCGGATCGTGGAGGCCATCGAGGTCATCGGCGGCACCAACGTGCAGTTCGCGCACGACCCGGTCACCGGTCGCGTGGTCGTGATCGAGATCAACCCCCGCACGAGCCGCTCAAGTGCGCTCGCGAGCAAGGCCACCGGCTTCCCGATCGCGCTCGTCTCGAGCCGGCTTGCGAGCGGACTCACGATGTCGGAGATCCCGTACTGGCGCGACGGCACGCTCGAGAAGTACACGCCCTCGGGCGACTACGTCGTGGTGAAGTTCGCGCGGTGGGCGTTCGAGAAGTTCCCCGGCGCCGTGGACAAGCTCGGCACGCAGATGCGCGCCGTGGGCGAGGTCATGTCCATCGGCGCGACCTACAAGGAGGCGTTCGGCAAGGCGATCCGTTCGCTCGAGAACGGGCGTATGGGCCTCGGCTTCGCCAAGGACTTCAACGCACGCTCGCTCGAGGAGCTGATGGCGCTTCTCGCCGAACCCACGAGCGAGCGCCAGTGGATCATGTACGAAGCGCTTCGCAAGGGCGCCGCCGTTGACGAGCTCTTCACCAAGACGCACATCAAGCACTGGTTCATCGAGCAGATGGCCGAGCTGGTGGCGCTCGAGGAGGAGCTGCTCGCCTACGCCAGTGACGATGGCGTTGCCGGAGCCGGCGTGCATGCCGGCGAGCCGCTCCCGGACGATCTCCTGGTACGAGCCAAGCGTGACGGCTTCGCCGACGCGTACCTGGCCAGACTCCTCGGTGTGCCCGAGTCCTCGATCCGCGAGCGCCGTCTCTCACTTGGCGTGCGCCATGGCTACACGCCCGTGCCAGTCTCCGGCGTGGAGGACGCGGCCTACTACTACTCGAGCTACGCCACCGAGGACACCGTGCCCGTGTCCGATGCGCGCAAGATCATGGTGCTCGGCGGCGGTCCCAACCGCATCGGCCAGGGCATCGAGTTCGACTACTGCTGCGTACACGCGGCATTCGCACTGCGCGAACTCGGATACGAGACGATCATGGTGAACTGCAACCCCGAGACCGTCTCCACCGACTACGACACCTCAGACAAACTCTACTTCGAGCCGCTGACGGTGGAGGATGTGCTCGGCATCCACGAGAAGGAGCGTCCCGACGGCGTGATCTGCCAGTTCGGCGGGCAGACGCCGCTCAATATCGCCCGTGCACTCGAAGAGGCCGGCGTCCCGATCGTGGGCACTTCGCCCGAGACCATCGACCTTGCCGAGGACCGCGATCGCTTCCGCGAGATGATGGAGCAGCTCGGCATCCCCATGCCCGAGTCAGCGATCGTGTCCACCCTGGACGAAGCGCTCGAGGCGGCGATCACCATCGGCTATCCGCTCATGGTGCGCCCGAGCTACGTGCTCGGCGGACGCGGGATGGAGATCGTGCACGACGAGGAGATGCTGCGCCGGTACGTGACGGCAGCGCACGACGTCACGCCCGAGCGACCGCTCCTGATCGACCGGTTCCTTGAGAACGCCATCGAGTGCGAGGCTGACGCCATCGCCGACGGCACCGACGCGTTCGTGCCCGCGGTGATGCAGCACGTCGAGTATGCGGGCATCCACTCGGGTGACTCCGCGTGCGTGATACCGCCGGTGATCATCTCCGAGGAGCATCTTGCCACCATCGACGACTACACACGGCGCATCGCCATCGAGCTCGGCGTGGTGGGTTTGATGAACATGCAGTATGCGATCGCCGACGACGTGGTGTACGTCCTTGAAGCCAATCCGCGCGCCTCCCGCACGGTGCCGCTGGTTTCCAAGGTCGCCGACATCCAGATGGCGCAGCTCGCCACGCGCGTGATGATGGGCGAGAAGCTCACCGATCTCGCGCTCGTGCGCACGCCGATACCGCACTTCGGTGTGAAGGAGTCGGTCTTCCCGTTCAACATGTTCCCCGAGGTGGACCCGCTGCTCGGACCGGAGATGCGCTCGACCGGCGAGGTGCTGGGACTTGCCGACAGCTACGGACTGGCCTTCTTCAAGGCGCAGGAGGCTACCGGCACGCGACTCCCCGACGACGGCACGGTGCTGATCACCATCGCCGAGCGCGACCGCGAGCGTATCCTGCCGGCGGCGCGCGAGTTCGCCGACCTCGGTTTCCGCATCATGTCCACAAGCGGCACCGCGACGTTCCTTGCCGGGCACGGGATCGAGGCGACGACAGTGCTGAAGCTCCATGAGGGAAGGCCGAACATCCAGGACGCGATCACCAACGGGGAGATCCAGCTCGTGGTGAACACGCCTGCGGGGAAGAGCAGCGAGTTCGACGACAGCTACATCCGCAAGTCCGCTATCAAGCACCGCATCCCGTACATCACCACCACCTCGGCCGCGCTCGCGGCGGCGCAGGGCATCCGCGCCCATCGCGAGTCGGCGGGTGCGGTCCGACCGCTGCAGAGCTACCACGCACGCATCGGGTAGGGGCCAGCGCGCTGCGCGGCTGACACACGAAAGGCCCGGGCTCGATGCCCGGGCCTTTCGTGTCCGACTGTCGCACTGATCGATCGTTACTCGGCCGCGCCCGGCGTGTCGCTGATCTCCTCCACGGAGTCGATCACGATCTCAGGACCGGCCATCCGGATCGACACGCCGTCGAACCGGGTACCGGTGACCTGCACGGTCTTGCCGATCAGCACCTCGAGTTCGCGGGAGAATTCCTCGGCGTTGTTGATGACGGCGATGTTACCGCCGCCCTCGGGCTCCGGCGCTCCGGTGAGCGCGTAGAAGCCGCCCTCAAGGTCGACCCATTCAAGCACGCCAAGCGCGATCACGGTGCCGTCCTCCTGGTCGTAGATGCCGTTGGCGAGCCGAAGGCCGGCGGCACCTCCGGCAGCGTCTCCGGGAGCGCCGACATCGGGAGCGTCGGTGGTGTCAGGGGCCTCGGCCGCACAGCCGACCAGAGCTGCGCCGAGTGCCAGCGTAAGCAGTACCGCAAGGATCCGGGTGTACATCGCGCACCTCCTCATTCGTGAGCTTCCTGGCTATAAGACGGCGGTTTCGGCGACGGGGTTCGCGGTGCCGAAGTGCTGCAAGACGGAGAGCGCCCGCCACGTGAGCCAGCGGCTCGGTCGTCCCTTCTCCTCCACGTCCGCGAGCATCTTGCCGTTGAACGTGGTGCGTAGCGTCCAGCGCATGTCGTCGCTCGCCGCGGCCCGCACCGCATCGAGTGCGGGGACGTATCCGGAGTGCCATGGCTCACCGTGCAGCGCGAGGGCGTGGAGCGCCTCGAGCGCGTCGGAGTTGTACGAGAGCGGATAGCCGAACCGCAGCCAGCCGGGCTTGTCTTTGTAGTGGAGCGTGGGATGGTCGCGGAGGTACATCTCACGCAGACCGCTCCGTTCCGCGCTCTTGGCGGTGTAGTACAGGTCGAGGAACTCCCGCGACTCCTGCGGCAAGCAGCGGAAGACCTCCTTGTCGCGCAGCACGCGTACGCACTCGTCGCGCAGGCCCTCCGCGCCAGCAGGCCAGAGCTCGCGAGGCACCTCGGCAAGGAAGAGCAGCAGTTTGGGTGCGAGCATATGGCAGTAGCCGTTGAGCGTGGACCCCGACGCCCCCCACTCGGCGGCCGGCTTCCCGTCGCGCCCGGGAGTGCCGCACGTGAGGCAGCCGAACGCATCGTACAGCGACACGCAGTAGCCGAGTGCCCGTACGATACGCTCATCGCGGGCGAAGCCGAGGCGGGCGAGCGCGCGGCCGACGTTGGCGGTGAGGCACGGGATGGCGGCAGCGGGGCGTCCGTTGCACGACCACGAACCGTCCGCGAGTTGCCGCGAGAACGCGTACGTCGCCGCCGCCCGGACGCGAACGTCGTCACCGTCTGCGAAGAGCTCGCCCAGGAAGTGGATCTGCCAGAGGTTGCCGCCGTACTTCTGGTAGTCGCGCCCCGGCGTCGTCCAGCTTCCGTCTGGTCGCATCGACTCAAGGATGCGTGTCACCGGCGCATACCGGTTGCGCGCGTTCCAGAGCGCGAGCATCTCGCCGGTGTCCCGCTCGCCGAGGAGACGGAGGTGCGTGAGCACAGCCACCGCGGGATTCTCCTCCGACATCAGCCACTCGAGCGTGTCCGCCGGTGCGAGCTGTGCGCGCGGCACGACATCGCCCCCGGAGACGCCACCCACTCGCTCCGGCCTCACCATCGGTGACCACCGCCTCTGCGGGTCGCGCGATCAGGGCTTGCTGATCGGCATGATGATCTCGGTCAGGCACTCGTCGGCGCCGACCTCGCCGGGATCGTTCAGGTACCGCTCCATCGGCGGGCCGGCCATCTCGTACCCGTTGTCCTCGATCCACGCCCAGAGCGCCTGGTAGGTGGGGAGCACGCTGTCATACGGCCCTTTGTGGGTGGCTGAGACCACCTGCGTCGCGGGGATCAGCCGCAGGCCCACGCCGCTCTCATCGGGAGCCGCCTCCTCGACCTGGTCGGCGATCGGGGCTTGCAGCTCCCAGACCGCGTCGGCGCCGTTCGGCTCGTTCGGGATGTTGAAGTAGACGGCGGCAGGCATACCGGTCGGCTTCAGTCCGTGGGCCTCGATCCATCCGTACAGGTGTCCGTACCCCGCCGGCGTCTGGTCGTACGCGCCCTGCATCGGCAGATACGCGACCATCGTCGGCTTCGTCGTCATGATGCTGGCCATCATCGGGACCACCTCTTTCCGCTGGGGTATATGCCCAATCAGGACGGTACTGAGGGTACGCGTACCGCGGACCGGTGTCATACACGGCGCGGCATGGGGATGCGACATGAAGGGGGTCTATCGATGATGAAGCGGTTGGGACTCGGCTTGCTGGTGGCGGCGCTTGCGATCGCCCTTGCGGGGTGCTCCGCGGTCCAGGACAAGATCGGCGAGGAGATCGGTGAGGGGATCGCCGGTGCGGTGGTGGGCGGCGACGTCGAGGTCGACGGGGACAGCGTCACCATCAGTGGCGAGGACGGTGATGTCACGATCGAGGGCGGCGGCGCGGAACTGCCGGAGGGCTTTCCGGATGACTTCCCGATGCACGATGAGGCGCCCGTTGACTCGGCTTCCAGCATCAGTGGCGCCGACGGCACGACCTACTACGTCAACATCACCTCTGACCTTGCGCCGGGCGAACTGCACGATTGGTACAAGGCGGAATTCGCGGACGAGTGGACAGAAGTGAGCGATGTGAGCGCTGCGGATGGCAGCGACGAGACCTACATCATGAGCGTCAAGAAGGGCGACATCGAAGCGACCGTGACCATGGCTTCCGAGGGCACGGGCACGCAGATGGGGATCATCCTGGTCACGAAGTAGTCGACCGGGCCGCGACTCGAAGAGCCCCGCGCAGATGACCCGCGGGGCTCTTCGTCGTGTTGTCCGGTGCAGCCGGGCCGAGGGCGCTTACGTACGTGCCTCCTACCGCATGACCACGAGAAGGGACGCGGTCGTCACTCCCTCGGCGGCCGGCTCGGCGATCACCATGACCGATGCGCCAGAGGCCAGGCCACCCGCTCCTTCCTCGAAGCCCACGACCGTGTTCTCATCGATGTAGATGGTCTGGGACCCGGTGCCCGCGGAGAGCGTGATCGTGTCGTCCGTCACCTCGATCACCTCGCCCTCGAGCGAGCCGCCGCGTGTCGGACCGCCCGCGCCGACGGGGCGGTCGCCCATGTTGTCCGCGAACCACTGCTGACGCTCTTCGTCTGACATGTTCTCAAGCTCGGCCCGCTCGTCGTCGGTCAGTCCTCCCATCGGACCACCCTGCGCGTTCATACCGGGCATGATCCCCGCACGACCATCTGGAGTCTTGGCGCTCTGGAACACGGTGCCTCCCCAGAACGAGGCGCCCGCAAGCACCAGCGCTGTGATGCCGAGAGCCGCGGTCTTGACCGGACCTTTCACCGGACACTCCTTTCGTCGGCCGCGCACCGCGGCGTGCTTACTGGAAACGAAGCGCGTCGATGGGGCTGAGAGCCGCCGCACGGCGCGCGGGATAGTAGCCGAACACGATGCCGATGAACGCGCACACGCCTGCAGCGAGAAGCACGGAGTCGATGGTGATCACGGCGCTCACGCCCAGCAGGTTCGCGGCGACCGAGCCGATCGCCCAGCCCGCGATGACGCCGAGGACGCCCCCGATCAGCGTGAGGGTGACCGACTCGGCCAGGAACTGCGCCGAGATCGCGCCGCTGTCGGCCCCGATCGCCTTGCGCAGGCCGATCTCGCGGGTGCGCTCGGTCACCGTGGTGAGCATCATGTTCATGATCCCGATACCGCCCACGAAGAGCGAGATCCCTGCGATGCCGGCCAGCAGGGCTGTGAACGTGCCCGTCACACTCGAGACGGTCTCAAGCATGTCCGCCATGTTCTGGATCCTGAAGTCGGCGTAGTCGGGATCGGTGATCCCGTGGCGCTGCAGCAGCGTCGCTTCCACGGATGCTTCGGCCAGGTCCATCTGCTCCTCGTCCACTACGGTGAGGGTGATCGAGGAAAGGTACGTGCTGCCCGTCACATACCTGAACGCCGTTGACAGTGGGATGAACGCCGCGGAATCCGCGTTGCTGAGGCCGGCGCCCTTCTCCTCCAGTACGCCGATCACCGTGAGCAGCATAGTGCCGGAGCGGATGTGCTCACCCACGGGATCCGCGACCTCGCCGAAAAGGTCCTCGGCCAGGGTAGCGCCGAGTACGACCACCTGGGCGTTGGCGGTGTCATCACGGGCCGAGATGAACGAACCGTTCAGCACCGTGAGGCCGGTGACCGCGGCGTATGCGGGAGTGACCCCCACTATCTGTACGTTGGCATTGGCCCCGTCGGCGATGAGCTGCGCTTGCCCCTGCGCCGAGGGGGCGACACCGCTGATGAGCGGCAGTCCTGCGAGCTCCTCGGCGTCCTCGCGGGTCAGCGACTGTACGCTCGCGCCGAACGAGCGCGGCCCGGGCCCGCTCTGCCCGGCTGCTGACGGCGAGATGGTGAGGAGGTTGGAGCCTGCGGCCTGGATGCTCTGCTCTATGGAGGCCTGGGAGCCCTGTCCGATCGCGATCATGGCGATGACGGAGGCGATGCCCACCACGATGCCAAGGATCGTGAGTCCGCTGCGCACCTTGTTCGAGGTGAGGGAGTGGAGTGTCTCCGAGAGGAGGTCGCTGAACCGCATCACAACTCACCGCTCCGGTGGATCGCCGTGGTGGCGGTGTCCTCCACGATGAGTCCGTCCTGGATGCGGACGACGCGTCTGGTCCTGGCGGCGATGTCCGGCTCGTGTGTGATCAGCACGATCGTACGCCCCTCGGCGTTGAGTTTGCCGAAGAGCTCCATGACCGCCTCGCCGGTCGCCGTGTCCAGGTTGCCCGTCGGCTCATCGGCGAGCACCAGGGACGGATCGTTCACCAGCGATCGCGCGATCGCGACGCGCTGCATCTGACCACCCGAGAGCTCGTTGCTGCGATGGGTCCAGAGCGCTGGTTCGAGTCCGACCGACTCGAGGGCCTCGACCGCCCGTGCCTCACGCTCCTCGGCGGGGACGCGCGTGTACAGCATCGGCATGATCACATTGCGCATCACCGTGGAGCGGGGGAGCAGGTTGAATGCCTGGAACACGAAGCCGACCGTCTCGCGCCTCACGCGTGCGAGCTCGTGGTCGTCGAGGGCGGCGACATCCTGGCCGGCGAGATGATAGGTTCCCGAAGTCGGCGTATCGAGGCACCCGAGTATATGCATGAGTGTCGACTTGCCTGAGCCCGAAGGGCCCATCACCGCCGCGAACTCACCCTCACGGATGGTGAGCGTAACGCCGCGGAGCGCCTTGGTCTCGGCGCCGGCGCCGTCGTAGGTCTTCACGAGTTCGCGCGCCTCTATCACCGGACGGTGAGGGGCGAAGGTCACATACTTGGCCGACTGCCGGGCGCCGGCGGGGGACCCGGGTGCGTGTGTGGCGTCAGTCACGCGGACCGCCGCCCATCCCCGGCATCATCAGGCCGCCACCGCCGCCCTGGGCGCCGTCGTCCGTCGTGTCGAGCGTCTGGGTCACCACCTTGTCGCCTTCGGCCAGCCCGCTCAGGATCTGCGTCTGAGTGGAGCTGGCGAGACCGGTCTCGACCGCGACCCTCCGGGGTTCCCCGCTGCCGCTGTCGAGCATCTGTACGTAGTGGCCGCCACCGTCGTCTGCCTGAACGGCCGCGTTCGGGACGATCAGCGCGTCCTTAGCGACATTCGTCACGATGGTCGCGGCGGCCGACATGCCGGCGCGGAGCCGTGGGTCGGCGACGTCGATCGAGAGCCAGACGTCGAAGGTGACCACGCCTGAGGAGTTCGAGCCGGTCTCGGCGATCTCATACACCTTGCCGGTGGCGGTGAGGTCGGGGAATGCGTCGAACTCGATGTCGGCTCGCTGGCCGAGCTCCAGGGACGGAAGGTCGACCTCGTTCACGGTGAGGTGCACCGAGAGCGGCTGCTCGGGAGCGATGACCACGGGGGCGGTCGACGCGCCGCTCGTACTCGACGAGGCGGAGGTGGCCGTTGCGGTCATCGCCGTGTTCGCTGAGGAACCCGAGTCGCCACCAGTGGGAACGCTGTCACCAGCCGCGATCTCCAGCGAGTAGATGACGCCGCTGCAGGGAGCGGTCACAGCGAGATCGTCTTCGGCCGCCAGCGCATCCTCGTAGACCGTTGCGGCCGAGGTCCGCTGGGCCTGGGCGGATGCCAGCTGCGCCTTGGCAACGGCCACCTCCGAGCGCGCGGCATCCAGATCGTCGCTGGTGACGGTCGGTGTGGGCTCAGACGCCCTCGTCTCCAGGGAAGCAAGGGCGGACTCCGACTTGGTCACCTGCAGGCGCGCCTGCGCGATGCTCTGCTCTGCCTGACGCAGAGAAGCGAGCGACTTGGCCGTCTCGGCCCGAGCAGACGACGCGTCGAGCGTGAAGAGCACCGCGCCGGTCTCCACATGCGAACCTTCGCTGACCTCCACGCTGGCGACCGTCCCCGCCACGCTCGGGTAGATGTCGGTCGTGCCGTCCACTTCGAGGTTGCCCGTGCCGGACACGGTCACGGAGAGCGCTCCGACCGAGACCGCCTCGGTCTGATAGGTGGTGGTGGCCTCGGTCGCGTCGCCGCCGGTCACCACCAGGTACGTAGTCGCGGCGACGACCACGAGCGCGCCGCCGGCCAGCCAGCCCTTGTTCCGCTTGAGTACCTTGGAGAGTGCCATATATCCCGTGTGTGTCGTGTGGGTGCTCGCGATCACGGTAGTGAGGGCGTGTGCGATACCCGTTCAGACGGGATGGCGATGTCGTGGAGAAGGTGTGCCGACCCGGGACCAGCTTCGTCACGTCCGGCGTTAAGAAGCCGGTAAGGTCCGGCTCGTATGCTTCGTGTACGGTGACGTCCCCAGTTCAGGGGGCATCGCCGAAGTGTGGCTGATAGCACGTGAGGGGAGGGTCGCAGGTGCAACCGCAAGAATGGCGAGGGTCCCGGTCTCCCGGTCGGATCAGTTCAACGAATCGAGGAGTCGAGATGAAGAAGATCATCGTCATCAGCATGCTTGCGCTCGCGCTTGCGTTCGGAAGCACCGCGTCGGCATTCGCGGCGAACACCCAGAACTACACGATCATCGTGCCGAGGTTCCAGGTCGACAAGTATACGACCAGCAAGGCCGTCGCGGCCTACAAGGACTTCGGAGTGAAGCACAAGTACTCCGGTGGCAAGCCGGTCAGGTTCGTTGTGTGCAACACAGCTCGCCAGCCCATCGGTTCGACTGTCGCGGTCTACCCCGGCGGAGCGTACGCGCCCCTGACCGATCTCTGGTACAACGCCACGGCAAACACCCGCTACATCGTGGTGCGCATGGACTCGGCCGTATTCAACGCAGTCGATATCCTGGCCGAGGGTACGTGGGTCTGGAACTACTGATCACGCATAGGAGTGTGCGGGGGCGGCG
>JAZIGI010000020.1:0-39469 GCA_036679125.1 Actinomycetota bacterium | reverse complement strand
CCCCGAGACCAGGCCGAGTTCCCGGAAGACGCCGATGCCCGTGGACACGCCCCGGTCGTTGAGCGCCGACCGACCGCGCCGGCGCTTCACGCGCTCGGCAAGATCGGCGTTGGTGATCTCGATAGCGCCATCGGAGTCCGCGGCAAGGTCCCTTAGGGTGAGATACAGAGCCCCGAGGTCGTCGCGTGAGGGCGCCGACGACTCGAGGATCATGCGGTTGAGGCGCGCGTCCTTCTCGCCGAAGAGCAGGTGCACCGTGGCCGGTCGGCCATCGCGACCGCCACGACCGCACAGCTGATTGAACTCTACCTCGCCCATCGGCAGGTGATAGAGCGCCACATGGCGTACGTCTCCGATGTTCACGCCCTCGCCGAAGGCGCTCGTGGCGACCACGACCGTGATGTCGCCGCCCCGGAACGCACGCTCGACCGCATGACGCGCCTCGCGGGTCATGCCGCCGTTGTAGAAGACCGCGCGATGCGTGAGGTCGGGCAGCCGCGTACGAATCTGCCGCGCGAGCTTCACCGACACGTCGCGGCTGTTCACGTACACGATCACCTTCTCGCCTCTCGCGGCGATGCCCGCGATGTACGCGACCTTGTCCTCGATGCCGCGGCGGTCGGCGATCGCGAGGTTGTCGCGTACGGCTGGATCGAGCACGAGTGCCTCGGTCCCCAGGTCGGCTACGATCGCCGCCGCGACCTCGTCGGGCGCGGTGGCGGTAACGGCAAGGACGGTCGGAGCACCGAGCGCTTCGACCGCGCGACCCAGACGTGCGTAGGCAGGCCTGTGGCCGGTCCGAGCCAGACCCACGTGGTGCGCCTCGTCGACCACAAGGAAGCCCACGCGACCCGCAGCGGCGAATCGAGGCGCATGATGGTCGAGGAACTCCGGCGTCGTGAGCACCACGTCGAGCGAGCCCTCTGCAAGCGCCGTGAACGCGGTATCACGAGCGGATGCTGACGTCTCGCCTGTGACAGTCGCGACGGCACAGCCGATCTCGGCGAACCGCTCCTCGAGTGCGTACGCCTGATCGGCGACGAGCGCACGCAGCGGATAGACGAACACGGAGGCGCGACCATGCGCGATCGCCTCACGCGCCGCGTGCAGGTGGAAGATGAGCGACTTGCCGCGTCCGGTGGCCATGACCGCGAGCGTGGACCGGCCCGCGCTCAGGTGCGCGAGCGCCTCGGCCTGCGCCGAATGCAGCTCCCGTTCGCCGATGAAGTGCCGAACGAGCGCAGCGTCGAGGTCCCCGGATGTCAGCGCCGCGAGCTCGGCCCTGCGCTCCGTCGCACGACGCGCGGCCTCGGCATCCGGGCCGACGTCCGTTGCGCGACGTTCGAGCAGCACGTTCACGCCGAGGCTCTCCCCTTCGGCGCCTCCGGTGATGTCCGCGACTTCGACGTCATACTCCACGCCCCCGTCCAGCAGCGGCGAGAGCTCGGCGGCCAGCCGCTTGTTGAGGAAGCCGACCTGGTCACCGAGCGGATCGTACAGCGCGCAGGCGTTGGCGTCGTACTCGTTGTGCGGCTGCCGCTCCAAGCGCAGCGGCACGCCGGGCTCGAGTCGGGCGACCACCTGCTGACGACCCTCGAACGTGACCCCGGCGAGCTTGGTATGGAAGCGCTCGGCATCCCCGATACCCGCGTACTCCCCGCGTGCGACGATCTCCTCGGCATGCTCGAACAAGTCGTCGATCAGATCGGCCGCGGCCGACTCTCCTGATGTGCGCAGCCGGACGTCGCGCACGAGCAGCTGGATGCGCTCCACGCCCCGCCACTGGTCGGATTCCAGCTCGAACGCCAGATCCACAGCGGATTCGACATCCACGAGCGTTTCCACCGACGGACAGCGGAAGGCGATCGAAGGAACAGCGGCGACGCCGTCGTACGCGGTGAAGCGCAGGTGATCCTCCGTCTTGCCGACCCGCTTCCGGCCGTTCATGAACACGCCGTAGGCGCCGAGAAGCGGCCGACGGTTGGCGAAGCCGAACGGGCCCAGCAGCGAGAGCTCGGCGGCAAGCTCCCGCGACAGTGCATCGAGCGGCACCTCGGCGTCGATGTCGATGCCGGCCGCGAACGCCTCGTCTGGAAGCGTGGCGAACCGCTCGCGGAGCGCGGCACGGAAGTCGTCGAGCCGTGCGGCGGGAAGCGTCGCACCCACGGCCATCGCGTGACCGCCGAACCGGATGAGCATGTCACCGAGCGCCGCCACCGCCTGGTACAGGTCGACGCCGGGCACACTGCGCCCCGAGCCCTGAGCCTCATCCCCGTCGACGCAGAACACGAGAGCAGGCACGCCGAAGCGATTCACAAGCCGGGAGGCGACGATGCCCCGCACGCCCTCATGCCAGTCGGGACCAGCAACGACGAGCACCCTGTCACCGGGGCGGTACACCCGTGCCGCCTCGGCGAGCGCGAGCTCGAGCAGGTCCGCCTCGGCCGCCTGACGCAGCCGGTTGTGCTCATCAAGGGCGTTCGCGAGGGCAGCAGCCTCCACGGGGTCCGACGAGCGCAGGAGCCCCAGCGCGATGGCGGGATCAGCCATGCGGCCCGCGGCGTTGAGGCGGGGTGCGAGGCCGAACGCCACCTGCTCGGACGTGAGCGTGGCGGCGTCGACACCTGCGACGGCGGCGAGCGCCGCGAGCCCGGGGCGCGGATTCCCTCGCAGTGACGCGAGTCCGTCGGCCACGAGCGCCCGGTTCGCGCCGGTGAGCGGCACGAGGTCGGCAACCGTGCCGAGCATCGCGAGATCGGTGAGCGTGCGCCAGACATCTGGTCTTCCGAGCCGCTCCCCCACCGCCCGGATCAGCGCGAGTGCGACCCCGGCGCCCGCAAGGGGCGGCGCCCCTTCGGTAAGCTTGGGATCGGCCACCGGCACGCCCACAGGGACGCCGGGACCCGGTTCGTGATGATCGGTGATCACGGTGTCGATGCCGTGTGCGCGCAACATCTCGACCTCGACCGCGTTCGATATCCCGCAGTCGACGGTGATCACGAGCGCGGGGCCCATGCCGATGACACGTCCCAGCGCCGCCTCGGAGAGCCCGTACCCCTCCGTGAAGCGGTGCGGGACGGTCGCATCCACCGTGGCGCCGAGGGCCGCAAGGCCGAGCGCGGCGGTCGCTGCCGCCGAGATGCCGTCAAGGTCGAAATCGCCGAAGACGACGATGCGCTCGCCGCCCTCGATCGCACGGACGACCCGATCCGCCGCATCGGCCATGCCAGGGATATCCGTGGTCGCGGGCCAGTCGCGCTCCAGGGATGGCTCGAGGAACGCACGGACCCCCGCCGGTGTGTCGATACCGCGCGAGAGCAGGATGCGGGTGGTGATGAGCGAGAGTCCCGTCTCGGCCGCGAGCCGCCTGACGATGGCATCGTCGACAGACACGACATCCCATCGACGGTGGCATGCGGGGGCGTGGTCAGAGGTCATATGACCATTGTAGCGGCAGGGGCCGACACCGTCGCGGTGCCGACCCCTGCTTTTCGCTGAATGCCGCACACCGGTCGATGACCGGCACACGACGCTACTTGGAAGCCTGTGCCTCGTACTTGCGCTTGAGAGCCTGGAACTTCGGCTCACGCTCTTTCCACAGTGCGTAAAGCGGACTCGCAAGCCCCACGGTGGAGTACGCGGCCGCGATCAGGCCGATCGCCATCGCGAACGCGAAGTCCTGCAGGGTCTCACCGCCGAAGAACAGCAGCGCGAGGACCGGGATCACCTGGATGAGGCCCGTGTTCAGCCAGCGCATCGCCACCTGGTTGATGGACTCATTGGTCATGTCCATGAAGCTCATCTTGGTGAGACCAGCCGCATTCTCACGGATGCGGTGGAACACGACGATCGTGTCATAGAGCGAGTAGCCGAGGATCGTGAGCACGGCGGCGATGGTGTTCGGGGTGACCTCGCGGCCCGAGATCGCATACACGCCAAGCACGATGACCATGTCGTGCAGCAACGCAAGCACCGCGGTGAACGACATCTTGTACTCGAAGCGTATCGAGATGTACACGAGGATCGCCGCGAGTGACACGACGAGCGCCAACAGCGACGCGTCGGTCACGTTCTTGCCCCAGCCCGGACCGATCGTCGTGACGTTGGCATCCTGATCCGGCAGACCGAGCGACTCGGCCACCTGCGCGAACGCAGCCTGCGCCTTGGCGGTGTCGGACTCGGCGGTACGCACGATGTAGCTGCCATCGTCGGTGGGCTGGATCGTGGCGTTGGCGGTGTCGGGCACTCCCGCCTCCTCGAGCGCGGTCCGTACCTGCTCGGTGGTCACATCGTTGGCGCCCGTCAGCATCATCGAGGTGCCGCCCTCGAAGTCGACACCGAACGTCAGGCCCTTGAACAGCAGGGCGACGATGCTCAGGGCGACAAGCGCACCCGAAAGCGCGAAGAAGTACTTACGCTTGCCCATGAAGTCGAATCGTGTCTTAGCCACGGGTACCGCCCCCTTTCACGCCCCAGAAGGCTGGCGCCTTCGACATCGTCCCTTCTGCAAGCATGCGGGTCACCGGTCCCGTGAACAGCAAGGCCGCGATCAGGTCGACGATGATGCCGATGATCAGCGTGAACGCGAAGCCGCGGACCGGGCCGATAGCAAGTGCGTACAGCGCGACAGCCGAGACCAGAGTGACGACATCGGCGTCGATCGACGTCATGATCGCGTGCCGGACAGCGGACTTGGCGGCGCTGCGATGGGTCTTGCCCGTCTCGATCTCCTCTTTCAGGCGCTCGAAGATGAGGATCGAGGTGTCTGCCGCCACACCGATGCCGAGGATGAGACCCGCGATACCCGGCAGCGTGAGCGCGAATGCGTTCATCCGTGACAGGATTCCCAGCGTGCCCATCATGAGCACGCCGTAGGCGAGCAGCGACACGACGCTCACGAGGCCGAGTCCGCGGTAGTAGGCGATCATGAAGAGCGCCACCAGCGCGACACCCACAAGGCCGGCGATGAGGCCCTGGTTGAGCGACTCCTTGCCGAGCGTAGGCCCGACCACACGCGCCTCGTCGATGCCGACCTGTGCGGGCATGGCACCCGACTGCAGGACCGCCGCGAGGCCCTTGGCCTCGTCTACGGTGAAGCTGCCGGTGATGAGCGTGTTGCCGTCCAGGATGGCAGTCTGGACCGCGGGCGCCGACTTGGCATAGCCGTCGAGCACGATCATGACCTGGCTCTGCGTCGCGGCCAGCCTGCTGGTGACCTCGCCCCAGACCTGCGAACCTTGTTGGTCCATCTCTACCGACACCGCCGGGTTGCCACGCTCGTCGGTCACCACGCGGGCGTCGGTGATGACCTCGCCGGTCATGAACGCTTCATACGAGCCCTCATCGAGCTTGGGCAGCGACGTGGTCTCGCCCGACTGCTCCGCATCGAGCTGCTGGCCGATGAGGTCGATCGTGGCGGTATCAGTGACGCTGGCGAGGTCGACGAACTCGAGCTTGCCGGGCTCACCGAGGAGCTTGAGCGCATCCTCGGCGTTCTGAACGCCTGGCAGCTGGATCAGGAACGCGTTCTGGCCCTGTCGCTGGACGGAGGCCTCACTCACGCCGAACCCGTTCACGCGCTCCACGAGGATCGTCTCCACGCGGGCGATGGTGTCCTCGGTGAGCTCTGAGCCACTCAGCGGTTCGGCGGTCAACGTGACCGACAGACCGCCCTTGATGTCGAGGCCTTGCGTGATCTTCTCCTCGATGGGCCAGAACTGCCACGCGGAGAGCGCCAGCAGCGCCGCCAGCGCCACGAGGGCGAGGGTGTTCGTTGGCTTGAACTTCATCTGGTCAGTCCGTCTCCTCTGTATCGAGCCCCACAGGGCAAGCTACGACTGTTCCTTGGATGCTACCGCGGAGCGATCGAATTCCACGACCACACCAGGCGCGACCTCAAGGCCGACCCGGTTGCCGTCGATCGTGCGCACCGTTCCGAACACGCCGCCGATGGTTATCACGCGATCGCCCTCTTCGAGCGACGCGATCAGCGCCATGTGCTCCTTCTGACGCTTCTGCTGCGGCCTGATCATCAGCAGGTAGAACGCACCGAAGATGACCACAAGCGAGATGATCTGCCCGTATTGCTCCATGACCCGGACCTCCAGACGCCCAGACGAACGTCGCGCGCCTCACAGGCGCGCACGCATCAACGCATGATAGCACCACAGTGCGGCGGGTTGACCACCCACTCCCGCAGCTCACCGAACGCGCGCCCGCACAAGGTGTTCCGGCATCGGTCAGTAGTCGTCGTGTCCGGGACCCGAGCGCCACGCCGCAAGGAAGGCCGCGTACCGGCCCTCGCTGATGGCCTGCCGCGCCTGACGCGCGAGATCGATCAGCACGTGCAGGTTGTGGATCGAGAGCAGCGTCGAAGCGAGCATCTCCTTGGCGATGACCAGGTGCCTGATGTACGCGCGTGAGTAGGTGGCGCATACGGGACATGCACACGAGTCATCGAGCGGACCGAAGTCGCGGGCGTACTTCGCGTTCTTGAGGTTCATCCGGCCCTCGGACGAGAATGCGGTGCCCGTTCGCGCGGTACGCGTGGGAAGCACGCAGTCGAAAAGGTCCACGCCGAGCCCGATGGCTTCCAGCATCGTGGTGGGGTTGCCTACGCCCATCAGGTACCGTGGCCTGTCCACCGGGAGAAGACGCGTCACCGGCGCCAGGCTCTCCAGCATCAGGTCGTGCGGCTCACCGACCGAGTAACCGCCGATCCCGTAGCCCGGGAAGCCGATCTCGGCAAGCCGTGCCACGCTCTCCGTCCGCAGGTCCTCGAACACGCCCCCTTGTACGATGCCGAAGAGGGCCTGGTCCTCGCGCACATGGGCGGCCTTGCACCGCGCCGCCCACTCGGCCGATCGCCGGACCGCCGTGGCCACGAACTCCTTCTCGGCCGGATATGGCGGGCACTGATCGAGCTGCATGATGATGTCCGCACCAAGGTCCTCCTGGATGCGCATGTTGTCCTCGGGCGTCCAGAAGTGCTTCGCGCCATCGATGATGGAGCGGAATTCGACGCCGTCGTCCGTGAGCCGCAACGTGTCAGCCAGGCTGAACACCTGGAATCCGCCCGAATCGGTGAGGATGGGGCCGTCCCACGCCATGAAGCGGTGCAGACCGCCGGCCTCCCGGACCAGGTCGGAACCAGGACGCAGGGACAGGTGGTAGGTGTTGGCCAGCACCACGTGCGCGCCGATCTGACGCAGCTGATCGGGGGTCACGCCCTTGACGGTGGCGCGTGTCCCCACCGGCATGAACATCGGGGTCGGCACCTCGCCATGCGGCGTGGAGAACACGCCAGCGCGCGCCGAAGTGACGGTGTCGGTGGCCTGAAGGTGGAACTTGAAGTGTGTCATGGGCAGATTCTACCAGCAGTTGCGGGTATGCTTCTGTGGATGAACCAGCGTCCCCTCGCGCGCGTCATAGAGAGGTGAAGATGGTCACTCATGCCATGAGCGACCCCGAACTGGTGGCAGCCGCCGCGGCTGGCGACCAGGCGGCGTACGCCAGCCTGGTGAAGGCCCACGTGGACACCGTGTACGCGCACGCCTTGCGCTTCTTCGGCAACGCACACACGGCGGAAGACGCCACGCAGGAGGTGTTCCTCAAGGTGTACCGCAGCCTCGGGAGCTTCGACGGCAGGGCCCGGTTCAGCACCTGGCTCTATCGCGTCACGCGCAACGTCTGCCTGGACATGGTCCGAGCGGGCAAGCGCACCCCGCTCCCGGTCGACCCCGTGACGCTCGAGCCGCTGTCGCAGGCGGACTTCGCCGACGACATCGCGTTCACCGAGGCGCTCGAGACGGCGCTTCGGGCGCTCCCCCCTGAGGAGCGTGAGGCGCTCAACGCCGTCACACTGTTCGGGCTCTCCTACGCCGAGGCCGGACACACGCTCGGCGTGCCTGACGGGACCGTGAAGTCGCGGGTGTTCCGTGCGCGGCGCGCCCTCGCGAGCCTCCTCCGGGACGCGGAAGGAGGTGTGTCCGATGGACTGCCGACGCGTGGCTGAGATCATCTCCGGCGCCAGAGACGGCGAGCAAGTCCCCGCCGCTGAGGTCGTACAGGCGCAGCAGCACTGCGCGGGATGTGCCGAGTGTGCGGCTCTGCTCGCGACGATACGCCGCATGGATGCCGTACCGTCGGCGCAGGCGCCCGCGGCGCTCGTCGAGCGCATCCTGGCCGCCGCGCAGGCTGAAGCGGACGCACGGCTCGACGCACAGGCCGCCGCAGAGCGCACCGCGCCGGCCTCCGGCATCCTCGCGCCGCTCACGGCCGCAAGGCCGCGTACGCAGCGCCAGAGGCCGGCCTGGTGGCAGCCGAGATTCACCGCCTACGCCACGGCAGCCGTCGTCGTGCTTGTCGTGAGCGCCGCATCGACGTACACCCTGGTGCAGATGACACGACCGATGAGCCCCGCCCCGGCCGAGGATTCGATGCAGGTCGCGTCCCCCGAGATGTTCGCGACCGATGAGGCCGCCGGGGCAGCCGACGCCTCGGCACCGGCCGCGGCGGAGGACGCCCGGGCGCTCAGCGCGCCCGCTCCCGCATACGTGGCCTGGGACGGTTGGGTATGGATGAGAGTCGACGGACCGGCGCCATCGCCCTCGGACCTCGCCACGGCCGGAACGACCGTCAGCGATCTGGGCGAGCCGGGCGGCCCCGTGGATCGCACGGTACTGACCGCCACATCCGACAGAGCAGCCATATACGTGCAGGCGGCGGACGGCACGCTGATGCGCTTCACGCGTGTGGTGCGGACCCTCGGCATGCGCGAGTATGCGCTCGCAGCCGACGGATCACTGGCGACGTTCGGTGCCTGGCCGTCACTGCCGCCCGTGTACGCCACACCGACAGCCGATGACGGCTCGCCGACGTTCGTGCGGCAGGGCTTCGAGGACCGCAGCCTGGACATCTACGTCCCGGTGGGCACCGACGCGACACGCGGATTCGCACTCGCCCCGGGCACACCGCAAGGAGATCCGGCCGCCGGAAACCCCTACTGGACGTGGTGGGAGCCGGTCGACTAGGTCGCGCCCCGCCGCACTAGACGATCAGCATCGCATCGCCGAAGGACAAGAACCGGTACCGTTCGGTGCGCGCGGTGTCATAGGCGCGCATCACAAGGTCGCGCCCTGCGAACGCGCTCACCATCATCAACAACGTCGAGCGGGGGATGTGGAAGTTCGTGAGCAGCATGTCCACGGCACCGAACGCGAACCCGGGTAGGATGAAGAGGTCAGTGGCGCCCTCGGCCGCCTCCACCAGCCCGGTCTGCTCGTTGTACGCGCTCTCGAGCGCGCGCACCGATGTGGTGCCGACCGCGACCACCCGACTGCCGCGCGCGCGAGCGTCGTTGACCGCGCGAGCCGTGACGTCGGGCACCCGATAATGCTCGGTGTGCATCACGTGGTCCGCGGGGTCTCCCTCCGACACGGGGCGGAACGTGTCCAGCCCCACGTCGAGCTCCACGGTCGCGAGGTGCACCCCCGCATGCTGCGCCTGCTCGAGCAACTCCTCGGTGAAGTGAAGGCCGGCCGTCGGGGCGGCCACGCTGTGTTCGTCGGTGGCGTACACCGTCTGATACTCGTCGGGGTCGCGGAGCGGCTCCGTGATGTAGGGCGGCAACGGCATCTCGCCAAGCCGGTGCACGGCCTCGAGGAAGCTGCCGGATGACGTGGTGAACTGGATGAGGCGGGCGCCGGACTCCTCGACGAGCCCTACGACAAGACCGGCAAGCTCCCCATCGCCGAACACGACCCTGGCGCCCGGCTTGAGACGACGACCGGGCTTCACGAGGCACTCCCAGGTGTCGCCGTACTCCTTGCGGAGCAGCAGGACCTCCACAGCGCCGCCGGTCTCGTCCTTGGCGCCGTGCAGACGTGCCGGCAGCACCCGGGTCTCATTGACGACCAGCACATCACCGGGATCCAGGTACTCGAGCACGTCCCCGAAGGAGCGATGGTCGATCTGACCGCTCGCGCGATCCACCACCATCAGGCGGCACGCATCGCGGGGTTCGGCCGGGCGCTGGGCGATCAGCCCACTCGGCAACTCGTAGTCGAAATCGTCGGTTCTCACCTGCAGCGCCTCCCGGCTCGTGTCCTGTGCCGAAGTGAAACGCAGCCGCGACCCGCTATCCGCAACCTGGGCCGTCGGGGGACCCTTCGGCCGGTGTCGCCTCGCGAGCCGCGATGCGCGCCGCCTTGCGCTCCGCCCGCTCACGTTCGGCCTCGAGGGCGCTCGGTCCGCAGCCGCAGTAGTTCTGGCGGTACATGCCGAGCTCACGGGACCGTCGCGTCGCGTCGGGATACCGCTCCCGGAAGTCCGTCGGCAGGAAGCGCACGCCGTGCTCGGCACACGCCCGCTCCCCCTCCTCGAGGATAGAATCCGGATCCTGGTAGGGGCTCACCGTGAGCGTGGTCGCGACCGCCTCGTAACCGCCGCGCGCCGCCTCGGCCGCGACCATGCCGATGCGCAGCCTGTAGCAGGCCCGGCAGCGTGCGGTGCGATCGTCCCCGGCGTCGGCCACCGCCTCCGCCCAGAGCACGGGGTCATACGGCACCTCGACCACGCGGATATGCGCGTCATCGGCATAGGACAGCAGCGTGTCCCGTCGGCGTTCATACTCCTGCGCGGGGTGGATGTTCGGATTGGCGAAACAGACGTCCACCGCCGACCCCGCCGCCAGCGCATCGTACGGCTCAAGCAGGCATGGCCCGCAGCATGCATGGAGCAGGATCCTCACCGAGAAACGCCTCCAGGTGGTCGGTCGCACCTCGCAGTGTACCGCGCCCGTCGACCGCCTCGCTCAGCCGATGAACGCCGAGCCAAGCGTGATGACGCCGAAAAGCACGAAGATCACACCCGACACCCGCGAGATCAGGTGACACGGCAACCGGGAGCCAAGATACGCGCCAACGATGATGGCCACGAGGTCGGCAAGCAGGAAGCCGAGGGCCGATCCCGCCCATACGCCGAGGCCGGTCGTGAGCGTGCCGCCCGCGGGTGCGGTGAGCCCCGATCCCAGGGCGCCCAGGGCACGCAGCGAGGCGGCTGGATCGGCCGCGACCGACATCGTCATCAGCTGTGTCTTGTCGCCCAGCTCGCCGAGGAAGAGCGCCGAGGCGACGGTAAGGACCGGGCCGAAGCTGCGCGTCGGGACCTCACAGCCCTCGTCCTCATCGGCAGGCTGGCGTAGTGATGCGATGCCGAATCCGATGAACAGCAGGCCCGCGGCGATCGCCACGAGCCGCATCGGCAACAACGCACCGAGCGCGCCTCCCACGAGGACGGCGAGCGCCTGGAGCACGATGATGGCAAGGGCAGCGCCCACCACCACCTGGACAGGGCGATAGCGTGCCGCGAACGCGACCAGCAGCAACTGGCTCTTGTCCCCTAGCTCGGCTAGACCCACCAGTACGAACGCGATGAGGGCAGCGACACCCACGGCTACTGGTCGACGCTCCCCGCCTGGGTTCTTGTCCGTTCGCGCACCAGCACGGCCAGCAGCAGCAGCACGGCCGCCACGAACGCGCCGATCAGGTAGGGCAGCATCCCGCCGCCGTCGCCACCGTCAGCCGTCGGGGCCGATGCCGCTCCGCGCGTCCAACTCGCCTCGATCACGTACGACTCACCGGATGCGACACGACGCCGCTCCAGCGGATGCAGCGTCTCCCCCGCCTCGTTCATCTGCACATCGCCCGCACGCGGCGGCGCGAGCTCGATCGCCGACGCGCCGGACTCGGCCACCACCGACGCACTCAACTGCACCTCGTCACCGGGATTCGTCCAGGTCATTGTCGAAGACAGACGATCGCCCTCGATCCGTGCGGGCGCCAGCGCGATCTCCAGCTGCCCCACGTAGACCTGCTCGAGCGTCATGGTGTAGACATCCATGTCCCCGACCTGCTCGACGGTCGTCTCGCGCATGGGGTCATCGGCCGGGTCACCGCCGAGGATCTCGCCCGCCCACAACAGCGTGGCGCCGTGCGGCACGGGGACCTCCACGGTCTGCGGAAGCGCCTCAGCGGAGTCGATCACCACGTTGACGACCGCGAGCGCGCCGGTCGGTCCGCCGGCGGGCGACAACTGGATCTGATACTCGATGACACGGGCGTGCGCGACAGCGGGGACTGCGATCACGAGCAGGAGCGCGAGCACCAATGCGAGACGGATGCGGGACATCGATCGACCTCCAGGACGGGAGTGAACGGTCATTGTAGCGCAGGCGGGACGCAAGACCCGACTATCCCGCCGTCGAGGGCCGAGCGGCTGTCACCGTGTTGACCATCAGCAGCGCGCGCGTCATCGGGCCCACGCCGCCGGGCACCGGCGTGATCGCCGAGGCTATCGGCTCAACGGCCGCGAAGTCGACATCGCCGACCATCCCCTCGTCGGTCCGGTTGATGCCCACGTCGATGACCACCGCACCAGGCTTGACGTAGCTGGCGTCGATCATCTTGGGACGGCCGATCGCGGCCACCAGCAGGTCCGCTTCGCGGCACACAGCGGCAAGATCGCGCGTACGCGAGTGGCACACGGTGACGGTCGCGTTCGCCTCGAGCAGCAGCAACGCCATCGGCTTGCCCACGATCGTGGACCGTCCTACGACGACAGCATGCATGCCGGTGGGGTCGATGTCGTACGCGCGCAGCATCTCCATGACGCCCGCCGGTGTGCACGCGCGGAAGCCGTCCAGGCCGCGGACGAGCCTGCCCAGGCTCTCGGGATGGAAGCCGTCGACGTCCTTGGCGGGAGCGATACGCGCGATCACCGACTCGGGATCGAGGTGTGCCGGAAGCGGCATCTGCACGAGGATGCCATGGACCGCCTCATCGGAGTTCAGGGCGTCGATGAGTGCGTCGAGGTCCTCCTGCGTCGTATCGGCGGGCAGCCGGTGGTCCCGGCTCTCGATGCCTACCTCGGTGCAGTCGCGCTCCTTCATGCGCACGTACGATGCCGAGGCCGGGTCGTCACCCACCAGCACTACCGCAAGGCACGGGCTGACACCTTCGGCCTGAAGCCCCTTCACCGCCTGTGCCGCACGCTCGCGCACCTCGGCTGCCAGCTTCACTCCGTCGATGATCGTGGCCATGGGCCGAACCGCCTCTCTTCGCTGTGCGGGTAACGCCCGACAGTGTACCCGAGACCCGCGTGGCGCGACACTACGGTACGGGCCGCGCCTTCACGAACCGCAACACGTCGCGGAAGCTGTCGGTGCCTGCGGTGCCAAGCGCCTCGTAGACCACCGACTCCGCGGTTGTCACGACCACGCCCGCCATCCGCAGTCGATCGAGCGCGATGGTGTGATCGAGTGAGCGCCTTGAGCAGACCGCATCAGCGGCCACGTGCACGGTGTGACCCGAGCGAACGAGCCCGAGCGCGGTCTGCGTGACGCAGATGTGCGTCTCCATGCCGGCGAGCACCACCGTGCGCCGCCCCGTCTCCTCGAGGCGGGCGACGAACCCATCATCCCGAGTCGCATCGAACGTCAGCTTGTCCACAGGCGTGTAGGCGCCGACAGCCTCGCGCACCGGCGCGACCGTCTCGCCCAGCGCCACGGGATTCTGGCGCGTGACGATCACCGGTATGCCGAGCCGGCCGGCCGTCTGCACGAGCAGCACCGTGGCTCCCGTCACCGGGTCGCGCGCCTCCATCGCACCGGCGAGCGACTCCTGCATGTCGATGACGACCAGGACCGTGTCGCCAATCCCCGCGACGCCACGCGCCGCGCGATCGTACTCCACTCCGTGCACGACGCCTCCCTCACATGTGATCCCGCGGGACTCGCCACCGACCGGCGCGGTCCGGAGTGGACCGCCCGTCGGCACCTGGTCGCTTCCCGTCGGCTTCGTCCATCGCACGCCGTCGAGCGGCGCACGTCTCCTGCTATGCTTCCGGCACCATCGTCCGCTGCGGATGGGTACCTACTGTAGAGAGTACCCATCCGACCACCACGAAGGAGGACCACATGTCCGATGCACCGATCCTCGGGCCCCTGAACCTCGTCGCCGATTTCGACGCCGCAGGCGACTTCGAGAAGAAGCACACCCCGTACATCGTGGCCGAGCAGGTCGACGGCGCGTACAGGCTCACCGTGACCGTGGGCCACGAGGTCACCCACCCCAACCAGCCCGACCACTGGATCGGCTGGATCGAGCTCTACGTGGGCGACGCGACCGTTGCGCGCTTCGATCTGGCACCCGTCGTCACGACCCCGGTCGTGTCCGTACTGTTGAGCGTGGAGCCGGGCACCGTGGTGCGCGCTGTCGAGCACTGCAACCTGCACGGTCTGTGGGCCTACGAGGTCACGCTCTGACCCGACACTGTGATCAGCGATGACAGGGTCCGCTCCTCACCGGAGCGGACCCTGTGTCGTTACTGACGTGGAAGCCAGCCGACCTTCCAGGACCCCTCGACCTGCTCGATGCGCCACCACTCACCCGGCTCCTCGATGACCACCTCGTCGTCGCCGGACGTCACCCGATACACGACGCGAACGTACGCAAGCCCCTCGGCCACCACGCGCTCCTCGAGCACCCGCGCGCCCCGATACACTTCGGCGGCATCCTCCCACTCGAGCGCCCACGTGTCGAAGTCGGCAGGCGGGGAGCATCCGTACGTCTCCCAGACGGCGTCGGAGTCACCGGTGGCCACCGCTTGCATGTGCTCATCGAACGCGTCAGCGGGGGTCCTGCCGAGTGAGTCCTCAAGCGGCAGTGCGGGATCCGCCACTGGCGCGTCGGGCGCGCCCGTACCGGCGTCCGGAGCGACTGCACTGTCGACCTCGACCCCGGTCGACCCGGACGACGCATCGCCGTCAGCGCTGCCGCCCCCACATCCGCCCAGCGCCAGGACCATCGCGAGCCCGACGAGCGCCACCGACACACGGGCCCTGTTGCTATCCATCGGTGTCACCGGCCCGCGTCGCGGTCTCGCGCTCACGCTTCAGGTGTCCCAGCACGCCGAGTGCCGTGCCGATGACGACGATCCCGATACCGATCGCCGCACCGAGCAGCACCTGAGGGTCATCGAACATGTCGCCGCCCCCCTTCCGCCTCGTATGCGCGCCACCACCGGTCTGCTGGCCGGAGGCGATGCGCCCTAGAACAGTCCGTCCTGCCGCGCCGGCTCTTCCGGGACAGGCACACCGAGGTGCTCGTACGCACGCGGGGTCGCCTGACGCCCCTTCGGCGTGCGCGCGAGGAAGCCCAACTGCAGCAGGAACGGTTCATATACGTCCTCGAGCGTGTCGGGCTCCTCACTCACGGCCGCCGCGAGCGTGTTCAGTCCGACGGGCCTACCGCTGAAGGTCTGAGTGAGCGCTTCGAGTATCGCGATGTCCATCCGATCGAGCCCCACGTGATCGACATGGAAGAACGCGAGCGCCTCGGCGGCGATGTCCTCGGTGATGCGGCCGTCGTATCGCACCTGCGCGTAGTCACGCACACGCTTCAGGAGCCGGTTCGCCAGACGCGGCGTTCCACGTCCCCGACGAGCGATCTCCTCGGCCCCCTCGTCCTCGATCGGCACCCCGAGGATGCCCGCCGAGCGGCGCACGATCGACGCGAGCTCCTCGATCGTGTAGTAGTCCAGGCGGAACGCCATTCCGAACCGGTCACGCAGCGGGCCCGTCAGAAGCCCCGTGCGCGTCGTGGCTCCGATCAAGGTGAACGGCGGCAGGTCGAGCCTGAGCGACCGGGCGGCCGGCCCCTTGCCGATGACGATGTCGATGGAGTAGTCCTCCATCGCGGGATACAGCACCTCCTCCACCGCACGGTTCAACCGGTGGATCTCATCGATGAACAGCACATCCCTGGGTTCAAGATTGGTGAGGATCGCAGCCAGATCGCCGGCCCTCTCGATAGCGGGACCGCTCGTCTGCCGCATCTGGACCCCGAGCTCCGAAGCCACCACGCCGGCCAGCGTGGTCTTGCCGAGGCCCGGCGGGCCGGACAGCAGCAGATGATCGAGTGCCTCGTCACGAACGCGTGCCGCGTCGATGAGCACGCCGAGGTTCTCCTTCACACGACCCTGGCCAAGATACTCATCGAGACGCCGGGGTCGCAGGCTGCGGTCGATCTCCAGGTCGTCCTCGGTGTACTCCGCTGAGACGAGGCGCTCCTCGTCGGACGTGTACTCCTCACTCTCCCATACGGTGCTCACGAGACGGTCCCATCATCCGCGGACGGCGTCGGGGTCGCCGACGAGTCGCCCCCGAACCCACCATCCGTCTCGTCGCTCCGAACGTCATCGACCGGATCGGCGCCCTCAGCGGGATATGCCCATTCCGCGACGCGTGCCGCGACCAGCAACGCGATCCACGCACCGAAGGCGATCCCCGGTGCGAACAAGAGCGTCACGACTCCCGCAAGCGACTCGAGACCCGCCGAGCCGCCCCAGTACTCGGCAAGCGGGATGGCAGCGGCAGCCTCCCCGATCGCCACCACCCACAACGCGCCGAGGAGCAGGGCAGTGCGTCGGCCGGGCCGCCTGGCCAGGGTGAGACCCACCACCAGCAGCCCGAGCGCCGGCAAGAGCACCAGCAGTCCCAGGACAGCGGCGGACCCGTCACCCGCGAACCGTATGAGAGCCACCACCACCCCGAACGCGACGGCCTGCCCTGCGGGGGCCCACGCCGACAGCAGCACCCGGCTCACCGGTCCGCGATCGGCGAACACCCACATCCCGATCAGCATAGGCAGGATGAGCAGCGCAGCGAGTGACGGCAGGATCAGCGCGCCCGGCTTCCACACGAGCACAAGCAGCGTCGTTGCGATCGCGATCTGCATCAGCGGCGCCGCGACCGCCAGCCGTCGTCTGGTCTCCCGTTCCATCACATGCTCCCTCCGAGGCGCCTGAGCGCGTAGCGCAGCAGCGCCTGGGCGTCGCCCGGTCCATCGTAGCCTTTGAGTGCGACCGCGATCTCCGCGGCACTGAATCCCATCGCCGCTAGGGCGTCCGCGGCCTCGGCGCTCCCGCTGCCGGAACCGGAGCCGGCCTGCCGCACGTCGGTACCCAGATCGCCAAGACGGTCCTTGAGTTCGATGATGAGCCGCTGCGCTGTCTTCTTGCCGATGCCCGGGACGGTCGCGATGAGCGCGTCATCCTCCCTGAGAATGGCCTCCCTCAGTGCCGCCGGACTGAGTGCCGAGAGCACCGAGAGCGCGACTTTGGGCCCGACCCCGCTCACGGCGATCAACTTCTCGAAGAGCTCCTGCTCCTCCAGATTCTCGAAGCCGTAGAGTGACAGCTCGTCCTCCCTGACCTGGAGGTGCGTGAACACGGTGACCTCGTCACCGATGGCTGGAAGATGCGCAAGCGCACCGGTGGCCATAGAGACGCGCAGACCGAGTCCGCCGACATCGATGACACACGCTGTCGCGGATCTAGCGGTAAGCCGCCCTGTCACCTGGGCGATCACCCGACACGCTCCCCTGCACGGGTGATCCGCATGTTCACGTGCGTGATCGCCGCCGCCAGCGCATCGGCCGCGTGATCGGGTTCCGGTATCTGCGGAAGATCCAGTATCGCGCGGACCATGTACTGCACCTGCTCCTTGTCGGCGCTTCCGTTCCCGACGGTCGAGAGCTTGATCTCACCCGGTCCGTACTCGCCGACTTCCATACCCACGACTGCGAGCAGGGCCACACCGCGGGCCTGGCCGGTGGCGAACGCCGTCCTGGCGTTGGCCGAGAAGTACACGTTCTCGATGCCGCAGCCGGTGGGCCGGTACCGCCGGATGACCCTGGCGATGCCGTCGTGGATCTCCGCGAGACGATCGGCGACAGGGGTGTGAGGGTCCGTCACGATGCACCCATAGGCGAGGCACCGCAGCGAACTGCCGCGTTGCTCCACGACACCCCACCCGGTGTTCTTCAGACCGGGGTCGATTCCCAGAACGATCACGCGGACTCCCCACAGGCGACAATCGAACATATGTTCAGTCTAGCGTGCGGGTCCGACATGGTAAAGCCAGGCGAACCGGCCGCCGTTGCGGGAACCGTCACTCCTCGAGGGCCGCGGCGATCTCGTCGGTCAGCTCCATCGTGTGATAGACGCTCTGGACGTCGTCCGACTCCTCGAGCCTGTCCACGAGGCGCAGCACCTTCTTCGCGTCCTCGATCGACACCGCTACCGGCGTGGTCGGCTCCATGACGAGCTCGGCGCCCTTCACCGGCACCCCGGCGGCCTCGAGCGCGGTCTTCACGGGCATCACGTCGGCTGGCGCGGTGTAGACCACGAAACCGTCTTCGACGGTCTCGAGATCCTCGCCACCGGCGTCCGCAACAAGCAGCATGAGCTCGTCCTCGTCGGGAGAACCCGCGGCATCCACGGTGATCTCGCCTCGGCGTTCGAACTGGAACGCCACAGAGCCCGTCGCGCCGAGGTTGCCGCCAGCCCGCGTGAACGCGGCGCGGACATCGGCGGCGGTGCGGTTGCGGTTGTCGGTCAGCGCCTCCACGTAGATGGCCACGCCGGCCGGTCCGTAGCCCTCGTACACGACCTCTTCGAAGCTGGCCGCGTCGGCGCCTGCGCCGAACGCTTTGCTGATCGCCGTCTCGATCTTGTCCTTCGGCAGGGAGTACGACTTGGCCTTGGCGATCGCGGCCGCCAGGGACGCGTTGTTCTCGGGGTTCGGGTCTCCGCCGGTCTTGGCGGCGACCGTGATGATGCGCGAGAGCTTGGAGAACAGCACAGCGCGCTTCGCGTCGACCGCGGCCTTGCGGTGCTTGGTGGTCGCCCACTTGGAGTGTCCGGACATCGCGGGTCCCTTCTACTGCGCTGCGATGATCTGTTCGACGAAGAACCGGTGCACCCGGGGGTCACCGGTGAGTTCCGGGTGGAACGTGGTAGCCAACATCCGGCCCTCGCGTGCGGCGACGATGCGCCCGTCGTGCTCGGCGAGCACCTCGACATCTTCACCAACGCTCTCGATGTACGGCGCGCGGATGAAGACGCCTGGATACGGGTCCTCTATGTGCCGGAAGCGCAACGGCGCCTCGAACGAGTCGACCTGCCGACCGTACGCGTTCCGCTGGACGACGACGTCCATGAGACCCAGAGGCTCCTGGTCGGGACGCGCGTCACCGATCTCCCGAGCCATCAGGATCGCGCCTGCGCACGTGCCCCACACGGCCATCCCAGCAGCCGACCGGTCACGGATCGCCTCGTAGAAGCCGTATGCCCGCATCAGCTTCGCGATGGCCGTCGACTCGCCGCCGGGGATGACGAGCCCGTCGATCCCGTCCATCTGCTGAGGAAGACGCACCGCGACCGTCGACGCACCGAGCGCCTCGAGCACCAGGATATGCTCCCTGAACGCGCCCTGGAGCGCGAGGACGCCGACGCGCACGACTACCAGCCCCGCTCCTGCATACGCTCGGCGTCGGGGATGTCCGAGATGTTGATGCCCACCATCGCCTCGCCAAGATCGCGCGAGACACGGGCGATGATGTCCGGGTCGTTGTAGTGCGTGGTGGCTTCCACGATGGCCTTGGCGCGCTTGGCCGGATCGCCGCTCTTGAAGATGCCGCTGCCGACGAACACCCCGTCACAGCCCAGCTGCATCATGAGTGCGGCGTCCGCCGGCGTGGCGATGCCGCCCGCGGAGAAGTTCACAAGAGGGAGCGTGCCGTGCTCATGCACCCACTTCACCAACTCGTACGGCGCCTGCAGGTCCTTGGCCGCGCCGAACAGCTGCTCTTCGCGTAGCCCCGCCACCCATGCGATCTCGTCGAGCATGGTCCGCATGTGACGGACCGCTTCGACGACGTTGCCGGTCCCCGGCTCGCCCTTGGTGCGGATCATGGCCGCACCCTCACCGAGACGACGGAGCGCCTCGCCAAGGTTGCGGGCACCACACACGAAGGGGACCTTGAAGTCCCACTTGTTCACGTGATACTCGTCGTCGGCCGGGGTGAGTACCTCGGACTCGTCGATGTAGTCGACACCGAGCGATTCCAGGATCTGCGCCTCGACGAAATGCCCGATGCGGCACTTGGCCATGACGGGGATGGAGACGGACCCGACGATGGCCTCCACGATCGTGGGATCGGCCATGCGCGCGACGCCACCAGCCGCGCGGATGTCGGCCGGCACCCGCTCGAGCGCCATGACGGCGACCGCGCCCGCGTCCTCGGCGATCTTGGCCTGCTCGGGAGTGACGACATCCATGATGACGCCGCCCTTGAGCATCTCGGCGAGGCCGGTCTTGACGCGGAGAGTACCCGTGGTCGCTTGTTCGCTCATCTGATGCGCTCGCTCCTCAGTGAAGAAGGGTACGCCGCAGCGTCCCGATGGGGGTCATGGCCTACAGATTCTACCCGCGCACGCCCGCCCGAACAACCTCGGCATGCACGATTGCACACTACTTCATAGCGATGTTGACCGAAGTGTCCACGACCTGCAGCCACGTGTTGCCCGGTTGCAGCTTGATCTGCGTACCATCCTCGGCCTTGAAGACCGGCGGCGCGTCGGCGGTCCCCTCCCACGTGCCGTTGAACACCTGGCCGTCACGGAAGACGCTGGCGCGACCGTTGCCCACCAGTGTGATGTCGTAGGTGGTGCTGCCCACCTTGTCGCGGCTGGCCGCGGTGTACTTGGCCCACAGGATCACGACGTTGCGTGCGGAGACCTGCCGTCCGGTCGCCTTGTCGGTGAACGGGGTGCCGTTGTTCACGCGCAGATAGGTGTTCGACGCGCTATCGTAGTTCCAGGTGACCTTGTTGTATGAAGAGAACGGGATATCCACAGAGACGACCGGCGTGCCGGTCGTCAACTCCGACGGCTTGGCGAACGCGAGACCGGCGATCTGGGCGGTCGTGGCCATGCCACGGCGCTCCGCCTCGGCCCGCAGTTCCACGACGGACGTGTACAGGTTGTGCGGACGCGGACGATCGCTCGAGCGGGTGAACGGCTTGGTGATGCCGGCGTCCTCGCTCAGGTTGTCGACGCCGCTCGCGCGCACCTTCGCATTCACAGACGCGCTCGCGCCGGAGAAGCAGAACAGCGCCTTGTACTGTGGCACGATGTCCATGTCCGAGAGTCGCGCGGACCGCACCGGGCCGACCACCTCCGGCGCCTGGGAGTGGAACAGCGCGTTGAAACGCGTGATGCCGCCCTCGGTGACCGTCTCGTAGACCACATCGGCCGACTGCAGGTTCGTCTGCGGGCGGGCTTCACGTGAGTTCTCCACCTTGATCGAGACGACGCGGGCGGTGAGCGCTTCCGCAGATGGGGCCTCGAGGCCGGTCAGTGGCCACAACACCGGCTCCGGGGGCTTCTCGGCCGGCCGCTCGCCGATGGCGTCGGGCCAACTGGAGACGACTTCCGCCTCCTTGTCGCCGCAACCAGCTACACCGAACAGCACGAGCGACAGGACGACAAGCGTGGCGGTGATGCGTCGGGTCATCGATATTCCTCCTTAGGTTCGTGCTCAGCATAGGAATGCACGCGGGGCGGGGTCAATGCGGGCGTGTCTACCGTCATCGCCGTGTCACCCTTCACCCGCCCCCGAGCGGCGGGCGATCGATCACGCGCGCAGTGCATCGCGGACGTATACTCTTGAGGCAGACGATGGAGGACCGCTATGCCGTGCTACCTGCTCCACATCCTCGAGCAACAGGACCCCTGCGCGTATGAAGACCCCGACGTGAAGGACATCGTCGGAGGGCTTCCGCAGTTCTACTGCACCAAGTGCCAGCCACTGCGCCGTCTTGCGCCGAGCGAGGCCATGAAGTGCATCCAGCGAGAATCACCCTGCTGGACCATCGACCCCTGCGCCTGAGCGTGTCTCATCCACATCGGCCGGGGTCGGCCCGCGCCCCGAGGCGCGCCAGACCAGCCACACGCCCACGACCACCATCGGCACGCTCAGGATCTGCCCCATCGTGAGCCCACCGGTGATGAAGCCGAGCTGAAGATCGGGCTCACGGAACAGCTCGGCGATGATGCGGAACACGCCGTACAAGGCCATCATCGCACCGATCATGAAGCCGTCACCGCGCTTGCGCCTCGAGAGCAGCCACATCACCACGAACAGCACCAGCCCCTCAAGCGCAGCCTCGTAGAGCTGCGAGGGATGGCGAGGTAGACCGCCCGGCGCCCTTGGGAACACCATGCCCCACGGCGCGTCGGTGACACGACCCCACAGCTCACCGTTCACGAAGTTGGCGATGCGCCCGAACAGCAAGCCGAGTGGGGCGCCGACCGCGCCCATATCGAACAGCCGAAGCATCGGAACGCCCTTGCGCCTCGCGATCACCGCCCCGGCAAGCAGGATGCCGACGAGTCCGCCGTGGAACGACATGCCCCCGTCCCAGAAAGCGAGCATCGACAGCGGCTCCGACCAGTACGCGCCGACGCCGTAGAAGAGCACATAGCCGAGGCGGGCGCCGACGACCAGACCGACGACGGCGACGAGCACGATGTCGAGCAGGTCGTCGGTGGAAAGCCCGACATCCCATCGCCGGGCAAGGGAGCGCATCACGAGCGCAGCTAGTACGAATCCCACGACGTACGCCAGCCCGTACCAACGTACGGCCAACGGACCAAGCGAGAAGGCCACCGGATCGATGGCGGGGTACGCTATTGACCCGAGCACGTCACATCGCCTCCAGACGGGCGATCCGCTCGTCAAGCGGCGGGTGCGTGTTGAACAGTGCGTTCATCGCACCGCCCCGGGCCTTGAGGGGGTTCACGATGTAGAGCGACTCGGTCGCCTTGTTGGCGACTTTGAGGACGTTGCGATCCCCGCCGATCTTGCGAAGCGCACCAGCCAGCCCCGGAGGGTACCGCGTGAGCATGGCCGCGCTTGCGTCGGCGAGATACTCACGCTTACGGGAGATGGCGAGCTGGATCAGCGTGGCCGCGAGCGGTGCCAGCAGTGCGAGCACGATGGCAACGACCATGATGATCGCGCCGAACTGGCCCGAGTCGCGATCACGATCGCGGCCGCCCCACCAGAAGCTTCGGAGCATCCACTCGGAGATGAGGGTCACCGAACCCGCCAGGACGGCAGCGAGCGTCTGAAGGAGCGTATCGTAGTTCTTGATATGCGCCAGCTCGTGGGCGAGCACGCCCTCGAGCTCCTGACGGTTCATCATCTGCACGAGGCCGGTGGTCACGGCGATGGCGGCGTTCTCCGGGTTGCGCCCGGTCGCGAACGCGTTCGGGGCCGGGTCGTCGATCACATACGCACGCGGCACGGGAAGGCCCGCCGCGATCGCGAGTCCCTCCACCGTGTTCACGAGGTACGGCTCGATGGTGCGATCGACGGGCCGGGCGCGGCTCATCGACAGCACGATCTTGTCCGAGTACCAGTACGAGCCCCAGGACATGACGAACGCCACCACGAGCGCGAGGACGAGCCCGAGGTAGCCCCAGTCGGTCGCCTGACCGAACACGTATCCGATGAGCGCCACGAGCAGCACGAACACCCCGATGAGGGCAGCGCTCTTGAACTTGTTCGAAGATATCTGGTCGTACACGGTCTAGAACTGCACCTTCACCGCTTCGCGGGCCTCACCCTCGACCTCGAAGCCCTCCTCGGGCTGGAAGCCGAACATCCCGGCAAGCAGGTTCGAGGGGAACGTCTCGCGGGCCGTGTTGTAGGTCATGACGGCATCGTTGTAGAACTGCCGCGCGAACGCGATCTTCGACTCGGTCCCCGAAAGCTCTTCCTGCAGCATCATGAAGTTCTGGTTCGCCTTGAGGTCCGGGTAGCTCTCGGCCAGTGCGAACAGGCTCTTCAGCGTGCCCGTAAGGGCGTTCTCGGCCTGGCCGTGCTCGGCGACCGTCTGGGCGCCCATGGCGGCATTGCGAGCGGTGATGACCCTCTCGAGCGTCTCCTTCTCGTGCGCGGCGTACGCCTTCACGGTCTCGACCAGGTTGGGGATGAGGTCGTAACGGCGACGCAGTTGCACGTCGATCTGCTGCCAGGCGTTCTTCACGCGGTTGCGCAGCGTGACCAGCCGGTTGTAGATGCCGATGACAGCCACGGCGACCACAACGACCAGCAGGCCCAGGCCTCCTACACACGGGAGAAGCCATCCCATCGCGTCATTCCTCCTTCGATCGCCCGCCGACCTCGCCGGCGCGTGCTCTGTCCGAAGATACCCCATCCACGGCGAACGATGCATCCTGCGGTACACTCAGCCGCGACCCACAACGGCATCACTGACACCGCGACGCAGACCGGCGACGCCCGCGCCGGACCCACTACCCACGAAAGGCACGGACTTGATCCCGATCCGAGATGAGAACCCGACCAGGTCCGTCCCCTGGATCACGATCGCGCTCATCGCCATCAACATCGGCGTGTTCCTCTATGAGAACACCCTGGATCCCCGTGCGCTCGAAGCGTTCTGGTACACGTGGTCTATCGTGCCCGCCCGCCTGCTCGCCGACCCATTCGCCCCGGCCGGCATCATCACCGTCTTCACGTCGATGTTCATGCATGCGGGATGGATCCACCTGATCGGCAACATGCTGTATCTCTGGATCTTCGGGAACAACATCGAAGACCGCCTCGGCCCGGTGCGATTCGTCATGTTCTACCTGGTCGCGGGCATGGTAGGGGCCTCGGCGCAGATCGTGACGGCTCCATCGTCGACCATACCGATGCTGGGCGCGAGCGGCGCGATCGCGGGCGTTCTTGGCGGGTACCTGCTGCTGTATCCCGGTGCCTCGATCGTCACGATCATCCCGGTGTTCTTCTTCATCGAGGTGGCGCGGGTGCCCGCATACCTGGTGATCGGCTTCTGGTTCGTATTGCAGCTCGGAAGCGGACTCGCCAGTCTTGGCACATCGGCAACGGGCGGCACCGCATGGTTCGCTCACGTTGGCGGCTTCGTGACCGGGCTGATCCTCGCGCTGCCGGTCTGGTACACCACACGGCGGCGCGGGCCGAGGCGGTACCGCTGACCCGTCCGGCAGTACCGGAGAGCGGCTCGGATCAGTCGATCTCGGCGAGGAAGTCCTCTACACACTCGATGTGCGTCAACTGACGGCGGAAGTACTCGCAGTACGGCTCTGCCGCCTCTTCGCGTTCGCGCCGCACAGCGGCCTCACGACGACGGCGCTCGGCAGTGACGCCTCCGGCGTCCGGGCCGATCGACGGCCCTCCGGCGTCCTCCACCTCGTTCAACTGCCTGACGACCTCCATCGCGGCCGCGGCGATCACGTTCGGCGTTGGCAGGAGCGCTCGCAGCGTGGCTCCGCAGTGGGGGCATGAGAAGACGACCTCGACGGATTCCGCTCCGTGGAACACCACCGCGGTGACACTCTCCAGGCCCAGCTCGATGCGGCCATCGTTGGGACATATGAGCGCGAACTCCACCTGTGTCACCTCCATGTCATCCATCCGGATGATACCCCTGCGGGCGTGTTTGGCTGTGCTACCATCGCCGCATGCCTGAGGAGAGAAGCAAGCAAGACGCGTGCCCGCCGCGGGCGCGCTTCGTTCGGGGCCTGAAGCTCGGGCTCCCGATCTTCCTCGGGTACGCCCCCATCGGCGCGGCGTTCGGCATCGTCGCCCGTGGCCTGGGATTCACCCCCCTGCAGGCGGCGATCTGTTCGGGAACCGCGCTGGCGGGCGCAGGCCAGCTGATCGCACTGCAGCTGCTCGGTGCCGGCGCCGGCGCCGTGGCGGTGGTGTTCACCACAGCGATCGTGAACCTTCGCTACGTCCTGTTCGGAGCGGCGATGTCGCAGCACGTCACAGGTATGTCGCTCCCCCGTCAGGCGTTCCTGGCATTCACGCTCACCGATGAGACGTTCGCCGTGAACATCGACGACAGCCGACGCGGGACGGCGGACTTCGCATCGATGGCCGGCGTGGGTGTGATCGCGTGGACGGGCTGGGTCCTCGGCTCCGCCGCGGGGGCGCTGGCCGCGGGGGCGATCGGCGACCCCACGCGGTTCGGCGTGCAGTTCGCGATGCCCGCGATGTTCACAGCCCTCCTGGTGGCCCAGGCCGAGGATCGCACGCACGTGCTCACGGCGGTCGTAGCCGCGCTCTTCGCCATCGGACTCATGCTCATACTGCCAGACCCCTGGTACCTCATCGTGGCCCCTGTCCTCGCGGCCACGGTCGCAACGGTGGTGAGCCGATGAGCGGCCGGATCATCTGGGCGGTCATCATCGGCATGGCGGTCGTGAACTTCGCGATCCGATTCCCGTCCATCGCCATCCTCTCGCGCACGGAGCTACCAGCGTGGGCCAAGCGGTGGCTCTCGTACATCCCGGTGTCAGCGATGGCGACCCTCGTGGTCGGTGGTGTCATCCGCCCCGACGGTCAGTGGCTCGGACCGCTCGAGAATCCCTATCTCTGGGCGTCGGGGGTCACCGGACTGGTCTACTGGCGGTTCCGCAGCTTCCTCGGGGCCACCATCGTGGGAGTCGTTTGCTTCCTGGCGTTCACCGCACTGCTCGGCTAAACTCGCCAGGCAGGTAACGCTCATCCAGGGGAGGTCCCATGTCGCTCGTCCGTCCGTTCCGCGCACGCATCTACCGCCACGAACCGGGCGCCGACCTGAGCGCGCTGACCGCACCCCCCTATGATGTCGTCAGCCCCGCGGACCGCGAGGCCCTTCTCGCACGCGACCCGCACAACGTGGTCGCGCTCGAACTGCCCGATGGACCACTCGATCCCGGCGTGCCGGGCAACCGCTACGAGACCGGCGCCGCCACCTGGCAGCAGTGGTTCGACGAGGGCGTCCTCGTCGACGACGACGCCCCGGCGATCTACGTGGTCGAGCAGTCCTGGGAGCATGAGGGCCGACCGGTCCGGCGACGCGGCTTCGTCGCCGCCGTCCGCCTCCACCCGTTCTCTGACGGCGTCGTGCTGCCGCACGAGCGTACGCTTCCCAAGGCGATCGCGGACCGCCTGAACCTCACGCGGGCCACAGCGGCGAACCTGAGCCAGGTGTTCAGCCTGTTCTCTGATCCAGCTGGTGAGACCGACGCACTCTTCGATGCCGCCATCGCCGGTGAGCCCTCATGCCACGCGACCGATGCCGACGGCGTCGTGAGCCGCCTGTGGGCGATCACGGACCCCGAGACGATCGCGGCCGTGAGCGACATCATCGGCGACCGACCCGTCTTCATCGCGGATGGACACCATCGATACACCACCGCGCTCGCCTACCGTGACGAACGCCGTGAAGCCGACGCCGCGGCCGGCGTCACTCCCGTCGACCCGGCGTACGACTACGTCATGATGACGCTCGTGAACATGGACGATCCGGACCTCGTGGTGCTGCCCACACATCGCCTGGCGCGCACGGAGGGCACCTTCGACGCCGAGGCGCTCTGGAGCGGGCTGGCCGAGCACTTCGACGTGACCGAGCTCACGGGCGCTCCCGCGCAGGCTCTCTCCGACGCCTCGCGAACGGCCTTCGCGGTGCGCACCGCCGACGGCACACTCCGGCTCGCCACGCTCAAGGCCGACGTGGACCCGGCCGCCGTCATCGCCGGCGAGCATTCCGATGCCTGGAAGCGTCTGGACGTGGCGGTTCTCCAGGAACTCATCCTGAAGCCGCTCTTCGGGATCGACCCCGACGTGCCGACGACCCTCGACCGGCTCGCGTTCGCCAAGAAGGAGTCCGACGCCCTGACCCATGACGCCGATGCCGCGTTCCTGCTGAATGCGACGCGCATGGACCAGCTTCGCGAAGTCGCGCTCGGCGGCGAGACCATGCCCCAGAAGACGACCTACTTCTATCCGAAGCTCGCTTCCGGTCTCTTGATGCGCTCCCTCGCATAGCCCCTCACGTCGGGGCACCTACACCAAGGCGGATCCCTCCGGGTCCGCCTTGGTCGTTCCTAGAGCCGCTCGGTCGGCGTCCGGACGCCGCCCCCCGCCACCATGCGGTCGGTCAGCCGCGGGCACGCGTGACCGATGCGGCACGCGTCGCACCGAGGATCCACGGGCCTGCACGATTCTCGCCCGACCAGCCATGTCGCAAGATCGAGTACCCCAGGCGACTCGGGGCAGGCGCGTCGTGCCGCCTCGGCGACCGCCTCCGGCGTATCGATGTCGACCATGCCGGTGCGCAAGAACACGCGCCGCACGTGGACGTCGTACGCCACGCTCCCGCACTCCGTACCGGTCAATCGAACCCCGAAGTGACGCACGAGGATCTCGGCCGCCATGACCGCCTTCTTGGGACCGATGCCCTTGAACGCCCGCAACCGCGCCACGACCTCCACGAGCGGAGTGCCATCCGGCCATAGCGCCGCGGCGTCGCCGCCGTACTCGGCAAGCACACGCCGGGCCGCGTCGACGATCCAGCCCGGGAGCGTCTTGACGAAGCGGTGGAGCGCCGGAGCCTCCGCCACAGCCTCCGCCACCCGGCCGGGCTCCTCCACCATCCGCGCGAGATCGAAGTGGCCGAGGCGTCGCGCGAGCAGATGCGGCCCGGCCCACGCCCGCTCGGCCGGGACACCTTGTGTGAACAGCACGCCGATCAGGAACGCCTCCGGATGCGTCTTGATGAACGCATCGGCGGCAGGAACGTCGGTGAAGGCGCCACCTGTCTGTGCGGCGCCGAGCATGGCGAGCTCCTCGCCGTACGCGCGCAGCGCCGCCGCGGCGGCACGAGCCGCTACATCCGGGGGCCGTTCGTCAGGAAGAACACACACGTCGTGCAGACCTCTTTCGCTGCGGACGAACGATCGACCGTCGGGTCGAGCAGCAGCCACGGATCGGTGGAAAGACGGTGCGTCTCCCGATCACACTTGGAGTAGAGGCACGATAGCGGGCACTGTTCGTGGGGGTCGATGGCGTGCGCGCAGCGTTCGCGCATCTCGTCGTCGCATCCCCTCTTCGACCAGCAGGCCATCGCTCCACCTTTCACATGCAGTCTTCAGCAAGGGTACCCGATACCGGACCACCCGTCCCGGCACGTGGAGCTCAGAGCGACACACGACCCGGGCGCCACAGCCTCCTGCCCCGCGCGACGGAGGTGGGCGCCCGGGCCCTGCGTCCCGCTCTAGAGTCGGCTCCGGAAGGAGCGGCTCGGAGTAGGCTCTACCTGCCCCTGGTACTTGCTGCCGAGCTCGGGTGAACCGTAAGGACGGTCGACCGGGGTGCTCATCTGCATGAACGAGATCTGCCCGATGGCCATGCCCGGCGTCAGCACGATCGGCAGATTGGCGACGTTGCTGAGTTCGAGCGTCAACGTGCCCACCCAGCCCGGATCCACATACCCGGCGGTGGAGTGGATCAGCAGACCGAGCCGGCCGAGGGACGACTTCCCCTCGAGCCGGGCGACGATATCGTCCGGCAGCTCGATGCGCTCGATCGTAGCGCCCAGGACGAACTCCCCCGGGTGAAGCACGAAGGGCTCACCAGCGGTCGCTTCGACCGGGTCCATCAACCCTACCTGCTCGACCGTGGGGTCGATGTAGGGGTACCGCGAGTTGCGGAACACCTGGAATCCCGAACCGAGGTGCAGGTCGATGCTCGAGGGCTGAATATCGCGTGGATCACATGGGTCCACCACGATCCTGCCTGCTGCCATCTGTTGTCGTATCGTCCTATCGGAGAGAACCACGCCGGCCCCGCCTACGCGCACTTGCTGTAGCCGCAGGCACGGCAGACGGCGCATCCGCTCTCGTGCTCGAGCGCGCCACCGCACTCCGGGCACGCACCCGCAAGGTTGACGAGGTCGTCCGTGTTCTTCGAGACCATCGTCGACGCCTGTCCGGTCTCCATCCACTCCAAGTAGTGTTCCATGGCGATACCCACCGCGTCGGCGCACGAGAGCACCTTGCCGCCCTGGGCCCATGCCGGGCTCGGGCACCGGATGCCGCGCAGGTGCTTCAGGATCGCCTGCGGATCGACCCCCGCACGCAGAGAGACCGAGATCATGCGAGACAGCGCCTCAGACTGGCTTGCGGCACAACCGCCGGACTTACCCATCTGCGTGAAGACCTCGCACAAGCCCTGTTCGTCGGAGTTGATCGTGACGTACAGGTTGCCGCAGCCGGTCTGGATCTTCTCGGTCCGGCCCATGGTGACCGACGGACGCGGACGAGGCTCGATCTCACCGCGACGCCCCGCGTCTGCGCTCTCCCCGCCCTTCGAGGTCTTGCCGGTGGAAAGGACCTGGTTCTCCTTGCTGCCGTCACGGTAGATCGTGACGCCCTTGACGCCGAGCTCGTGCGCGAGGTCGTAGACGTGCCGGACGTCCTCGATGGTCGCCTCGTTGCCGAAGTTGACCGTCTTGGACACCGCGTTGTCGGTCGACTTCTGGAACGCCGCTTGCATGCGAACGTGCCACTCCGGTGCGATGTCGTGCGCAGTGACGAAGACGTGCTGAACGCTGTCGGGTACGCCCTCGATACCATGCACGGAGCCGTGGTCGGCGATGAGAGCCATGAGCTCACGGCTGTAGAAGCCCTGCTTCACGGCCACATCCTCGAACAGCGGGTTGACCTCGACGAGCCTGTCGTTGTCCATGACGGTGCGTACGTACGAGACTGCGAACAGCGGCTCGATCCCCGATGAGCAGTTGGCGATGATCGAGAGCGTGCCCGTGGGTGCTATCGTCGTGACGGTCGCGTTGCGCAAACGCACACCCTCAGGCGTGTCGTAGATGGAGCCCTCCCAATTCGGGAAAACACCCCGCTCGTCAGCGAGCTTCATCGACGCGAGACGAGCCTCGGCCTGGATGAAGCCCATGACCTTCTCGCCGAGGGCGACAGCCTCGTCGGAGTCGTAGGCGACTCCCATCATGATGAGCATGTCCGCCCAGCCCATGACACCGAGACCGATCTTGCGGTTGCCCGCTACGAGCTCAGCGATCTTCTCGAGCGGATACTGGTTGACCTCGATCACGTCGTCCAGGAAGCGGACGCCCCTGTGGACGACATCGGCGAGCCGATCCCAGTCGACATCCGTGCCTGACTCCGTGTACCGCACGAACTTCGACAGATTGACCGACCCCAGGTTGCATGCCTCGTACGGAAGCAGCGGCTGCTCACCACACGGATTGGTCGACTCGATCTCGCCGAGCATCGGAGTGGGATTGTCGCGGTTCATGCGGTCGATGAAGATGATGCCCGGGTCGCCCGTGGCCCATGCCATCTCCACGATCAGGTCGTAGACCTCGCGCGCATCGAGCTCGCCAGCGGGCTCTCCGCTGCGGGGATTGCGCAGCTGGTACATGGTCTCCGCACGCACGGCGTCCATAAACTCCTCCGTGATAGCCACAGAGATGTTGAAGTTGGCGAAGTCACCGTCGAGCTTGCACTTCACGAACTCGACGATGTCCGGATGGTCTATACGCAGCACACCCATGTTGGCGCCCCGGCGTGTCCCGCCCTGCTTGACCGCCTCGGTCGCCTGGTTGAACACCCGCATGAACGAGATCGGTCCGCTGCTCACGCCCTGCGTTGACCGCACCTGATCGCCAGCCGGACGCAGACGCGAGAATGAGAACCCTGTGCCACCACCGGACTTGTGGATGATGGCGGTGTCACGAACGGCCCCGAAGATCGAGTCCATCGAGTCGGCGACCGGCAGCACGAAGCACGCCGAAAGCTGCTGCAGCTCGCGACCCGCGTTCATGAGCGTCGGCGAGTTCGGGAGGAACTCGAGCGAGGTCATGAGCTCGTAGAAGTCACGCGCGGTCTCGGCGACCTGCTCGGGTGATGCACCGAAGGAGGACTCGGCGGATGCGATGTTCTCGGCGACACGGATGAACATATCCGAGGGCTGCTCTATCGGCTGACCATCGTCGTCCTTCTTCAGATACCGCTTCTGCAGGACCTTGAGGCTGTTCGGCGACAGAGTCTCGTCGATCGTCCTCGAGTACGTGGTGGTGTCCTGCTCGGGCATCGTAGCTCCTCCTTGCGATCTTCAGACGTGAAATGCCACGGCGCTCATACACCCCCCGTGGCACAATATGTAGCGCTTTTAGATTCTAGCCGCCCAAGATATGGGGTGCAATGTGCAATGTCACCCGCCCGACGAACGGTCACCATCCGGTGGCGTCCGGAGGGTTGGGAGGCGCTCAAGGTCGGCACGCGGCGACGAGCGCATCGCGCTTCCTTCCGGAACGACGAACGCCGCCCACGGGGGCGGCGTTCGGTTCACTTCGCAAGCGTACGTGGGGGCTAGACCGGCTCCACGCGCTGCACCTCGGGCACCTCTTCGCGCAGAACGCGCTCGACGCCGTTGGCCAGCGTCAGCTGCGACATCGGACACCCGCGGCACGCGCCCTGGAGCGCGACCTTCACAACACCGTCATCAGTGATCTCAACAAGCTCGACGTCGCCGCCATCGGCCTGCAGTGCAGGCCTGATCTTGTCGAGTGCTGCCTGAACGCGATCCTTCACGGGACACTCCTTCCACGGAACAGCCGGTGCGAGCCGGCATTCACGTCTCATCGACCCCGTCGAACCACGACTCCGCGGAACGACGTACCGGGCGATTCTAGCAGAAGTCGTGCCGTGTCCCCCGATGAGGACGTCATACGCACACATGTCCCCGGAAACGGGTCGAGCCGTCGGATGTGTTCAGCGACGTCCTACTCTCCCACGGACTACACCGCAGTACCATCGGCGCTGGAGGGCTTAACTTCCGAGTTCGGAAAGGGATCGGGTGTACCCCCTCCGCCATAGCCACTGAACACATCCGACGGCTCGCGACCGTCGAGTGTTGGAACACTCTTCTGCTGTCAATAGCACGCTCCGGGCGTTTCGCGCCCTGAGAGCTGCATAGCGAGTCAGAACATCTTGAATAGAAGATCAAGACCTCGGCCTATTAGTACCGCTCGGCTGAACACATTGCTGTGCTTATACCTGCGGCCTATCAACCTCGTAGTCTACGAGGGGCCTTACCTGGTTAACCCAGTGAGAGACCTCATCTTGAGATGGGCTTCCCGCTTAGATGCTTTCAGCGGTTATCCCGACCGAACGTAGCTACCCAGCAGTGCCGTTGGTCGACAACTGGTGCACCAGAGGTTCGTCCATCCCGGTCCTCTCGTACTAGGGACAGCCTCTCTCAAGTCTCTTACGCCCACGGAGGATAGGGACCGAACTGTCTCACGACGTTCTAAACCCAGCTCGCGTACCGCTTTAAATGGCGAACAGCCATACCCTTGGGACCTACTACAGCCCCAGGATGCGATGAGCCGACATCGAGGTGCCAAACCCTGCCGTCGATGTGGACTCTTGGGCAGGATCAGCCTGTTATCCCCGGAGTACCTTTTATCCGTTGAGCGACGGCCATTCCACTCTGAGCCGCCGGATCACTAGCACCGACTTTCGTCTCTGCTCGACTTGTAGGTCTCGCAGTCAAGCTCCCTTGTGCGCTTGCACTCTACGATCGATTGCCAACCGATCTGAGGGAACCTTACGCGCGCCTCCGTTACATTTTAGGAGGCGACCGCCCCAGTCAAACTACCCACCTGACACGGTCCCCTGCCCGGATCACGGTGCAGGGTTAGACCTCCAGCCTGTCGAGGGTGGTATTCCAAGGTTGGCTCCACCAAGGCTGGCGCCTCAGCTTCAAAGCCTCCCACCTATCCTCTACACGACAAACCAAAGATCAATGTCAAGCTGTAGTAAAGGTTCACGGGGTCTTCCCGTCCTTCCGCGGGGAATTCGCATCTTCACGAATAATGCAATTTCGCCGAGTCTACGGTTGAGACAGCGCCCAAATCGTTACGCCATTCGTGCAGGTCGGAACTTACCCGACAAGGAATTTCGCTACCTTAGGACCGTTATAGTTACGGCCGCCGTTTACTGGGGCTTAGATTCAGAGCTTCGCCTTGCGGCTGACCCCTCCTCGTAACCTTCCAGCACCGGGCAGGCGTCAGACCCTATACGTCGTCTTACGACTTTGCAGAGTCCTGTGTTTTTAGTAAACAGTCGCTTGGGCCGTTTCACTGCGGCCCCCGAATGCTCACATCGCGAAGATGATCACAAACCGGGGCGCTCCTTCTCCCGAAGTTACGGAGCCATTTTGCCGAGTTCCTTAACCGTAGTTCTCTCGATCACCTTGGTATTCTCTACCTGCCTACCTGTGTCGGTTTGGGGTACGGGCACCGACAGCACTCCCTAGAGGTTTTTCTTGAAAGCATGGGATCACTGACTTCACTCAATCGCTTCGTCATCAGCTCTCAGGCATATACAGGGCGGATTTGCCTACCCTGAACCCTACAGCCTTTCACGCGGACGTCCAGAACCGCGCTCAGCTACCCTTCTCCGTCACCCCATCGGTAATAACGCACTGCCAGTGGTACAGGAATATCTACCTGTTGTGCATCGACTACGCCTCGCGGCCTCGCCTTAGCTCCCGACTGACCCTGGGAGGATTAGCCTTGCCCAGGAACCCTTAGGCATACGGTGGAAGTGTTTCTCACACTTCTTTCGCTACTCATGCCAGCATTCTCTCTTCTGTACAGTCCACGGACGGTCATCCGCCCGCTTCGACCCGGTACAGAATGCTCCCCTACCACTCCACGTAAACGTGAAGTCCGCCGCTTCGGTATCATGCTTGAGCCCCGTGTATTGTCGGCGCGTGTCCACTTGACCAGTGAGCTATTACGCACTCTTTAAATGAATGGCTGCTTCTAAGCCAACATCCTGGTTGTCTGTGCAAACGCACATCCTTTGCCACTTAGCATGAATTTAGGGACCTTAGCGGGCGGTCTGGGCTGTTTCCCTCTCGACTACACAGCTTAGCCCACATAGTCTGACTCCCGGGTTCTGGAGTACCGGCATTCGGAGTTTGGCTGATTTCGGTAAGCGGTGAAGCCCCCTAGACCATCCAGTGCTCTACCACCGGAACTGAACACCCGAGGCTAGCCCTAAAGCTATTTCGGGGAGAACGAGATATCTCCAGGTTTGATTAGCCTTTCACTCCGATCCACAGGTCATCCCCTCCGTTTTCAACCGAAGTGGGTTCGGCCCTCCACGAGATCTTACTCCCGCTTCAGCCTGCCCATGGATAGATCACCTGGCTTCGCGTCTACCACATGCAACTGAACGCCCGTTTAAAGACTCGCTTTCGCTACGGCTCGCTTTCAGCTTAACCTTGCTGCATACGGTAACTCGCTGGCTCATTCTACAAAAGGCACGCCACTACCCTGCCGGCAAGCCGGCTTTCCAGGCTGTGACTGCTTGTAAGCACACGGTTTCAGGTACTATTTCACTCCCCTCTCGGGGTGCTTTTCACCTTTCCCTCACGGTACTGGTTCACTATCGGTCACTAGAGAGTATTTAGCCTTGGAGGGTGGTCCCCCCAGATTCCTACCGGATTTCACGTGTCCGGCAGTACTCGGGTGGTCATTTACGGAGGCGACAGAATTTCGCATACAGGGCTTTTACCTTCTGTGGCCGGCTTTTCCAAAACCGTTCCGCTACCCTGTCGCTTTGTAACTCCGCCGTAGGTCAGTGGCCCTACGATCATGACTCCCACAACCCCACGCGCAGCAACGCCCACAGGCTATACGCATACGCGGGTTTAGGCTCTTTCCCGTTCGCTCGCCACTACTAGGGAAATCTCGGTTGATTTCTCTTCCTCTGGGTACTTAGATGTTTCAGTTCCCCAGGTTGCCTCCTCATGCCCTATGTGTTCAGGCATGGGTAACTGGGCATGACCCCAGCTGGGTTTCCCCATTCGGACATCTCCGGATTGACGGTTGTGTGCACCTACCCGGAGCTTATCGCAGCTTGCCACGTCCTTCATCGGCTTCTAGTGCCAAGGCATTCACCGTGTGCCCTTAGTATCTTGATCTATACACTATTCGTGATTTTCGTTCTCGCTATGCAGCTATCAAGGTGCGAAACGCGCCCCAGGAGGACGCGCAGCTCAGGGCCTAAGCCCTGAAAACCGGATACTGTGAGATGCGATCGGACGCCAAACCAGATCGACACTTGGCTTCCAAGGCGGAGAGAAATGAATCTCAATCCGCCACCGGGTTCCGAAGACCCGGCGGTGCCTGTTAAGGCTCCCTAGAAAGGAGGTGATCCAGCCGCACCTTCCGGTACGGCTACCTTGTTACGACTTCACCCCCCTTACCCTCTACACCTTCGGCGCCTCCGTCCCTTGCGGGTTCGGCCAGCGACTTCGGGTGCGGACGACTCGGGTGGTGTGACGGGCGGTGTGTACAAGGCCCGGGAACGTATTCACCGCGGCATGCTGATCCGCGATTACTAGCAACTCCGACTTCACGGAGGCGAGTTGCAGCCTCCGATCCGAACTGGGGCCGGTTTTATGGGATTCGCTCCGCCTCGCGGCATCGCAGCCCATTGTACCGGCCATTGTAGCACGTGTGTAGCCCAGGACATAAGGGGCATGATGACTTGACGTCATCCCCACCTTCCTCCGGCTTGACGCCGGCAGTCTCCTATGAGTCCCCAACTTAATGCTGGCAACATAGGACAGGGGTTGCGCTCGTTGCGGGACTTAACCCAACATCTCACGACACGAGCTGACGACAGCCATGCACCACCTGTGCAGGGCCCTTGCGGACACGACGTTTCCGCCGTTTTTCCCTGCATGTCAAGCCCTGGTAAGGTTCTTCGCGTTGCGTCGAATTAAACCACATGCTCCGCTGCTTGTGCGGGCCCCCGTCAATTCCTTTGAGTTTTAGCCTTGCGGCCGTACTCCCCAGGCGGGGCACTTAATGCGTTAGCTTCGGCACGGAGGGAGTCGATGACCCCCCACACCTAGTGCCCATCGTTTACGGCTAGGACTACCAGGGTATCTAATCCTGTTCGCTCCCCTAGCTTTCGCGCCTCAGCGTCAGTCGTGGCCCAGAAAGCCGCCTTCGCCACTGGTGTTCCTCCTGATATCTGCGCATTTCACCGCTACACCAGGAATTCCACTTTCCTCTACCAGACTCAAGCCTGCCAGTTTCAGATGCAAGCCGCGGGTTGAGCCCCCGGATTTCACACCTGACTTAACAAGCCGCCTACGCGCGCTTTACGCCCAATAAATCCGGATAACGCTTGCCCCATACGTATTACCGCGGCTGCTGGCACGTAGTTAGCCGGGGCTTCTTCTGCAGGTACTGTCATCTTCATCCCTGCTGAAAGCGGTTTACGACCCGAGGGCCTTCATCCCGCACGCGGCGTTGCTGCGTCAGGCTTTCGCCCATTGCGCAAGATTCCCCACTGCTGCCTCCCGTAGGAGTCTGGGCCGTGTCTCAGTCCCAGTGTGGCCGATCAGCCTCTCAGCTCGGCTACCCATCGTCGCCTTGGTGGGCCGTTACCTCACCAACTAGCTAATGGGCCGCGGGGCCATCCCTCTCCGCCGGAGCTTTCCCGAGCGGACCATGCGGTCCGCAAGGAGTATCCGGTATTAGCGCCGATTTCTCGACGTTATCCCAGAGAGAAGGGCAGGTTCCCCACGTGTTACTCACCCGTTCGCCACTCGGTCTTCACCCGAAGGTTGGACCTCGTTCGACTTGCATGTGTTAAGCACGCCGCCAGCGTTCATCCTGAGCCAGGATCAAACTCTCCGTTGAAAGTGTTACAGACCGAAGCCTGTAGTACACGGAGCTTTCGGACCTGGCTGGTCCGGAATGGATCCACCTTATCCGGTAAGGAGGCCGGAATGGTTTGGATCCAAGATGTCGCATCGGTTTGACCTGTTGACTGGCCCTCTCGATGTGACGGGGTATTTTGTGTGGATTCTTCACGAATCCTTACTGGCTTGTCACAGTATCCGGTTTTCAAGGTTCAGGCGCAGCGAGGCGATACATTACCGATGTCGCTTCCCGCTGTCAATCGCTTTTCTCAACCGATTTCGGAGAGTTTCTCGCACGTCCCTTGAGATGCGAAACGCCCCCGCCGTTCTGGCCGGGGGCGTCGGTACCGTGCCGGTGTACCAGCACTGCTGGTCCGGCCCCGCTATCCGATCGCCCTCATGAAACCTAGTTCTTTCAAGACGTGCGCGCCTCCGACTTATCGGTACGAGCAGCTTGGATAAGTTACCACCCCCGCAAGGGGCATGCAAGGGGTGATCGGAAGGTTCTTCAGAAATTCTTCGCCGAGTGGCGTATCAGCCCGTGATCCGTGCGTAACGGCGCTTGCCCGCCTGCAGTACACGGCCCTCAAGAGCGCTCCGAGACACGTCGAAGACGCCGTCACTGAGGATCACCGGCTCGCCGTCGATCTTCACCGCACCCGCTGTGATGAGCCTGCGGGCCTCAGAGGTCGTGGGAGCGAGCCCGGCCTGCTTCATGACGGCTGGGAGATGGGCGGTATCGCCCTGCAGCTCCACCCGAACCTCAGGAACATCATCGGGGATCTCGTGACGCTTGAACACCGCGTCGAAGGCGGCCTCGGCATCCACTGCCGCCTGCGCATCATGATAGAGGGTGACGATCTCACGCCCAAGGCGTCGCTTCGCCGTATTGGGATGAAGCTCGCCTCCATCGAGGGCCGCCTCGATGGAGTCCAGCTCCTCCACCGACAACGACGTGCACAGACGGTAGTACTTCACCATCAGCTCGTCCGGTATGGACATGACCTTGCCGAACATCTCTTCAGATGGATCGGTGAGCCCGATGTAGTTCCCGTACGACTTGCTCATCTTCTGTACGCCGTCCGTGCCCTCAAGGAGCGGAAGCGTGAGGCACACCTGCGGCTCCATGCCGAGCTTCTCCATCAACTCGCGCCCGGCGAGGAGGTTGAAGAGCTGGTCGGTGCCGCCGAGCTCCACGTCAGCGGCTATGGCGACAGAGTCGTACGCCTGGGCCATCGGATAGAGCAACTCGTGGAGCGAGATCCCGATGCCTTCGCGATACCGCTTCTGGAAGTCGTCCCGCTCCATGATGCGCGCGACGGTGAACTGACTGGTGAGCTTGAGGATGTCTGCGAACCCGAGCGGGCCGAGCCACTCCGAGTTGCGGCGCATGACCGTCTTGTCGGGATCGAGGATCTTGAACGCCTGCTCTATATATGTAGCAGCGTTCGCCTCGACCTGCTCGGGCGTGAGCGCTGGTCGTGTGGTGCTCCTGCCCGAGGGATCGCCGATGAGGGCCGTGAAGTCCCCGATGATGAGCACCACGGTGTGCCCCAGGTCCTGGAACTGGCGCAGCTTGCGCAGCGGTACCGCGTGCCCGAGATGCAGGTCGGGCGCTGTAGGATCCACACCGAGCTTGACCGTAAGGTGTCGCGCGCCGCGCAGCTTCTCCTCCAGGGCCTCGATCGGCACGATGTCCGCGACGCCGCTTGCGATGGTCTTCATCTGATCCTCGACTCCACGCACAGCCTCTGATCACGCATCCTCTCGGTGACGCCCTGTTACCGAACCGGCACAGCCCTGTCGTGGCCTGGCCCGACGATTGCAGGTCATACTAGCACGACCGACAGCGTCGCTTTGGCGCGTGCGGTAGAGTATCTGAAGGACACACACGCGGTGCGCCGCGCCTCGCCGGCTGCACGCACAGGGTGGGTTCACCCTGTCACGGATGCAAGGACACCATCACCTTATGAG
>JAZIGI010000019.1:0-39553 GCA_036679125.1 Actinomycetota bacterium | reverse complement strand
GGCCTCGATCGCGGCGTGGTTCGGCATGAACGACATCGCCGACGCCCGCGCCTCGTTCGCGGACCAGGCCGTCATTTTCAAGCGCAAGCACAACTGGCTGATGTGCTGGCTGTACGTGGGCACCTTCGGCTCCTTCATCGGCTTCTCGGCGGGCTTCGCCGCCGTCTTCGCGGCGGTCTTCGCCGCAGCCTTGGGAGCAGGCTTCTTCGCGGGGGTCGTGGCGACCTCCTCCATTGACTGGTCCGTGGCTTCCTGTGCGGTCTTCTTCGATGCAGCCGTCACGTGCTTTACTCCGCCTCCACGTTTGTTGCAGCGCTTCGCGGGGCACGCATGGCCGCACGCTGACGCTGTAGCTCGGCGATCTCGCCGAACAGCCGGTCATATGACTCCACGTCGCCCGCAGAGTCCAGTGCCTGGAGTTCACCCTTCTTCATAGAGATTAGACGTCCGAGCGCGAACTCCTTGACCCGGACGGCAACTTCCCGAAACGCATATTCTAGGCTGTCGGCTCCCGTAGCGTCCACCAGCCAGCCGGTGAGCACCGTGGCAGCCTCACGATCCGCGTCGGCAACGATGGCGTACAGCTCATCGCCGACCGCATCCCCCGCACCGCAGATCACCTCGAGCAGCCTGCGGGCGCGCTCCCCGCCCACGGCACCCTCTGCAAGCAATTCCCGTGCCTCGGCACGAACCGAGGGCGCAAGCGCAGCAAGACGCACCAGTTCACGCTCGGCCTTCTCCTCCGAACTCGCCAGACGCACGGGCACCGGAGCGGGCACTGGAGCCAAGCTCTCGGGACCCTGCTGACGGCGCTGCTGTGGCACGGCGCGCTCAACGGTGGTGTAGTCGGTGCCGAGGCGGCCCGCGATGTACATCACGTAGTCCTGCGCCAGAAGCGAGCCGCGCACCGGCGTGAGCACCCCGGCCGCATCCGCAAGCGCGGCGGCGCGACCCTCCGGGCGCGAGAGGTCGTGCGACTCGAGCCGACGGTCGATCGCGAACCGCAACAGGGGCTGCGCACCCTCGATGACCGCACGTACCGCGTCGGCGCCCTCGCTTGCCACAAGGTCGGCCGGGTCCTTGCCGCCGGGGATGATCGCCACGTCCAGGTCCACGCGTGAGCTCCCGGCCTCAGGCGTGATGCTCCAGTCGAGGAACTCCGCGGCCCTGAGCGCCGCACGTTGGCCCGCGGCATCACCGTCGAACAGGTACACCACACGCGTGCCGAACCTGCCGAGCAGCTTCACATGGCGCTCCGTGAGCGCGGTGCCGAGGGTGGCCACGGCGATCGGCACACCGGCCTCGTGCAGCGCGATCACGTCGGTGTACCCCTCGACGACCACCGCAGTGCCGTTGGCGACGATCTCGTTGCGAGAGCGGTCGAGCGCGTAGAGCGTGCCGGACTTCTGGAAGATCGGCGTCTCCTGCGAGTTCAGGTACTTCGGCTCACCCGACCCCACGACACGCCCGCCGAAGGCGATGGTGCGCCCGTGCAGGTCGTCGATGGGGAACATGATGCGGTTGAAGAAGCGGTCCTTGAGCGACGGCCCGTCGGCAAGCGCGAGGTTCGCCTCCACGAGCTCGTCACGCGTGAACCCGGCGTCGAGCATGTGACGTACGAGCGTGTCGCGGCCCTGCGGGGCGTAACCGAGCTTCCAGCGCCTGGCGACCTCGATCCCGAAACCGCGGCTGGCCAGGTACTCGCGCGCCTGCGTGGGCCCGCTGCCGGTGCCGCTCGTGAGCTGCTTGTGGAAGTACGCGGCGGCCTCGGTGCACGCGGCGATCAGCCGCTCCTTGCGTCCCACGGGGATCCCGGCGCCGCCCACCTCCACGATGTCGATATGTGCACGCTCGGCGAGACGACGCACGGCATCCGGGAACTCGAGGTGCTCCGCCTCCATCACGTAGCCGAAGGCGTCGCCTCCCCTGCCACAGCCGAAGCAGTGCCACAGCTGGGTGGTGGGATCGATCTTGAAGCTGGGGGTCTTCTCACCATGGAACGGGCAGTTGCCCCAGAACAGCCGGCCCTTCTTCTTCAGCACGACCGTCTCGGATATCAGAGAGATGAGATCGGTGGCATCACGGACGCGTGCGACATCCTCATCGGCGATACGCCCCATGACACCTCCTGTGCTTCGTAGCGGTCAAAGGTACATACCCCAAAGCGTCAGACGCGCGTGCTCCCGGGTACCAGTATCGGCACCCGGGAGCACGTGACTTGACGCGATGACGTCACTAGCCGCCGTGCACCTTGAGGAACAGCGGCACGAACACGAGCGCGACGACGGTCATGAGCTTGATGAGGATGTTCATGGCCGGGCCCGAGGTGTCCTTGAACGGGTCACCAACGGTGTCGCCGACCACGGCGGCCTTGTGGGCCTCGGAGCCCTTGCCACCGTGCGCGCCACCCTCGATGTACTTCTTGGCGTTGTCCCACGCGCCACCGGCGTTGGCCATGAAGACGGCCATCAGGAAGCCGGTGACGAGCGCACCGGCGAGCAGGCCTGCGAGCATCGAGAGGTTCACGACACCCACGAGGATCGGCACGGCCACGGCGATGGCGCCGGGGACGACCATCTCCTTGAGCGCGCCCTTGGTGGAGATGTCCACGCAGGCGGCGTAGTCCGGCTTGCCGGTGCCCTCCATGATGCCCGGGATCTCCTTGAACTGGCGGCGGACCTCACCGATCATGGCGAAGGCCGCACGACCCACGGCGCCCATGGTGAGCGCGCCGAAGAGGAACGGCAGCATGCCGCCCACGAACAGACCCGCGATGACGTAGGGGCTCTCAAGCGACATGTCGATCGTGAGACCGCCTACCGCGAGGCTCTGGCGGAACGCCACGAACAGCGCCAGGGCGGTCAGACCCGCCGAGCCGATCGCGAAGCCCTTGGCGATGGCGGCGGTGGTGTTGCCCACGCTGTCGAGCGAGTCGGTGATCTTGCGGATGTCCTTGCCCATCTCGGCCATCTCGGCGATACCACCGGCGTTGTCGGCCACCGGGCCGTATGCGTCGACACCCACGGTGATCGCGGTGATCGAGAGCATACCGAGCGCGGCGAGACCGATGCCGTAGATGCCCGAGAGGTCATTGTCCGGCACGGCCAGGTTGCCCATGACGTAGCTGGCGAGGATGCCGATGGCTACGACGATGATCGGCAGCGCGGTGGAGAGCATGCCGGTGCCGAGGCCCTGGATGATGTTGGTGGCGGTACCCGTCTCAGACGCCTCGGCGATCTTACGCACCGGCTTGTACGCGTCGGAGCAGTAGTACTCGGTGATCTTGCCGATCAGGATACCGGCGATGAGGCCGGCCACGACCGAACCGAAGAACCACATGCGCGACGGATCGGCATCGGCGCGCGTGCTCCAGTGCCAGAACAGGTAGCCCATGCCCGCGACCTCGATGACCGCGGCCACGTAGGTGCCCATGTTGAGCGCGGAGTGCAGGTGGGCGCCTTCCTTGGCGCGCACCGCGAACAGACCGATGATCGACGCAACGATACCGAAGGCGGCGATCAGCAGCGGCGCAGAGACGCCGTACATGAAGTCGATGGACTTCGCGGCGCCCGGGACGAACCACAGCGACACGGCGAGCACGATCGGCGCAAGGATCGAACCCACGTAGCTCTCGAAGAGGTCGGCGCCCATGCCGGCAACGTCGCCCACGTTGTCGCCCACGTTGTCAGCGATGGTGGCGGGGTTGCGGGGGTCGTCCTCGGGGATGCCGGCCTCGACCTTGCCCACCAGGTCGGCGCCCACGTCGGCGGCCTTGGTGTAGATGCCGCCACCCACACGGGCGAACAGCGCGATCGAGCTGGCGCCCATCGCGAAGCCGTTGACGATCTCGGAGCTGGCGATCGGGTCCTCACCGGTGACGATGAAGATGATGGCCCAGAGCGAGAGACCCAGCAGGCCGAACGACGCGACCGTGAGGCCCATCGTGAGACCCGAGCGGAAGGCCACGTTCAGGGCCTTGGCGACGCCCTTGGTGGCCGCCTGGGCGGTACGCGCGTTGGCGCGGGTGGCCACGTGCATGCCGATGAAGCCGGCTGCGGCGGACAGGAAGCCACCGGTCAGGAACGCCACCGCGGTCAGCCAGTTCACGGCCAGACCGAGGACGACGGACACGACGGCGGCAAAGATGATGAGTACGCGGTACTCACGGAGCAGGAACGCAAGGGCGCCTTCCTGGACCGCCTTCGAGATCTCCTGCATGCGCTCGGTGCCGGGATCCTGCTTCAGGACCCAGGTGCCCAGATACGCGGCCATGATGGTGCCGAGTATCGCGGCTGCTGGCGCGAGCCAAGCAATCCAGTCTGCCATGAACGTGCGTCTCCCTTCGTGGTGAATACGGCAACAGCCCAGGAGACCCCTCGCGAGCCCCCTCGGCGCTTTGGCGATGATAGCCGACCTCATATCCCGCGGCAACAATCAGGTTACGAAGCGAGACGGCTGCGAGCTACACGGCTCTGCGCAGGTACGGCACCGCACGCACACGCTCGACGACCGGCGTACCCACGACGAAGACCGCCGCTGTGGCAAGCACGGCGATCGCGGCGCCGCCACGCCCGCGCGCCACCAACTCGAAGGGCGCCACGAGCAGCGGATGGACGATGTAGAGGCCGAGCGACGCCCTCCCCACACGTGCCAGGCGCTCCCCCACCCACGCGAGCGTCGGCCCGGGCACGATCCGTCCACCGGCCGCTATGCCGAGCGCCGCACACCCGCCGATCGCCCCGATCGCATACGGCAGCCACATCAGCCACCGCGCCTCGGGGTGGAGCGCGCGCACGAGCGTGACGACACCGCCGAGCGCCATGCTGACCGCGACGATGGCGGCGAGCACGCCGTGGGACGTCTTCGGGGCGCCGTCACGCGCGATGCGCAGACCGAACCAGAACGCGGCGATGTACAGTGGCGACACCGCCCAGAACGTGCCGTTACCGAGGTCGAGCGGACTCGTCTCGGCCGACGACGCCCAGACGGCCACGACCGCGTATACGCCGATCGACGCCCACGCTGGCGTCCACGACCTGGTACGTGTGTCGAACAGGGCGCACACAGCGGTGACCGCGAACAGGACGGGCAGGAACCACAGCGGCCCACCGCCCAGCAGGATCTCGCGCGCCCACGGGCCGGGATCGAACTCCATCGGCAGTGCGCCCCCGCCCACCGCCTTCCATGTCAGCGGCGCCAGGGCGTACAGGGGCGCCCAGATCAGCCACGGGACCAGCAGTTGTCCGGCCCGCTTCCGGACCACCGCCCGCTCCTCACGCGGCGGATGCAGCCCTTGCACGTAGCCGGCTGCGGCGGAGAAGGCGGCCACGGTGCCGAAGGCGGTCCCGTAGAGGAACGCGCTCACGAGGTCGCCCGAGCGCATCGGCCACAGCAGCGTGTGGTTGAACACCACGAGGATGATGGCCGCACCCTTGAGGACGTCGAGTCCGAGGCGCCGCGCCATGCGCCGGTCACACCCTCCAGCGGCTCGGGATCATGAGCTGCTCGTACGTACGGATGGCGAACCGGTCGGTCATGCCCGACACGTAGTCGGTGACCGCCTGCGCGAGATCCTCGGGATCCGGTGGACGCTCATCCGGCGGCAGGTCGTCAGGGTTCTCCAGGTAGTGCACGAACAGCGTCCTCACCACGTTGTACGCCTTGGGCTCCTCGGCCTTGGCGTTAGGCGAGAGGTACACGTTGTCGAACAGGAACGACCGCAGGTCCATCATCGCCTTGTAGACGTCTTCGCCCATCGCCACGCTGTCCGACACGGCGGTGGTCTCCACCAGGCTCGTGACCATCGTGGTGATGCGCTCGTTGATGGTGTGGCCGAGCACCGTCACACACGCCTTCGGCAGGTCGTCCTCGGTGATCACGCCGCCGCGGATCGCGTCGTCGATATCGTGGTTCACGTACGCAACGCGGTCGGCGATGGCGACGATCTGCCCCTCGAGCGTGGACGCGCGCTTCTTGCCGGTGTGACAGCGGATGCCGTCGCGCACCTCCCACGTGAGGTTGAGCCCCTTGCCCTCGTATTCGAGCGTCTCCACGATCCGCAGGCTCTGCAGGTTGTGGTGGAAGGGGTACGGGGCCTGCGGATACGCGTCGCGCGCCTCGCCGAGCGCGTCGGAGAGCGCCGACTCGCCGATGTGGCCGAACGGTGTGTGCCCCAGGTCGTGGCCGAGTGCGATCGCCTCGGTGAGGTCCTCGTTCAACCGGAGCGCACGCGCGATGGACCGCGCGATCTGCGCCACCTCGAGCGTGTGCGTCAGTCGCGTGCGGTAGTGGTCGCCCTCGGGCGCCAGGAACACCTGGGTCTTGTGCGAGAGGCGGCGGAACGCCTTACAGTGCAAGATGCGGTCGCGATCGCGCTGGTAGTCGGTGCGGTAGGGGTCGGCCCCGGTGGGCCGCTCGCGTCCGCGTGTGGCCGATGAGAGCGCCGCACGCGGCGAGAGCCGCTCGGCCTCGCCGGCCTCATACGCTTCACGTGTGATGATGCTGCTCGCGTCCATGGCCCTTCCCTGCGATGCGCAGAGGGCGCCGGGTGACCCCGACGCCCTCTCGATGAGGTCCTAGCGGTTGTCCGAGGCGGTCGCCTTCTCGGCGAGCGACGCCTGCGCCGCGGCCAGACGCGCCAGCGGCACGCGGTAGGGCGAGCAGCTCACGTAGTCGAGCCCGATGCCGAAGAACGTGTGCACGCTCTCCGGATCCCCGCCGTGCTCGCCACACACGCCGAGCTTCAGCTTGGGGTTGGTGGCACGGCCGCGTTCGCAGCCCATCGCCACCAGCTTCGCCACGCCGTCGTCGATCGTCTCGAACGGGTTGCGGGCGAGCACCTTGCGCTCAAGGTACTTCGGCAGGAACTTGCTCTCGATGTCGTCCCGGCTGAAGCCGAACGTGGTCTGCGTGAGGTCGTTGGTGCCGAAACTGAAGAAGTCGGCGACCTCGGCGATCTCGTCAGCACACACAGCGGCGCGCGGCAACTCGATCATCGTGCCGATCGGGATGGACACCTCCACACCGCACTCGGCGGACACACGGTCCACCACGGCCTGGGTCTCGGCGCGCAGCGTGGCCAGCTCGGCCTTCACGCTCACCAGCGGGATCATGATCTCGGGGAGCGGGTCCTTGCCCTGCTTCTTGAGTTCGCACGTGGCGCGCGTGATGGCCTCCACCTGCAGCGCGTAGAGCTCGGGATACATGATGCCGAGACGGCAGCCACGCAGGCCGAGCATCGGGTTGGCCTCGGACATGGAGTCGATCTGCGCGAGCAGACGACGCTTGCCGGCGAGCTTCTCGGCCGTGGCGCCGTTGCACTCGTCGCGCACGATCTCGACCTCGAGGTCACGCGGCGAATCGAGGAACTCGTGGAGCGGCGGGTCGAGCAGGCGCACCGTGACCGGCAGACCGTCCATCGCCGAGAAGATGCCGAGGAAGTCCTCGGTCTGCACGTCAAGCAGCTTGTCGAGCGCGGCGCGCTGCACGTCGGCCGACTCCGCGAGGATGAAGTCCTGGATGATGTCCTTCCGCTCGCCGAGGAACATGTGCTCGGTGCGGGTGAGCCCGATGCCGGCGGCTCCGAACGCACGCCCGAGCGCCGCGTCTTCCGGCGTATCGGCGTTGGCTCGCACGCCGAGCGTGCGGAACCCGTCGGCCCAACCGAGGATGGTATCGATGTCCCCGGTCATCTCAGGCTGCACGAGCGCCACCTCGCCGAGGACCACGATACCGGTGGTGCCGTCGATCGAGACGATGTCGCCCTCCTTGAGGACGATATCCTTGCCCGTGACCACGGCCTGCTTGGCCTTCATGTCGATCTTGAGCGCCTCGGCACCGCAGACGGCCGGCTTGCCCATGCCGCGCGCGATGACCGCCGCGTGGGAGGTCTTGCCGCCGTGGCTCGTGAGGATGCCCTGCGCCGCCACCATGCCATGGAGGTCGTCGGGGTTGGTCTCCCAGCGCACCAGGATGACCTTGCGGCCCTCGGCCGCGGCCGCCTCGGCGTCATCGGCGGTGAACACGACCTCGCCCACGGCGGCGCCCGGGCTCGCGTTCAGGCCCTTGGCGAGCACGTCGTAGGTCACGGTGGTGTCGAACTGCGGGTGCATGAGCTGGTCGAGGTGCGCCGGGTTGATGCGCAGCACGGCCTCCTCGCGGGTGATCATGCCCTCCTCGACCATGTCCACGGCGATCTTGAGAGCGGCGCGGGCGGTACGCTTGCCCACGCGCGTCTGGAGCATCCAGAGCTTGCCCTCCTGGATGGTGAACTCGATGTCGCACATGTCGCGATACGCCTGCTCGAGGATCTCGAACACGCCGTAGAGCTCCTTGCCCGCCTCGGGCAGGACGTCGGGCAGCTCGGCGATCGGACGGGTCTTGCGGATGCCGGCCACCACGTCCTCGCCCTGTGCGTTGGTGAGGAAGTCGCCGTAGTACTCCCTGGTGCCGTCGGCGGCGTTGCGCGTGAAGCCCACGCCGGTGCCGGAGGTCTCACCCATGTTGCCGAAGACCATGGCCTGCACGTTCACGGCGGTGCCGAGGTCGTCGGCGATCTTCTCCATGCGGCGGTAGTCGATCGCGCGGCGGTTGTTCCAGCTGCGGAACACCGCCTCGATCGCGAGGTGCAGCTGCAGCGTCACGTCCTGCGGGAACGCGACCTTGCCGTCCACCACGAGCTGCGGGAACTCGTCGGCGGCCACCTGCTCGGCCACGATCCCTTTGAACACGCCCACGAGCGAGCGCATGTCCTCAGCGGAGAGCTCCGTGTCCTCGGTCACGCCACGGTCGTGCTTCATCTTGGTGATGGCGTTCTCGAACTCGTCGCCCTCCACGTCCAGCACGACCTTGCTGAACATCTGGATGAAGCGGCGGTAGCTGTCCCAGGCGAAGCGCTCGTTGCCGCTCTTGGCGATGAGCCCCTGGACGGAGCGGTCGTTCAGACCGAGGTTGAGCACGGTGTCCATCATGCCGGGCATCGAGAAGGCTGAGCCTGAGCGCACGGACACGAGGAGCGGGTCGCTGTCGTCGCCGAGCCGCTTGCCCATCTTCGCTTCAAGGCTCGCAACGTTGCTGGCGATGTCGTCTGTGAGGCCCGCGGGAAACGCGGGGGGCGTTGCGTGGTAGTACTCCATGCAGGTCTGGCACGTGATCGTGAATCCGGGCGGGACCGGGAGTCCCATGTTGGCCATCTCGGCCAGGTTGGCGCCCTTACCACCGAGGACGAACTTCATGCTCTTGTCACCCTCGGTCTGACCGCCGCCGAATGCGTAGATACGCTTCGTGTCAGCCAACTCGCTCCCTCACTTTCCTTGGAACCCCTACGACGTTGACCCATCATAGCGTACCGGAAGCGCGCTCTGTCCCCGGTGCGGACACCGCCGGGCGGCCACAGCCGCACGGCACGCGCGCCTCAGTCCGCGACCTCCACGACAGCGCCGAGGTGACGCAGGATCTCCTGCGCGGACTCCTCCACGGCGCGATTGTCCGTATGCACCACCAGGCAACCAAGCCGCCGCATGAGCGCGCGCGCCTCGGCAAGCTCCGCCTCCACCGCCTCGCGCTCGGCGTACCCCGGCACGTAGCCCCCCAGCTCCTTCATCCGCTCGCGACGGATCGCCAGGAGCACGTCGGCGCTGGTCACGAGCCCGAACAGCTTGCGTGGATCGAGCTCGAACAGCTCCTTGGGCGGCTCCACCCCCAGCGCGAGCGGCACGTTGGCCACACGCCACCCCTTGAACGCGAGATACATCGAGATAGGCGTCTTGGACGTGCGCGACACGCCGAGGATCACGATGTCGGCGTCCGCGAGCTCCTCGGGATTGCGCCCGTCATCGTGCTTGACCGCGAACTCCATCGCCTCGATGCGGTCGAAGTAGCCCTCGTCGGTGCGCCGGATGCGGCCGACCTCACCGCTCGGGCGCGTGCCGGTGACCTGCGAGAGCAGATCGAGCGCCGGGCCGAGCAGGTCGACACCCACCACGCCGGACTCGACAAGACGCTCCATCTCCGTGCGGAGCTCCCGGTCCACCAGCGTGTAGAAGAATATGCAGTCGTGCCCGCAGTGCTCCCTGACCGTGTCGCGCAGCTCGGCGGTCGTCTCGATCTTGGGCAACCGCTCGATGCGGAACGTGTTGGGCTTGAACTGCGAGACGGCAGCGAGCGCGACGGTCTCCCCCGTCTCGCCAAGCGAGTCGGAGATCACATGTATCGCAAGCGGGCGTCCGTCCACCACTACCCGGCAAGCTTCCCGAAGTCGGCGAACCCGTCGAACAGGCCGCCGAGACGGTTCAGGAGGGCGAGGCGGTTGCGGCGCAGCTCGTCGTCCTTGTCCATGACGAGCACGGACTCGAAGAACGCGTCCACCGGCGCGCGGAGGTCGGCAAGCTGCGCAAGCGCGGCGTCGTAATCGCGCGCCATCATGAGCCCGCCAACCTTCTCGGCCGCGATCACGAGCGCACGGTCCAAAGCGGCCTCCTCGGCACCCATGAGCAGCGGATCGGTGACCGTGTCCGCGGCGGGATCGGCGAGGTTCGCCGCGCGACGGAACGCCACCGAGAGGTCGGCGCCGGCCTCGGTCCGACGGAACGCCGCAAGCGCCGTGATGCGACGCAGCGTGTCGGCGGGGTCGGCCGAGGTGACGGCCATGACCGCGTCCACTTCGTCGTACGTGAACCCGCGGTCCTTGAGCATCACGGCCAGGCGGCCGTCGAAGAACGACTTCACGGTGGCGCCCACCGCGTTGGGGTCGAGCGATGGCAGCGTCTGCGCGTACTCCTCGAGTGCGGCGCCGATGCCACGGTCGAGATCGAACCGCACGCCGCCGTCCACCATCATGGTGAGGATGCCGATGGCCGAACGCCGGAGCGCGTAGGGGTCGGCGGAACCAGTGGGGCCCTGGCCGATCGCGAAGATGCCCACGATCGTGTCGAGCTTATCGGCGATCGAGACGAGCTTGCCCGCGAGCGAACGCGGGAGTCCATCGCCGGCGTGGCGCGGACGGTAGTGGTCCACGATCGCCTCAGCAACGCCCTCGGCCTCGCCGGCCGCCTGTGCGTAGCGCATGCCCATCACGCCCTGGAGCGAGGTGAATTCGATGACCGCATGGGTCACGAGGTCGGCCTTGGCCAGGTGGGCGGCGCGCACCGCGTAGGCGCCTTCGTCGGCCGGAGCGTCGATCGCCTCGGCCAGCGCGCGCGTGAGCTCCTCGATCCGCTCGACCTTGGCGCCGAGCGACCCGAGCTTCTCGTGGAACACGATGGTGTCGAGCCGGTGCACGTACTCCTCAAGCGGGCGCGCCAGGTCCTCCTCCACGAAGAACGCGGCGTCGGCGAGCCGCGCGCGGATCACGCGTTCGTGGCCCGTCACGATCGCGGCCGTGCGGGCCGGGTCGCCGTTGTGCACCACGAGGAAGCGGTCGAGCAGCACACCGTCGGCGGTCTCGAGCGGGAAGTACCGCTGGTGGCTCTCCATGGCCTCCTCGACGATCTCGCGGGGCACGGCCAGGAACCGCTCGTCGAAGCGGCCGATGCCCACAGTCGGGAACTCCACGAGGTTCACGACCTCGGCGAAGGTCTTCTCGGGAACCACCGCACGGGCGCCGAGCGACGCGGCCGCCTCGTCGATCTGGGCGCGGATGGTCTCCGCCCGCTCACCGGCGTCAACGAGCACATGTCCCCGGCACATCGTGTCGAGGTACTCCGTGGCGTCCGCGATCTCGAGCGGACCCGACAGGAACCGGTGTCCCACGGTGGCGCGGCCGGCCTCGAGCCCGGCGAAGCGCACCGGGACGATCTCGCCGTCGAGCAGCGCCACGAGCCACCGCACGGGGCGGATGAACCGTGTGGAGCCGCTCCCCCACCGCTGCGCCTTTGCCCAGTCGAGCGCGCCCGCGAGAGCCGCGAGCAACTCCGGGAGCACCTCGATGGCCGGGCGCCCGGTCTCCTCCACATGCGCGAGCACGTACTCGCCGCCGTCGATCTCGCCGCGCGTCAGGTCGGCCACCGCGATTCCGCGGCTGCGAGCGAAGCCTTCGGCGGCCTTGGTGGGGTTGCCATCGGCGTCGAACGCGGCCTTCACGGCCGGGCCCTTCACCGTGAGCGACAGGTCGTCCTGCCGGTCGGCGAGCCCGGTCACCACGAGCGCGAGGCGCCGGGGCGACCCGTACGTCTCGATCGTGTCGTACCCGAGCCGGGCGCCCTCAAGCGCCGTGACCGCGCGCGTCTTGAGCTGCGTGACCGCGTCGTACAGCGGCGCCGAAGGGATCTCCTCCACGCCGATCTCGAAGAGCAGGGTGCGGCTCATCGGACATCACCGCCTTCGGTCACCGGTGCGTCGGCGGTCTCGGCCACGGCGGCGGCCTTCACCCCGGCGTACGGCACCGCGCGGTCCGCCACTTCAGGCGAGGCGACATACGCCTCGGCGGCGGCCTTGGCGAGCGCACGGATGCGCCCGATGAAGCTCACACGCTCGGTGACCGCGATGGCGCCACGGGCGTCGAGCAGGTTGAAGTAGTGGGAGCACTTGAGCGCCTGCTCGTAAGCGGGCAGCACGGCGCCTGCCGCGAGCACGCGCGCGCTCTCCGCCTCGTGCAGGTCGAAGAGCTGGCGCAGCGTGGCGGTGTCCGCGAGCTCGAAGTTGTACGACGACTGCTCGCGCTCGTTGCGCAGGAAGACGTCGCCGTAGGTGAAGCCGGGCGCCCACTCGAGGTCGAAGACCGAGTCCACGCCCTGGATGTACATCGCGAGGCGTTCCACGCCGTACGTGATCTCGGCGGGCACAGGGTCGCACTCGATGCCGCCCACCTGCTGGAAGTAGGTGAACTGGGTGACCTCCATGCCGTTGAGCCACACCTCCCAGCCGAGCCCCCACGCGCCGAGGGTTGGAGACTCCCAGTCGTCCTCCACCAGGCGCATGTCGTGGTCCTTGGGCTCGATGCCGATCGCGCGCAGCGAGTCGAAGTACAGGTCGAGCACATTGTCGGGACTCGGCTTCAGGATCACCTGGTACTGATAGTAGTGCTGCAACCGGTTGGGGTTCTCACCGTAGCGGCCGTCGGTGGGACGACGCGAGGGCTGCACGTACGCGCACCGCCAGGCATCAGGTCCGAGCGAGCGCAGCGTCGTGGCCGGGTGGAACGTACCCGCGCCCACCTCCATGTCATGCGGCTGGAGCAGCACGCAACCCTGGTCCGCCCAGTAGCGAGAAAGCGCGAGGATCATGTCCTGGAAGTTGAGCGACATCCAAGCCCCATTCGTCGTTCGGTGGTGTCCGTCACTGCGACGGTAGCGTGGCAGACAGTGTACACCAGCGATACCCGCTTCACCGTGTCAGAGCGCAGGACTACACTAGGTTCACCATAACCGCCGCACGTGGTGAGAAGGCAGCCGCCATGGATCGAATCGCCGTGATCGACATCGGGTCCAACGCCATCCGATGCACTGTGGCCGAGGTCGGCCCCGGCACCGAGCTCGTGGTGCTCGCCGACGAGCGCGCCCAGACGCAGCTCGCCCGGGACCTCGTGTCCACAGGCTCGCTCGCCGCCGACCGCATGGACGATTCGGTCGCGGCCATCCTCCGGTTCCGCGACCTCGCACGTTCGCTTGAGGCCGGTCACGTCCGGGCGATCGCCACCGCCGCCGTCCGCGGTGCGCGCAACGGCGCTATGTTCGCCGAGCGGGTGCTCTGCGAGACCGGCCTGCGCGTCGAGATCATCGACGGCGCGCGTGAGGCCGAACTCGCCCTGGCCAGCGCGGTCGCGACCTTCACCCTCCCAGACCCGGTCTGCATCGCCGACATCGGCGGCGGCTCGCTCGAGGTCGTCGTCCGCCGGAACGGCGCGCCCGAGACCTCGGCATCGCTCCCGCTCGGCGCGGTCGTCACGTCGAACCGGCTCGTGGCTGGTGAGGACGACCCACCGTCTTCGGCCTTCCTCGACCGCATCCGCTCATCGATCCGGGATGAGCTCGCCGCGTCGCTCGGCGACAGGCCCGATCCGGTACCTCACGCGGTGTGCAGCGGGGGCACGATCACCTCGCTCATCGGCGCGGCCGCAGCCAGCCGGGGCGAGGACCCGCTCGACATCCACGGCACGAGCGCCACGATCGAGGAGATCGCCGAGGTGGCGGCCCGGGTATGCGCGACCACGCTCACCGAGCGCGGACGGATCCCCGGGATCCCCGCCTATCGCGCACAGTCGGTGCTCGGCGGTTCGCTCGTGATGCTCGAGCTCTTCGACCTGCTCGGCACGCGCAGCGTGACCGCCAACCGGAAGGGCATCCGCGAAGCGCTCCTGCGTGAGATGGCGCGCGGAGTGCGTGCGGGCGAGGACCCCCTCCGCTAGCGGGACTCCCCCATCGGCGCCGCATAGAGGTCGAGCGCCTTCAGTCGCGCGGGCACGTGGTATCCCACGAGCCGACGGGTGAGCGTGAACGCCTCGGCCAACAGGCGCGGTGACACATCGATCCCCGGCACCTCGGTCATCCGCGCCTGCATGAACGCCGAGAGCACGCCGCGGACCTCGGGCGTGGCGATCACCGTGCCGTGCTCGTGGGCGCCGCACCCGTCGCAGACCGGTCCAGCGTCCTCGAGCGAGAACCCGCTTGTGCGGCCCGCCTCACCGCCGCACGACGCGCACACGCCGAACTGTGGCCGATAGCCGTGCATCGCGATGCCCTTGAGCAGGAACGCCACCACCAGCGCGGGCAGGGCGGCTGCCTCGGCGGTCTCCATGGCGTCGAGCGTCGCACACGCCAGGCCGAACAACCTGTCCTCTGTCTGACACTCCACTGAGATCTTGTCGAGGAAGTCGGCCACCACGGATGCGGCGGTGGTGCGGTCGTAGTCGGCGCGGATCCCCGCATGCGCCGAGGCGATCTCGGCGTCGCTGATCGTGTCGAGCGAGCGGCCTTCGTGCACCAGCAGGTCGGTCACCACGAACGGTTCGACGCGGCCGCCGAGGCGCGAGCCGGGCTTGCGGGCGCCCTTGGCCACGGCGCGGACCTGACAGCCGTCCTCGGCGAGGAACGTCACGATGAGGTCGGTCTCACCGAGCTTGGTCTTCTTCAGCGAGAGCGCACGCACGCGCCGGGAGGCCATGACGACCTCAGCCGCGCCCCTCGAGCGCCTCGAGGATCTCGATCCCTGAGGAGGTGCCGAGCCGTGACGCGCCGGCCTCGAGCATCGCAAGCGCGGTGTCGAGGTCACGGATGCCGCCGGCGGCCTTCACGCCGATGTCCGGACCCACGGTCGCGCGCATCAGGCGCACGTCGTGGAGCGAGGCGCCGCGCGGGCCGAAACCGGTGGAGGTCTTGACGTAGTGCGCGCCCGCCTCGACCGCGAGCACGCAGGCACGCTCGATGTGCACAGGCTCGAGATACCCGGTCTCCAGGATGACCTTCACGATGCCGGCGCCTGCCGACGTGTCGGCCACCGTGCGCACAACGGCCTCGATGTCGTCGCGCACGAAGCTGTCGTCGCCCTCCAGCAGCGCGGCGATGTTGAGGACCATGTCGACCTCGTGACACCCGAGAGCCACCAGATGCGCGGCCTCTTCGGCCTTCGACTCCGTGTTAGCGTAGCCGAGCGGGAACCCGCACACCGAGCACACCAGCGTGGATGTGCCCGCCAGGTGCTGGCTCGCAAGGGGCACCAGGAACGGCGACACGCAGAGCGAGGCGAACCCCATGCCGGCCGACCCGGCCATCCACGCCCCCGCTCCCTGGTAGCCGACGGTCGGCTTGAGCAGCGTCTGATCGATCGCCCTGGCGAGTGTCGCGCGGTCCATCACGCTCACAACCCTTCTCCGTAGCCGAAGCGCTTGATCTGCGCCCCGTCGCGGCGCCAGTCCTTGCGCACCTTCACCCTGAGGTCGAGATGGGCCTTCGTGCCCAGGAGCCGCTCCATATCGGCGCGCGCCTCCGTGCCGATGGCGCGGATCATCTCGCCTCCCTTACCGATGATGATGCCCTTCTGCGACTCACGCTCCACGTAGATCGTGGCCGAGATGCGGTGGAAGTCGCGCAACTCGTCGTACTCGAGCTCGTCGAGCAGCACGCCCACCGCGTGCGGGACCTCGTCGTGCGTCTTGCGCAGCACCTTCTCGCGCACCAGCTCGGCCAGCATCACCTCAAGCGGCTGGTCGGTGGTCATATCGCGCGGGAAGAACCGCGGCCCGTCCGGCAGCATCGCCACGACTGTGTCCACGAACGCGTCGAGGTTCGTGCCCGTCTTGGCCGAGAGGACCACCTCGGCAACCGGCGTCACCAGCTCGCGGGCCCGCTCGAGCTGCCGGGCGATCGTGGCCTCATCGACCACGTCGGACTTCGTGAGCACGAGGACCACCGGGCGACGTCCACGGGCCACCCGCTCGGCCACCCAACGGTCGCCCGACCCCACCGAGGCGCTCGCGTCGATACACAGCGCGATCACGTCCACATCGGATGCGGCGAGCATGCTCGAGCGATTGACCTCCTCGCCGAGCGCGTCATGCGGCTTGTGCAGCCCCGGCGTGTCCACGAGCACCACCTGGGCGTCGTCACGGTCGAGCACCGCACGCAGCCGGTGGCGCGTGGTCTGCGGTGTGTCCGACGTGATGGCGACCTTGGTGCCCACGAGCGCGTTGACGAGCGTGCTCTTGCCCGCGTTGGGGCGCCCTACGAGCGCCACGAACCCGCTGGCGACGGTCTCGTACCCGGGATCGCTCACTCTTCGTCTTCTCCGTTGTCTTGATCGAGATAGCCGCGCACGAACGCCTCGGGCAGCAGCTCGTCAAGGCGCAGCACGTCCACGGCGTCGGTCTTGCCGCTCATGATCACGCGCATCGCCGGGTTGAACTCGGCGAGGAACTGGCGGCACGCCCCGCAGGGCACGCACGGCGCGTCGGAGTCGCCGATGACCGCGATCGCATCGAAATCGGTGTAACCGGCGGTCACCGCGGCAAGCGCAGCCGAGCGCTCCGCGCAGATCGTGGAGCCGTATGCGGCGTTCTCGACGTTCACACCCTGGAAGATCTCGCCGCCCGCGTAGATCGCAGCGCCCACCCGGAAGTTCGAGTACGGCACGTACGCCCGCGGCTGGATCTCGCGCGCGAACGCGAGCAACGCCAGATCACCCTCCGTTATGTGCTTCGGCACCGTCGGCCTCCCTGTCCTGGTCCGAGCGCGGCTCCACGAGCAGCCTCCGGACGCGATTGCCCTCCATGTCACGTACGGTCATCCGTACGCCCTCGACCTCGATCTCATGGCCGGGCTCGGGGATGCAGCCCGCGATCTCCACGAACAGACCGCCGATGGAGTCCGCCTCGATCTCGATGGCGGTGCCCAGCAGATCGTTGAAGTCGTCAACCGGCAGCCGCGCATCCAAGAGCAGCGTGCCGTCGTCCATGCGCGTCACGAGTTCCTCGGCGCGGTCGTACTCGTCGAAGATCTCGCCCACGATCTCCTCGAGCAGGTCCTCGATGGTCACCAGTCCTGCCGTGCCGCCGTACTCGTCAGCCACCAGCGCGATGTGCGTCTTGCGCTGCCGCATCTCCACCAGGAGCTCGTCCACCGGCTTGGTCTCGGGCACGAAGAACGCTTCCCGGACAAGGTGCTCCACGGTCTCGGGACACGCCGTGTCGCCGAAGCACGCGAGCAGGTCCTTCGCGTACAGCACGCCGAGGATGTCGTCGAGCGTCTCCCGGTACACCGGCAGCCGTGAGAGTCCGGTGCTGAGCGCCACCTCGACCGCCTCGGCGATCGTGGCCGTGTCCTCGAGGCACACCATGTCGGTGCGCGGCACCATGACCTCGCGAACGATCGTGCTCGCGAAGTCCACGACCGCCTCGAAGAACGCCTCCTCGGCGTCTTCGCGTTCCGACTCCGCGTCGGACACCGCCTCGGGCACGAACTCGTCGCCGGTGAGCCACGCGTCACGCACGGGTTCCTCGGCGATGAGCGAGGTGATCGCCACCCACCCCGCCGCGAACGCCCGCGCCACGGGTGCGAACACCGCGGTGACCCGCGCCGCCCACGGCGCGGTAGCGAGCCCGACACGCTCGGGGTTCTGCACGGCAAGCGTGCGGGGAAGCGTCTCACCGAGCACGAACACGACCACGATCGATACGACCGCGGACGCGAGCAAGAGCACGAGCGGGGCCTCGGCGAGCAGACCCTCCTCGGCCACGGTGATGGCGGCGTAGCCGATCGCTGCCGTGCCGAGCGCGAACGCGAGCGCGCGCCACAGCGACAGCGCGGCGGCCAGGCGGCTCGGGCGTTCGGCGAGCACGTCGAGCGCCTGCGCTCCGGCGACCTCGGCATCCACGAGGCGCCGGGTACGCGTGCGTGAGAGCAGCCGCACCGACGCGTCAGCGCCTGAGAGCACGGTCAACACCGCTATGAGAACGACGAGCGAAAGCGCCGTCGCGAGAAGAACCAGACCGATCATGCTGTCCCCGACCTCCTACACGGCCTTACGACCACGATACCTGAAACACCAGCGTAGCGATGAGGAACCCGAGCAGTCCGCCCACGATCACCTGCGGCCAGGTGTGCGCGCCATTCTCCACCCGGCTCTGACCCACCAGGAACGCGATGAACGCGGCGAGCGCCGCCGCCCCGCCGCTGGCGGTCACGTAGCCGATGGCGGTGGCCGCCGCCGCAGCGGTTGCGGAGTGCCCGGAGGGCCATCCGCCCCGCATGTACGTGCCCGAGCGCGTGACGGCCTTCCCGATGAGCACGCCGATCGACGTGAGCAGCAACGCCACGATCGTGATGTGCATCGGCGTCTGCTGCACGCGCAACAGCAGGTGGTCGCCAACGCGGTCCAGCCGCGCGAAGAACACGATGTACCCCACGATCACCGCATTGACCGACGCGATGAACACGGCGCCTGCGGCCACGTCCTTGGCCACCTTGGCGATGGGGTCGAAGCTCTGGGTCGCCACGTCGACAGCGGCCTCGATCGCGGTGTTCATCAGCTCGGAGACGAACACGAACACGATGGCGAAGAGGATCGCGATGAACTCGAGCCGGGAGATCCTGAAGAACAACGAACCGCCGAGGACCAGAAGCGCTGCGGTGACGTGCAAGCGCATATTGCGCTGGGTCCGCAGCGCGTAGACGATGCCTTCGATCGCGTAGTTGAAACTCCAGAGGAGTGAGCGGCTGCGCATCGCGTCCCTACTCGTCCGCGTACGCGTCGAGGATGGCCGCCTGCCGGGCGTCCATCACCGCGGCGTCGTCGTCATCCACGTGGTCGTAGCCGAGCAGGTGCAGCACCCCGTGCACCAGTAGCACATCGAGCTCGTGTTCCACGCTGTGGCCGAGCTCGGTCGCCTGACGCTCGGCCACAGCTGGAGCGATGATCACGTCGCCGAGGGTGATCGGCTCGTCACCCGGCGTGGGGCACGGCTCGTCGCAGCCGAAGGACAGGACGTCGGTCGGTCCCGCGATGCCACGGTACTGCTCGTTGAGCGTGGCGATCTCGTCCTCGTCCACGAGCGCTATCGAGAGCTCGGTCTGCTCGGGCACGCCCTCCATGCCCAGAGCGAACCGGGCGAGACGCTCGAACGCGCCGAAGTCCAGCGGCTCAGGCTCTCTGTGGCTCACGATGCTGACCAGCATGCTCCACCTTCTTCTCTCGGGGCTCGGGGTACTCGATACGTGGATGGTAGACGCTCGCCAGCATGCGTGTGTAGACCATCAGCACCGTCTCGATATCCTGCAGGGTGAGCAGCGAGTCATCGAGCTGGTGGTCCTCGATCTTGCCCCGGACGATCGCGCGCAGGAGCGCTTCGATCCGGGCGGGCGCGGGCGTGTCCAGCGTGCGGACGGACGCCTCCGCCGAGTCGGCCAGCATCACCAGTGCGGCCTCGGGAGAGCGCGGCCGACGGCCATCATAGCGGAAGTCGGCCTCGTAGACCGGTCCGCCCTTCCTGCTGGCCTTGTCGTAGAAGTAGGCCACCACCGAGGTGCCGTGGTGCTCACGGATGATGTCCACGACCTCCTGCGGCAGCCGGTGCTCCTCGGCGAGCTCCACGCCTTCACGCACATGCGCGGTGATGATGCGCGCTGAGAGCGACGGTGACGTGGCGTCGTGCGGGTTGGTGCCGCCCGCCTGGTTCTCCACGAAGAACGCCGGCCGGCGCACCTTCCCGATGTCGTGGAAGTACGCACCGGCGCGCGCCAGCAGCGGATTCGCGTTGATCGCCTCGGCAGCTGTCTCGGCCAGGTTCGCGGTCATCACCGAGTGCGAATACGTGCCCGGGGCCTCGGTCATCAGCCGCCTGAGCAGCGGATGGCTCGGGCTGCCGAGCTCGAGCAGCGTGATGTCGGAGGTCACCCCGAAGACCGACTCGAAGAACGGCAGCAGACCCACCATCAGCACGGCCGTGATCAGACCACCAACGAGCCCGTAGATGCCGGAGATGGCCGACGGCATGAGGTCGTTACCCGAGGCGAGCGACGCGCCGAACGACACAAGGCCGAGCACCAGCATCACAAGACCGCCGACGCGGAACATGTCCGAGCGCTGACGCAACCCGGACGTGAGCACGATCGACGCGATGCTCGCCACGAGGGCCGCCACGGTCTGAGCGCCGCCGGAATAGCCGAGCAGCAATGCCGCCACGGCGCTCATCGCGGTGAGGAGCACGGCCGGACGCGGACCCACCAGCAGCGTGGCCAGGATGCCCACGAGCGGCACGGGCATGAGATAGGGCGAGAACTCAGGCGCCAACAGCGATGTGAGACGCGTGATGTACATCATGCCCAGCAGGAGCGATGACAGCAGGATCAGATCGCGCATGCGGTCCCAGAGCGCCTCGTGGAACGCGGCCCAGTACGCGCCCGCGAAGGCGATGAGCGCCGACATGAGCACCACGCCCGCGATGACGGAGCCGGCATCCGTGCCCTGCTCGAGACCGCCGAGCGTGCGCACCAGCTCAATGTCGCGCGCGGTGACGATGTCGCCCTGCTCGACGATGTTCTCGCCTTCCTGGACGTACACGACCACCGGTGACACGCGCTCGAGCGCCTCGGCCCGCGCGCGCTCGGTCGCCGCCTCATCGACCATCACGGTGGGCTCGATGAAGGCGTTGCCGACCGAGATCACCGCCAGGCGTTCGGCGAGCGTGAGCGGGATCAGCCCGGCGCTCTGAGCGAGCTGGTCGCGCGCGGCCTGCAGGTCGCCTTCCTGGATGCGACCCGAGAGGATGCTGCTCACGAGCCCCTCGGTGTTGCGCGCCACGGTCTCGATCGACGCGGCGGGCAGTTGCACCACCGCAACGATCGTGGCGGTGTCCATCCGTGACGCGTAGGTGTTCACAAGTGACGCGATCGCGTCCGGCGTGCGCGTGGCGCCGGCGCTGGCCGCACCGGTCACGTCGGCGGACGCGGTGGTGTCGGCGCCGGCCGAGGCACGCGCCGAACTCACGGCGGCGAAGAACTCCACGATGCCGCGGCGTGCGTCGGATTGCGCCTCCTGGTCGAACGTGTAGACCGGCCCTACGGCGTCGGCGGCCGCCTGCTGGAGCGCCGCGGTAGCCGCCTCGTCGACGTACTGCACCGAACGCGGCGCGCGGAACGTGCGCGGCGCCGGCTCTCCTTCGGCAAGGCCGAGTGGGACGACGCGCACGGCAAGCGGAGCCGCTGCCAGGATGATCACGATCACGCCGAGCGTCACACGCTGCGCGAGCGGCGTTGCGAGCGGGCCCGTCTTCGGCCAGAAGCGGCGAAGGCGGCTGATGATGCCGTGACTAGGCATGGTTTCTGGCCGAACCGCGGCCCTGGGCCTCTTCGTACTCGTGATACGCGGTCACGATACGCTGCACCAGGCGGTGCCGGACCACGTCGCGCGCCTCGAGCTCGATGAAGCCGACGCCCTTCACATCGCCGAGGATGTCCTTGACCTGGATGAGGCCCGACAGCCCGCCGATGAGGTCGGTCTGGGTCACGTCGCCGGTGATGACGATCTTGGAGCCGAACCCGAGTCGTGTGAGGAACATCTTCATCTGCTCGGGGGTGGTGTTCTGCGCCTCGTCGAGGATCACGAACGAGTCGTTGAGCGTGCGGCCGCGCATGAACGCCAGGGGCGCCACCTCGATCACGCCGCGCTCGGCGAGCGCCGTGGACTTCTCGATGTCCATCATGTCGAAGAGCGCATCGTAGAGCGGCCGCAGGTACGGGTCCACCTTCTCGTAGAGGTTGCCCGGCAGGAAGCCGAGCTTCTCCCCCGCCTCCACCGCCGGACGCGTGAGGATGATGCGGCCGACCTCCTTCTTGCGGAGAGCGTCGACGGCCATGGCCATGGCAAGGTACGTCTTGCCGGTGCCCGCAGGACCGATGCCGAAGGTGACCGTGTTCTCGCGGATGGCATCGACGTACCGCTTCTGACCGGCGGTCTTCGGCCGGATCGTCTTGCCCCGGTGCGTCAGGATCACATCGGCGAACACGCTCGAGGGGCTGCACTCGCTGCGTCTGAGCATGTCGATCGCGCGATCGATGCTGTCGGAGGTGAGCGATTCGCCCGCCTGCACAAGATCGAAGAGTTCGGTGAACACCGCGGAGACCGCCTGTGCCTCGGCTGCGTCGCCGGTGATGGTGATCTCGTTGCCCCGGACCGCGATGTCGGACTCGAACTGCTCCTCCACGAGCTTGAGCAGATTGTCGCCCTCGCCGAGCAGCTCCACCATGTTCATATCCGCCGGAGCGACCAGGCGCACCTGTGTCGGATTCGTCACGTCGATGGTCCCTGCGCTTCCCCTGCGCGCGGCGCCTGCGTCCGCACGATCGTCCGAGCTTCTACCCGAGTGATTCTACCACGCTGGACACGACACCCGTGGGGCCTGCCTCGCCGAGCCTGACCCGCAGCAGCGCGCCGGGCACCGCGCTCCTGTGGGGCACGATCGCCCGCAGGTACTCGCGGGTGGTGCCCTCGACCCGCCGAACGCCGTCCAGGCGTGCCGGCGCTACTCGCTCCACGAGGAGCTCCGCGGAGCGCCCGCGCGCCGCCCCGGCTGCCTGCATGGTAAGACGCTCGCCAAGCGCCCGCAGTTCCGCGGACCGCGCGACGCGTACCTGCGGCGGCACCTGGTCCCCCATCTCCGCGGCGGGAGTGCCCGCTCGCGCCGAGTAGCGGAAGACGTGCAGGCGCGAGAAGCCGGTCGCCTCAACGAACGCGAGCGTCTCCTCGTGCTCGGCGTCGGTCTCACCAGGAAAGCCCACGATCACGTCCGTGGAGACGGCCACGCCGGGGAGCGCCTCGCGCGCGGCCGCCACCGTCTCGGCGAACCGGGCGGTGTCGTACGGACGCCCCATGCGCGCCAGCACCGTGTCAGAGCCCGACTGGAGCGGGATGTGCAGGTGCCTGCAGAACGCCGGCGTGCGGGCGGCGGCCTCGAGGAAGCGCGCGTCCACGTCACCCGGCTCGATGCTCGAGATCCTGACGCGCGGGACGCCCGCATCGGCGACCGCCTCGATCACGTCGGGCAACCGCGCGCCACCGTCGTCGTACCGGCCGATGTTGATGCCCGCAAGCACGACCTCGGCCACACCGGCGGCCGCGAGCTCTCGAGCGCTCGCCATGATCCCGGCGAGCGGCACCGCGCGCGGCACCCCCCTCGCGTACGGGATGATGCAGTAGCTGCAGAACGCGTCGCAGCCGTCCTCGACCTTGAGTTGCACGCGCGTGCGGGAGCGGGCATGCACCGGGGGCCGGTCCGTGCGGCCGGCGATCTCAACCACGCGATCGAGCACGCGCTCCTTGTCGGGCTCGGCGATCACGCGGTCTCCCAGGGCCGCCACACCGGCCGGGTCCAGAGCGGCCATGCACCCGGTCACGATCACGGTGGGGGCGTTCGGCAGGCCGAGCGCGTGGCGCACAGCCTTTCGCGCCTTGTGGTCGGCCTCGCCGGTCACGGTGCACGTATTGACCACGACCACGTCGGCCTCCGCCGCGTCGAGCACCACACATGCGCCCGGCAGGGCCGCCGCGATCGTGTCCGACTCGGCCTGGTTCACCTTGCAGCCGAGCGTGACGAAAGCGACCCGCGCCGCGCCCGTCGTCTCAGGCATCCTCGGCACCAAGCCCTCCGAGCGCGTGGATCGCAAGCGCAGGGGCCACTATGCCCGCTGTCTCAGTGCGCAGGATGGTCGCGCCGAGCGTGACGGTCATGCCGCCGTCACGTACCAGCGTGTCGACCTCGGCCTGCGTGAGCCCGCCTTCAGGCCCCACGACCACCGCGACCTCGCGATCCGCATCGGGCGTGCGGGTGATCGCCGCCGCGATCCCGGGAGCGTCCGCCGCGTCCTCCCAGCACACGAGCACGAGCGCACCCCGCAGGACCGCCCGCAGGTCTCCGGGACGCGCCACAGGCTCGACCACGGGCACCGCGGCCTGCTGCGACTGCTTGGCGGCCTCGGTGGCAATGCGCCGCCAGCGGTCAACGCGCGCTGCCGCCTTCGCCGGGTCGAGCCGCACCACGCTGCGCTCGGCGGCCAGCGGCACGAAGCGGCCTACGCCGATCTCGGTCGCGTGTCGCACGATGTCGTCCATCTTCTCGCCCTTGGCGAGGCCCTGCACGAGCGTCACGCGCGGCGATCCGGACACCGGCAGCTCGCAGAGCACCATACCCTCGATCGTGTCGGACACGCGCGTGAGCGCCACTCGCACGGCGCGACGATCGTGTACGAGCACGACCTCGTCGCCTGACGTGAGGCGCAGCACCGCCCGCAGGTGGTGGGCGTCGCCTTCTGAGAGCGGAAGCGTGCCGGCGTCGTCCGGCAGCGGCCCTTCGGCGAAGAAGCGGTGGAGTGTCATGGCCCGGACCGTCAGGCGCCGAGCCAGTCGCGCAGCTTGGAGAGCGGCGTGCGCTCGTCTCCCTTGCTGCCGGTGCCCATCGTTTCGCCGAGCTCCTCGAGCAGCTCGCGCTGACGCTTGGAGAGCTTCTTGGGCGCGAGCACATCGAGGTGCACGACGAAGTCGCCGTGACCGCCGTCCATGCGCGGCATGCCCTTGCCCTTCACGCGTACGACGTCACCCGTGTGCACCCCGCCGCCGAAGGGCACTTCAACGTCGCCAGCGAGCCCCGGCACCTGGATGGTGCCACCCAGCCCAGCCTGGGCGATGTTGATGCCCGCCATCACATGCAGGTCGTGCCCCTCGCGATGCAGGAACTCGTGCGGCAGCACGCGCACGGTCACGAGCAGGTCGCCGGAGCGCGCGCCGCGCACCCCCGCCTCGCCACGCCCGGCCACGCGCATGGTGTAGCCGTCGGGCACGCCCGCGGGTATCGTGACCCGGATCGTCTCGGTCTCGTTGGTGCGCCCCTGGCCGCCGCACGCCGGACACGGCTTGTCGATGATCGAACCCGTGGCGCCGCAGGTCTGACAAGGGGTAGCGCTTTCCATCACGCCGAGGATGGTCCGGCGCTGCGTGCGCTGCTGCCCCGTCCCGTGGCAGGTGGGACACGTCTGGACGCTGCCGCCCTCGGCGGCGCCGCTGCCGGTGCACGTGGCGCAGGTGGTGAGCCTGGTCACGGTCACGTCCTTCTCCACGCCCGCGCCGGCGTCCTCAAGCGTGACAGCCACCTGCGTGCGCAGATCACGGCCGTCGGGATTGGGGCGAGCCGCGGCCCCACCCCGGACGCCCCCGAAGAACACGCTGAAGAGGTCATCCATCCCGAAGAAGTCGCCGTTGAAGTCCTGGCCGTACCCGCCAGCACGCGGGTCGGAGGTGCCGAACCGGTCGTAGCGGGCACGCTTCTCCGGGTCGGAAAGCACCTCGTACGCCTCGTTGATGCTCTTGAACGTCTCCTCGGCGCCCTCACCGTCGTTCACGTCGGGATGCGTCTCCCGGGCTCGCTGACGGAACGCACGCTTGATCTCATCGGCGCTCGCCTCACGCGACACGCCGAGAAGCTCGTAATAGTCCTGCTGTGCCACCTGCTACCTCTTCCTCTACGAACCGAGCACGTCTGAAAGCGTGTCAGAGACGGTGCGGACCGCCGCGACCGCCCTGCGATAGTCCATACGGGTGGGACCGATGACGCCGATCACCCCGCCGAGGTCGTCGTTGCCGTACCGGGCGGCCACCACGCTCGTATGGCCCAGCTCGACCGACGGGTTCTCGTGACCGATGCGCACCTCCACATCGGGCGTGCGCATCACATCCGAGATGACCGTGAGCATCGAGATGCCGTCCTCGAGCAACGCGAGCAGCGGGCGCACCGCCGCCGGATCGCTGAACTCCGGATGTGCGAGCAGCGCCGGTACGCCGCCGGTCATCACACGGTCGGCGTCAGCCTCGGCCAGGCAGTCGAGCACCTCGTTCAGCGCTCTGAGCGCGATCACCGACTCGCGACCCGACATCGCCGCGATCCGCGTGCGCGCGGACTCCGCCACGGCCTCCACCGCGCCATCGAGCGTCTGTGACAGGTAGGACTCCACCCGCGTGAGCTCGTCGGCGGTCACATCGGCGTCGAACTCGATCGCCCGGTCGGCCACCTGCCCTGAGTCGGTCACCACCACCACGAGCGCTCGGCGTGGAGCCAGCTGCACGAGCGTGACACGCCGGATGCGCGCCCGGCGGAACGTGGGCGCGACCACGACGGCGACGTACGACGTGAGCCGGGACAGCATAGCCGACGTCTCGTGCAACACCTCACCGAGTTCACGCTCCACCGACGCGTAATGCCGCCTGACCCCCTCGGCATCGCTACCGGCAAGCCCGGAGGCAGCGGGTGTGACCACGCCGTCCACGTATGCGCGGTATCCGCTGTCCGTAGGGATGCGGCCCGCCGACACATGCGGCTGGAACACGTACCCGGTCTCCTCGAGGGCCGCGAGCTCCGAGCGCACTGTGGCGGGGCTGCACCCCAGCCCGTAGCGCTGCACGAGCACCTTCGAGCCCACAGGCTGCACGCTCGCCACGTATTCGTCTACCAGCGCGGACAGCACGCTCCGCCGTCGTTCGTTCAGCATGGGATCCCTCCTGGCACTCTCACCCGCCGAGTGCCAGACGATGATAGGGCGGCTCACACACATGGTCAAACGGCGGCGCCGCACACGAGAGTCCTCGCCCACTCACCCGACCCGGACCGCGACGCACGTGCCGCTACTCCACCACGCCCCAGATGCGCGAGAAGATCTCATTGCCGAAGAGCCACCCGCGCTCGGTGGGTCGCCACCGGCCGTCCACGTGTTCAACGAGACCGTCGACCACGAGCGATTCGAGGGCCTCGGTGACCCCCGCTCCCTCGGCCAGGGAATCGCTGATGCCATCGGTCATGCGCATGCCGAGCATCGCGTCCTCGCGGGCGGCCTCGGCCACGGTCATCAGCTCGATCGACGACAGCGGCTGCAGTTGATCGCCCGGGAGCAAGTGCGGTGCGTAGGAGAACCGTACGCGGCCCACATCGGTGCGGTCGTCGGGAGCCAGGCCGAGTGCGTGCGCCTGTTCACCGTCGACCATGCCATGGGCGCCACCGCCGATCGCCATGTACGGCCTTCCGGTCCAGTAGGCGATGTTGTGACGCGAGCGCTGACCGTGCACCGCATAGTTCGCCACTTCGTATCGTTCGAGGCCGAGCGACCCCAGGATGCGCGCGGCGGCGTTCATGCCCTCAACGGTGGCGTCCTCATCCGGCATGCTGGCCTCGCCTGCCGCGATCGCCCCGGCGAGCGGCGTGTTCGCCTCCACCGTGAGCGGGTAGACCGACACGTGCGTGGCGCCGGCTTCGACCACACCGCGGAGCGAACGCTCCCACGTCCCGGCGGACACGCCGGGGATGCCGCAGATGAGATCGGCGGACACCGCGAGCCCCGCCTCGCTCGCCGCGCGGATGGCGCCAAGGGCCGCTGCGCTGTCGTGGCACCGGCCGAGCCGCACGAGCGCTTCGTCGTCGAGCGCCTGCACTCCCACGCTCACCCGGGTAACGCCCTCGGCGGCGAGCGCCGACGCAAGCTTCGGCGAGAACGACTCCGGGTTCGCCTCGATGGTGACCTCGGCATCACCGGCAAGCGGGATCACCTCGGTGAGTGCGCGCACAAGCTGCACGAGGTGCGGACCGAGCACCGTAGGCGTGCCGCCGCCGACATAGAGCGTGTCGAGGGGCGACCAGCGGACATGCGGAGTGAGCCACCCGCGCAGCAGCTTGACGGTGTGACCCACAACGGCGGCATGCTCGGGCGCGCCGGTGTCCACTTCGGAGTAGAAATCGCAGTAGGCGCACTTGGAATGGCAGAGCGGCACGTGCACGTACAGGTGCCGCGGCAACGCGACGCGCGTGTCGTCCCAGGGCGCGACGAACCCTCCGGCCAGGTCCTGCATGAGGCCCCCCTCGCTCAGTCGTCGACCTTGAGGATCGCCATGAAGGCCTCCTGCGGGATGTCCACGGAGCCCACCGACTTCATCCTCTTCTTGCCCGCCTTCTGCTTCTCCAGGAGCTTTCGCTTGCGGGAGATGTCACCACCGTAGCACTTGGCTATGACGTCCTTGCGCATCGCGCGCACGGTCTCACGGCTGATGATCTTCGCACCGATCGCAGCCTGTATGGGGACCTCGAACATCTGTCGCGGGATGATCTCACGCAGCTTCTCGGTGAGCATCTTCCCGCGCGCGTACGCCTTGTCCTTGTGCACCACGAACGACAGTGCGTCCACCGGCTTGCCGGCGAGCAGGATATCCAGCTTCACGAGCTCACTCTGCCGGTATCCGATGTACTCGTAGTCCAGGCTCGCGTAGCCCTTCGTGCGGCTCTTCAGCTGATCGAAGAAGTCCATGATGAGCTCCGAGAGCGGCATCTCGTAGTGCAACTCGACCGTGGTGGCCGAGAGGTACTGCATGTCCCTGAACGTGCCCCGGCGTTGATCGGCCAACTCCATCACGGCACCGACGTAGTCCGGGGGTACCAGCACGGTCGCCTTGAGGAACGGCTCCTCCACGTGATCGAGGTGCCCGGGGTCCGGCATGTCTTGTGGTGAGTGCACGACCACCATGTCGCCCTTTGTGCGGTAGGCGTGATACTCCACGCTCGGCGCGGTGGCGAGCAGGTCGAGACCGAACTCACGCTCGAGACGCTCCTTGACGACCTCCATATGCAGCAGGCCGAGGAAGCCCACGCGGAAGCCGAAGCCAAGCGCGTGACTGCTCTCCGGCTCCCAGATGAGCGCGGGGTCGTTGAGTTGCAGCCGCTCGAGGGCATCGCGCAGGTCCGGGTACTGGTCACCGTCGATCGGGAACAGGCCGGTGAACACCATCGGCTTGGCCTCGCGGTAGCCGGGTAGCTGCTCGGTCGCCCCGTTACGGGCAAGCGTGACGGTATCGCCGACCTTCACGAGCGACGGGTCTTTGAGGCCGGTGATGAGGTAGCCGACCTCACCCACGCCGAGGGAATCCACCGGGATGTTGGCAGGCCGACGGACGCCGACCTCCTCCACGTCAGTCACAGTCGAGGTGGCCATCATCTTGACCTTGAGGCCCTTGTGCACGCTGCCATCGACCACGCGGATCAGCGCGACCACGCCGCGATAGGCGTCGAAGTATGAATCGAAGATGAGCGCCTTCAGCGGCGCGTCGGGGTCGCCGATCGGGTGCGGCACCAGCCGCACCACGGCCTCGAGCGCATCGCGCACGCCCTCGCCGGTCTTGCCGCTGGCGAGCACCGCCTCATCGGCGGGGATCGCGAGGCCTTCCTCGATCTCGTGCTTCACGCGCTCGGGATCGGCAGCAGGCAGGTCGATCTTGTTGATGAGCGGGATGATCTCCAGATGCGCGTTCATCGCCATCTGGGCGTTGGCGACCGTCTGCGCCTCGACACCCTGAGCGGCATCCACGACCAGGATTACGCCCTCACAAGCAGCGAGCGAGCGCGAGACCTCGTACGTGAAGTCCACATGCCCCGGGGTGTCGATCAGGTTCAGCTGGTACGTCTTACCGTCGTCGGCGTCGTACATCACTCGCACAGCCTGCGCCTTGATGGTGATGCCGCGCTCGCGCTCGATGTCCATCGAGTCGAGCAGTTGCTCCTGCATGTCGCGGTCCGCCACGGTATGGGTGAGCTGCAGCACACGGTCGGCCAGGGTGGATTTCCCGTGGTCGATGTGCGCGATGATGGAGAAGTTGCGTATGAGAGTGGGGTCAGTCATCGGAGCGTAAGGATAGCAGGCGCCGCGCAGTTGCGACAGCACCAGGGCCGCACGGCGGCGACAGTGTCACTATGAAGCAGATCGGCCTGGCACGGTGCGGTCACGCCAGGGTAACGGAACGCGGGAACGACCCGGGCAACCTGCGCCCTCCTGGTATGGTCGGGCGATGCGAAGAACGACCAGCATCATCTGTGCCCTCACACTCGGCGTCGTCATCGCGATCGCGGGAACGATCGCCTGGCGCGACACCTTCACCGTCACGCTCAACAACGCCGAAGTGCCCGTGCCCGGGCTCACTCGCGAGGTCCGGATCCTGCATGCGAGCGATCTGCACGGAGCCACCTTCGGCGCCGGACAGAACGGCATCGCGGCCGTGCTGGGCGAACAGCATTTCGATGCGGCGGTCATCAACGGCGACCACATCCCCACCGAGGATGCCGGGTTCGCCCCGGTGCTCGAGCTGCTCGATGTGCTGCAGGACCATGCGGATGTGGTGTTCGTGACCCGTGGCAACCATGACACCACCGAAGTGATCGACGCGCTTGCCTCGCACGGAGCGGTCGTTATCGAGGCGGGTGCCGAAGCGGTACCCTTTGCCGCCCGTGCGGGACGGCTCGTCGTGACCCCGGCTCATGACGCGCGTGGTGTACCCACCGACGCCGACCTGGTGCTCCGGATCGGTCACTACCCTCTGTCCCCCGGTGCGATCACTGCGGCCGCGGATGGCCACGTGGGTACTTCGCTCTTCCTGTTCGGCCACGCTCACGGTGGTCAGATACGCCTCCCGCTGGTGGGCGCACTCTGGGCGCCCGGCGAGGTCGGCAGTCACGGACGCCCGGTGCCTCGTGCCAACGGAGACAACTTCTTCCCGGAGATCAGGGGGCGCGAGCTATCAGGCATGTCGCGCGTGGGCGGATCGTACCGGCACATCTCCAGCGGACTCGGTACACAGGCGATTCGTCTGCGCTTCCTCGCGCCCGCGGAGATGACGGTCATCACCCTGGTCCCTGAGGTGTGACGTGGGTGATTGAGCACCAGCATTCGCTACCGATGCGAAAGTGGCAACGCCCGGTTGCGTGTGCTATCCTTGCGCGGTTCGTACGCACCCCACTGCGACGGGCACCATCGTATTGAGGCTGGAGGAACAACCAACGTGGCGAACATCAAGAGCCAGAAGAAGCGCATCCTCACCAACGAGAAGGCGCGCATCCGCAACAAGGCGGTCCGCTCGGCGCTGAAGACCGCGATCAAGAAGGTCGACGCCGCCGTAGCCGCTGGCGACAAGGACGCGGCGCTCGCCGCCGCATTTGCCGCCAACCGCGCGCTCGACAAGGCTGCAAGCAAGGGCGTCATCCACCCCAACCAGGCCGCCAACCGCAAGTCGGGCGTCATGGGCAAGGTCAACGGGATGAGCGCCTAACACCTGCCATCACTGCGTGATGCACGAAGGACCGGGACGATCCCGGTCCTTCGTGCATTTCCATGGGATCCACTCAGCGCTCACTCCTGCACAACTCGATGAGCCAACGCTCGAAGAGCAACCGTGGATCGCCCTGCCCGCTCTTCATGCGCAAATCGATATCGGCAGCGCCCGTCAGGGCATGCGCTAGCTCCGCAGGCTCGAATCGCCGGGCCTGCGGGATCATGTTCTTGAGTTGCCAGTCGGACATGCCAATCTCGCGCATCATGGTGCCCGTATCGGCGCCGCGCTCGAGCAATGCATGCACACTGATGAGCGTGCGAACATGCCTCACCGCCATGGCGTGCACCCTGATGATCTCCTCACCACCGCGCAAGAGATCGTCGAGGAGCTCGAGTGCCCGACCACACTCGCGAGTACCCACCGCATCCAGGAACTCGAATATGGACACCGGAGCCGTCTCAGCAACGACACTGGTGACATCCTCGCGACTGACGTTCGTGCGCTCGCCAACGAACGCGATGATCTTGTCGGCCTCGATCTCCAGACGTCGTAGATCGCGGCCCACAGAACGCACGAGCGTTTCCGCCGCGTCGCGTGCAAGGATCCGCCCGCGCTCGGCGAACAGGTCCACCACCCACCGGGGGTACTCGCTCCTGCGTGGCGCCTTGTACTCAGCGGCTCCACCCGTGGCCGCGACCGCCTTGAGCAGCTTGCTGTCCTTGCGCATCTTCCCGGCCACGAGCACGAGACAGCTCATCGGCGATGGATCCGCCACGTAGGCGACGAGCGCTGACTGGCCGGCAGCCTTCATCTTGTCCACGTTGTGCACGACGACGAGCCGTCGCTCTGACGCGAACGGCAGCGTGTTCGCCGCGGCGATGATATCGCCCGCGTCGGCGCTCTCGCCGTCGAAGGCATCGTAGTTGAATGTGAGGTCAGCCACATCAGCTATACGCCCACGCAGCCGGTGGAGGGCGCGCTCGAGCAGCAGGTCTTCCTCTCCATAGATGAGGTAGACCGGCTTGAGGTCCTCGAGTCCTTTGACAGCCATGCATCGCCTCCGCTGTGAGATCCGCGTGCGACACGTGACCGAACACCCGCCGCGGAGCGTCCATTCTCTCACGAAGCGACGTGCGGCTTCCACGGCGCGCAGACCGGATCGAATAGCCCCTCCGGCTGATCCTCACGGTGATGTCGCCGAGTTCGTCCGTACGCCACACCCTGCAGCCAGTCCGCTGGAGCATTTCGAGCGTGGATTCGCAGGGATGTCCGAAGTCGTTGCCGGCCCCCACGCTGATGTTGGCGTCACACGGCTCCATTTCCGCCAACGCCTCGCGCGTGAGCCCGTTGTCGCTGCCGTGATGCGGCACCTTCAACACCTCCACATCGGGAAGCCCTGTCCCGCCGGCGGTGCCGATCAGCGCAGCCTCCTCAGCATCACCGCCAAGAACGGCATCGAATCCCCCACACGCGATATGGAGGAGCACGCTCGTGTCGTTGGTGCCGAGAGGTTCGCCTTCGATCTCTCCGGGTGGCCACAACACGGTCACGGTGGTACCCCCGAGGCGCCAGCTGTCGCCCGCCTTGAGCGGCCGCGGGCCGTCGGCCCAACCGAACGAGTCCGCATCGATCGCGGGATAGCCGGTCCAGCCGATCTCGGCCACCTGCGCCAGTCCGCCCGCTCCGCCGGTGTGATCATCGTGGGCGTGCGTGAGCACGAGCGCGTCTACGCGTCTGACGCCATGGCGCGCGAGCGCTCGACGAAGCGAGACATCATCGGGCCCGGCATCCACGAGCATCGTCCGCCCGCTGTCACGTACGAGGACCGCATCGCCTTGCCCCACATCGAGCACGGTGACCGTGGTTCCTCGTGCCTGGACCGGACCGAACGCCATGGCGACCGACAACCCGGTGACAGCGGTCACCACCATCCGCGCCCTGCGGGCGCTACCCGGAAGCGGCCACCAGACCCACAGCGTCACCGCGGCCACGATCGGCCCGACCACCACCAGCACGCTCGACCCGATCGCGATCGCGGCTCCCGGGGTCTGCGCCATCAGAGCCGAGATCCATGCCGTGGCCTCCAGCACCGCGGCGGTGAACCGCAGCAGCGGTCCTCCGAGCCACGGCACCAGCTCGACGACCACAGCACCACTCAGGCCGGTCCACAGGGCGAGTGACACGAGTGGCCCGGCATACCCGTTCGCCACCGGCGCAAGAAGCGAGACCATGCCGAAGCACGACGCGATGATGGGAACCGTGACTGCCTGGGCCACGAACGTGAGCGACACCGGGCCCGCCAGCGGACGAAGGGCCCGGCACACCCCGGCCTCCGCCCATGCGGTGGCCAGCCCGCCGAAGAGCAGCAGGCTGCCAACGGCCAGCACCGAGAGCTGGAACCCGATGTCGTGCACCGACCAGGGTTCGACCACGAGGACGGCCACCGTGCCGGCGGACAACGACCCCAGGCCATCGCCCCGGCGGCCGCTCAGCTGACCGAGTGCCGCCACCCCGAGCATCATGAGTGAACGCAGCGCCGAGTACGCCATCCCGGTCACGGCCGCGTATGCCGCGCCGGCCAACAGGGTGGCGAGAAGCAGCGGGCGTCGACGCACGCCGAGCATGCCACCCACGATCGCGACGGCTCCGCACGCCAGTGCCAGGTGCGAACCGGACACGGCCACCAGATGCGTGAGGCCGAGGACCCGGAAGTCCTCGTCGGCCGGCGTGTCGATCAGGCGTCGCCTGTCGCCGAGCACGATCCCCTCCAGCAGGTCACCGCCAGCTCCCGGTATCTCGTGCATGCGTTCGAGCACCGCCGCCCGCCACCTGAAGAGCGTCGCGGTCGGGCCGTCTCCCCACCCACCGACCTCGGCGCTCCAGGCGCTCCCCGTCGCGCACGCCCCTGTGCGCGCCACCCGCCTGCTCCACACCTCGGCGGCCGGAAGCGGGGACAACACGGCGGAGAACCGCACCGTGCGGCCCAGGTCGGGCACTGAGACCCCACCGGGCCAATTGACCCGCACGCGCGCCCCGTCAAGCGGCCCCCCGCGGATGCGCACCCGCACTGTCGACCCGAACCGCCCGGGCATCGGGTCGGCCTCCACCCGCCCGGTCCATGCCCGCGCACCACAGTCGGCCACCGTCTGCGACCGGATGTGCCACTGCACGCCCTGCATCCCCGAGGCGCCGCACCCGGCGACCAGCCCCGCCAGGCACAGTGCGACAGCGGCACGTGATCCGCGGTGGCGAACGGCCACCGTCACAGCGAGCGCTATGGCGACAACGACCGCCGCGACCGATCGCCACACGCTGCCGCCGGCGTACAGCCGCCACGATACCGCCTCACCAAGAACGCATCCGAACCACATCGCGCATGCGAACCAGCCCGCCGGTGGCATGCAGGGACGCCGCGGCCCGTCGCCAGGGGCCTTCATCGAGGGATCACCCCACGCTCACCTGCTCGGCCATCGCCTCGAACTTCTTCGGCCCGATGCCAGGCACCCGCATGAGGTCCTCGGGGGTGGCGAACGGCCCGTTCGCCTCGCGGTCGTCCACGATCTTCTGCGCCGTTGCGGGGCCGACCCCCGGCAGCGTCTCGAGTTCTGCCGCGGTCGCACGGTTGATGTCGACCACACCCGGCGTACCGCCGGCTCCGCCCGTCGCACCCGCCGGTTCGCCCGACCATGCGGGTTCTCCCGCAGTCCCCACACCGGAGCCCGCGACCTCCTCGGCCGTGGGTATGTAGATGCGTTCGCCGTCCGTGACGATCCGCGCGAGGTTGACCGCATCGCATGCCGCCGTGCCGAGCGCTCCGCCCGCAGCGGCCACCGCATCCGACACACGTGCTCCAACGGGCAGCGAGTACACGCCGGGCCGGAGCACCGCCCCGGCCACGTGCACCACGGCGGAGACCTCGACGACAGCCGTCTCCTCCGCGCTCGCCTCGCCCGCGTCCGCGGCAGCCGCGTGCGCACCCTCGTCGAACGCGACCTCCGGCGCTGGCGCCGCCGGCCAGAATCGCCACAGCGCGAGCCCGACGACCAGCACCGTGGCGGCCGCGACGCCCGTGAGCGCGCGCGGCGTCAACCGGTCGAGTCCCGCGCGCGCGAGCAGATCGCGGACGCGCTCGTCTTCCAGTAGCGACAACGGACGCCCCCTCCCGGTCAGGACAGAGGGGGCGTCCGGTCAGTGCGGATATCGTACGCGGAGCAGGTAGCCGGAGCCTTACCGGGACCTTACCGTCATCGTCAGGTGGCCACCACGCTCACCAGCTTGCCTGGCACGACCACGACCTTGCGCACGTTGAGCCCTTCGATCTGCTCGGCGACCTTGGGCACCGCGAGCGCCGCGGTCCGCACGGTCTCCTCGTCGGCGTCGGCGGCCACGGTCACCTTGCCACGCACCTTGCCGTTCACCTGCACCGCGATCTCGATCTCGTCGGCGGCGGCGAGCGCCTCGTCGAAGCCGACCCACGGCTCACGGTGCACCGAGCCGTCATGCTCGAGGACCTCGCGCCACAGCTCCTCGGCCATGTGCGGGGCGTACGGGGCGATCAGCAGCGTGAGCGCCTCGGCGACCTCGCGCTCAAGCGTGTGGTCGCGCGCGTCGTCGGCCACGGTCCGGCGATAGTCGCCCGCAGCGTTCAGGAGCTCCATCATCGCGGAAAGCGCGGTGTTGAAGCCGAAGCGTTCGATGTCGGCCGTGACCTTGCCCGCCACGCGATGCCGCTCGCGGCGAAGCGTCTTGGCGGCCGCCTCGTCGATGGTCCCGCCCACAGGCGTTCCCTCGGCCACATCGACAACATACCGCCACACCCGGTTGAGGAAGCGGAACATGCCCTCGAGGCCGTCCTGGTTCCAATCGAGATCCTTGTCCGGCGGCGCCATGAACAGGATGAAGGCGCGCAGCGCGTCCGCACCGTACCGGGCGATCATGTCCTCGGGCGCCACCACGTTGCCCTTGGACTTGCTCATCGTCTCGCCGTCCTTCTTCACCATGCCCTGCGTGAGCAGGTTGGTGAACGGCTCGCGTGCCGAGGTGAGCCCCATGTCCGCGAGGACCTTGGTGAAGAAGCGCGAGTAGAGCAGATGCAGGATGGCGTGCTCTATACCGCCGATGTACTGGTCCACCGGCATCCAGTAGTCCGCGTTCTCGCGCGCGAAGGCCGCCGAGATGTTCCGTGCGTCCGTGTAGCGGAAGTAGTACCAGCTCGAACAGGTGAACGTGTCCATGGTGTCGGTCTCGCGGCGTGCCGCTCCCCCGCACTGCGGGCACGTGGTCTCGTAGAACGTGGGGTGATCGGCGAGCGTCTCTCCCTTGGCCACGTCCACGTCCATCGGCAATTCCACCGGGAGCTGCTCCTCGGGCACCGGGACCAGCCCGCACGCCGGGCAATGGATCGCCGGGATCGGGTTGCCCCAGTAGCGCTGACGGCTGATGAGCCAGTCGCGCAGACGGAAGTTGATCGAGAAACGGCCGGCGCCTTCCGAGGCGAGCCACTCGGTGACGGCGTGCATGCCCTCCGAGCCCTTGCCGCCGCGCAGGCCGGTGAACGCGCCCGACTGCACCATCACGCCCTCGCCGGCGAATGACTCGTCCCACGGCACGTCGGTCATCACGCGCTCCGCCACACCGCCGAGCTCCGCCAGCAGCGGATCGTCGTCAGCGAGCACCACCGGCGGTACCGGCAGGCCGTACTTGCGCGCGAACTCGAAGTCGCGCTCGTCGCCGCTCGGCACGGCCATGACGGCGCCGGTGCCGTACTCCATCAGCACGTAGTTGCTCACCCACACCGGCACCTTCTCGCCGTTGACGGGGTTGATCACGAAGCGTCCGGTGAACGCGCCGAGCTTCTCGGCCTCGCCGCTGGCGCGCTCCACTGCCGTCTCGCGTGCCGCCGCAGCCACGACCGCCTGCACGGCGTCGGCGTACTCCGTGCCGGCGGTAAGTTCGCGCACGAGCGGGTGCTCCGGAGCGAGCAGGAAGAACGAGCAGCCGAAGAGGGTGTCCGGCCGCGTGGTGAACACGGTGATCCGCTCGCCGCTCGGCTCTCCGGCGGCGTCGCACAGCTCGAACTCGACTTCGGCGCCTTCGCTCCGGCCGATCCAGTTGGCCTGCATCGTCTTCACGCGCTCGGGCCAGCCGCTGAGCGTGTCGAGGTCGTCGAGCAGCTCCTGCGCGTACTCGGTGATCTTGAAGTACCACTGCTCGAGATCGCGCTTCTCCACCACGCTCTTGCAGCGCCAGCACACGCCATCGCCGATGACCTGCTCATTGGCGAGCACCGTCTTGCATGAGGGGCACCAGTTCACCGGGGACTTGATGCGCTCCACCAGCCCGCGCGCCCAGAACTTCAGGAAGATCCACTGGCCCCAACGGTAGTAGTCGACGTCGCAGCTCTTCACCGCACGGTCCCAGTCGTAGCTGAAGCCCATGCGCTTGAACGACGCAGCCTGGGTGTCGATGTTGGCGTACGTCCACTTGGCGGGATGCGTGGCGTTCTTGATCGCCGCGTTCTCCGCGGGAAGACCGAAGGCGTCCCACCCGATCGGGTGCAGCACGTTGAAGCCGCGCATGGTGTAGTACCGCGCCACCACGTCGCCGATGGAGTAGTTGCGCACATGCCCCATGTGTATGTCGCCCGAGGGGTATGGGAACATCTCGAGGATGTACTTCTTCGGCCTGCCGGCGTCTTCAGTGACCGAGTAGAGCCCCTCGGCGTCCCAGACGGCCTGCCACTTCTCCTCGATCTCGTGCGGTTCGTACGGTCTGCTGCTCACGAGCGTCCTCCGACTCGGGGGTGTGCGGTATCCGCCCATGATAGCCGAGTGCGAACGGCGCGACAGCCTACTCCACGACCTTCACCGTCACAGAGAACGTATCCTCGGGCTGGACGCTCTCCCAGGCCCTCGCGTAGTCGAGCTTGAGCGTGCCCTCGCCTGTCTCGACCGCGTCGTACGTGAGCGTCATCATCCCGCCCGCGCCGAGCGCGTCCGACGACGGCTCGAACCCCGGCTCGCCGCGCGACTCGAGCACGTCAGGAACCTCGGCCTCCAGCCACGTGAACCCGGTCGTCGGGTTGCCCTCGAGCTCAACGACCACCGTGCCGCCACTGCGTACCGTGACGGTGCTGCCATCATCGTCAGCTATGAGCGCCACCTGTGTAGGCGCCGTGCAGCCAGCGGCGGCGATGAGCACGACGATCGCGGCGACCGCGAACGACCTGCGCATGATCCGCGACATCTGAACCACCTCCCCGGACATCTATGCCCGTATGACGCGGTGTCAGGCGCTGCGGTTCCCCGAACGCAGAGAGGGCCCGGACTTTCGTCCGGACCCTCTCGTCACTTCATTGGTGGAACTTCCAGCGGCCAACTCTGGTAAATGGCCAACACTTCTTGAGCACGCCGCTTCGGCCCGAACCGGAGAGATCTCCACGGCGTCCACCACTGGCAGGAAGTACAAGTGCACCGGCGCGCGAAGCCAGAAGCAGAAGTGGCTACAGCCCCATGAGGTCGATGAGCTCGTGCAGGGCTACGAGTCCGGTCTGACGGTGTACACGCTTGCAGAGCGTTTCGGGTGTCACCGATCGACGGTTAGCGGACACCTCCAAGCACGCGGTGTCGTCATGCGGCTGACACCGATGACCGAGGAAGACGTCGATCACGCCATCCAGCTTTACGAATCGGGCCTATCCTTCGCCAAGATCGGCGAAGCGCTCGGGCGGGACGGTGAGACGGTGAGACAACAGCTGATCAGGCGAGGGGTCAGTCGAAGAGCGAACCCTCGCCACTAGTCCTGGTAGCGGAAAGTGATGACGCCCGGTGCGCCAGGATTCGAGTATTCGTAGTCCCCACCACAACCACCCATTCCTCCACCGCCACCCTGTCCAACACTGACGGAGATCGTCTGGCCAGCCTGGACAGCCAACGAGCCTTCGATTCTCCCGCCAGACCCGCCCCTACCGCCACCGTACGAGCAGGCCAGGGCAGCTCCTCCCGCACCC
>JAZIGI010000018.1:0-40203 GCA_036679125.1 Actinomycetota bacterium | reverse complement strand
GTCCCCGTCCGAACATGGCCTTGAAGCCTTGCGTGTCCGAGGCGTTCGCGCGCTCGGTGAGCTCCGGGAAGATCGCGGTGGCCAGCGCGACGGCGAATATCCCGTACGGCAGTTGGTAGAACTGCCATGCGTAGCGCAACGCGGCCTGGCCACCCGGACCCGTGGCGAGCGCGATGTTGTTGCGGAACGTCACGGCGGCCATGTTCGTGATCACGTATATGAGCGTCGGCACCATCTTCACCCCGACAGTGCGCAGCGCAGGATGGCGCCAGTCGATTCTCGGCGTGTACCGTCCGCCGAGCTTGAGGATGCTCGGGATCTGCACGATCGCCATGGTCACCACACCAAGCGTCGTGCCCACCGCGAGCCCGGTGAGCGCAAGCTGTGGGTCACTGTCGCGGAATGGCACGTAGAACCCGAGCAGCGTGACCGTGACCACGATGTTGTTGAATATCGGCGCGATGGCGGGTGCCAGGAACTTCCGGTAGGAGTTCAGCACTCCGGCGAACACGAGTTGGGCACCGTAGAAGACGATCTGCACCGCGAAGAAGCGGAAGAACCATGTCGCGAGTTCGGCCTGCTCGGCGGAGATGGTGAGCGTCTGCAGGCGGACCAACGGACCCGGCCAGACCGTCGCGACCAGGGCGACCGTGCCGAGCGCCAACACGATGATGTTGAGGACGTAGCTCGCGAACCGCCACGCATCCTCCTCACCGTCCTTCTGCATCCGCTCCATGAACAGCGGAATGAACACGCTTGAGAGCACACCGCCGGCGAGCAGTTCGAACACCATGTTGGGGAGGTTGTTCGCAATATCGTATGAGTCCGCGATGGCGGTGAGGCCGAGCGCGAACGCCATGGCCCACGTGCGGACGAAGCCGGTTAGGCGCGAAACGAGCGTCGATGTGGACATCAAGGCCGTTGAACGCGCTATCGATGGTCGGGCGATCGGTCCTCCTCGGTGGTGTTCGATCTCGGCCAAGTGTAGCCGACGACAGGGCGTTACCGTACCGGTGTCACGTTTCGGTATACTGGGCGACGGGCACTCAGAACCGGGTCGACCTACGGTTCGATTCGCTCACGTCCCCTTGATCTTCCACACGCTTCGCCATGCCCGAATCGATCGCCGAGGAGACGCAATGAGACGACCGGGACGCGTGCTTGTCACCGCGCTTCTCGCGCTCCTTCTGGCGACCGGCGTCCCGGCGAGTGCGACCACACTGCCCGAACCGGCTGCCGACACGGTCATCATCGTGCTTGCGCCGTACATCACATGGGACGACATCATGGGTGGGGGCATGCCTAACACCCGTGCGATGGCGGAGAGCGGTGCCGTCGCCAACATGAACATCCGCAGCAGCGCACGGTATGCGCGTGAACTCACTCCCGCCCATATCGCACTCACGATGTCGGCGGGTGCGCCGATGGCGTTCGACGCATCGGCGCCTCCGGCGTTCGGCGCGTCGGCCATGTATGGTTCGAGTACCGCAGCCGAGGCGTTTCGTCGATCCATGGGGGCGCAGGTCGGGTCGGCTGAGATCGTGTACCTCGGGCTGCCGAGAACGCTGCGTGCGAACGACATCCAGACGTTAGAGGGCATCCCCGGAGCCCTCGGTCAGTCGGTCGAGGATGCTGGCGGCGCCACCGCAGCGCTGGGCAACTCCGACGGCGGCGTCGTGGTCGGTGAGCCGATCAGGAGCCGTCCCGCAGCGGTGCTTGCGATGAACACGAACGGTCTGGTCAGACGAGGCGATGTCTCGCTCAACATGACCGAGGAGGACGTCGAGGCCCCGTTCGGCATCCGCACGGATGTACAACGCATGGAGTCCGCGTACCGGCAGGTGCTGCGGCAGATGGCGGTCACCGACGGTCCGGGTCTCGTGGTCATCGACACCGGCGACGGGGAGCGCGCGTACCGCTATGCCCCGGATGCGGCCCCCGAGGTGGCGGAGAGCCACCGCGCCGCGGCCGCACGGAGCGTCGATGCGGTTCTCGGCTTCGTGCGCGAAGGCGCGCCCGAGGACGCGGTGGTGATGCTCGTATCCAACGGGCAGGTGCGGCCCCAGAGCGGCCCGAGTGGCTTCGGGCCGGCCATCATCAGCGGTCCGGGATTCGAGGGCGGGCTGGTCTCTTCTCCCTCCACGCACCGGGCCGGCCTCATGACCGACCTGGACGTGGCGGCATCGACGCTGGCGGTACTCGGCATCGATCGTCCGGTGTCGGTGCGAGGCAATGCGGTCGAGCATACGCAGGCGGGGAAGGACCTCGACTCGCGCGTGGAGCGGTTGCAGGCGGCGGGCGCGACCGCGGTCGGGGTGGACACGGTCAGGCTGGCCGTACAGACCGGCTATATCGCCGTCACGGTGCTCGCTCTCATCGCATGTGCGCTGCTTCTCGGTCGGATCAGGCGGTTCCACGATTCCTGGGGTGCACGCGTAGGCGCAGGGTTTCGCCACCTGATCATGTTGCTGCTCGCCATGCCTGTGTCGGCGACTCTGATGTTCCTCGTCGTGCCCTATCCGGACTCGGCATCGGCGGTGATGCTGCTGTTCATGGGCGTGACGCTGGCGGTGTGGGTCCTGATGTCTCTGATCGAGCGTTGGCAGGGCTCGGCGATCGCGCTGTCGGTCCTGGGTCTTGGCACGGCAGTGGTCCTGTTGGTCGATCAGCTTTTCGGCGCTCCGCTGTCGTTCTCGGGCCTGTTCAGCTACTCGCCGCTCCTGGGCGCTCGCTACTACGGCATCGGTAACGAGGGTGCGAGCATCGTGGTTGGAGGCGCGCTGGCCGGCATCGCCCTCCTCGTGGATGCGAAGCGAGATGCGGGGTGGGTCCGTCATCTGCGGTCCTGGGGTCCCGCCCTCGCCGGTCTCGCTGTCGTGGTGATCACCGCGGCGCCGTTCCTGGGGGCGAACATCGGGGTCATCGCATGGGGCACGGCCGCGTTCGGCATCATGTGGCTCTACCTGACCGGCCGAAAGATGACCCCCGGCTGGTTCGTTCTCGGGATCGCGATAGTCGCCGCGTTCGTCGTGGCGTTCTCGCTGTACGACCTTGCCGGCAGCGGCACGCAAACGCATCTTGGCCGGGCGTGGGAGAGTGCCGACAGCGGCGGCCTCGTCGAGCTGTGGCGGATCGTGGTGCGCAAGGCCGAGACCAACTGGCGCGTACTGCGGGCCACCAACTGGTCGGTGCTGATGATCGCCATCCTCGGGTTCCTCGCATACATGCGGTGGCGTCCGCACGGCGTGTTTGCGGAGACGCTGAACGCTTATCCCGCGTTCGGTGTCGCCATGAGCGCCGCGCTGTGGGGAAGTCTGGTCGGGTACTTCACCGAAGACTCAGGCATCGTGATCCCCGCACTCGTGATGCTCTACATCACGGCGAGTCTCTTGCATCTCATGCTGTCGAGTCCACCAGGAGAACCGGAGGTGCGTGCATGAACGTGTCGATCGCCTACGCGATCGCGGCAGCCGCATGTCTGACGGCGGGTTGGTTCGTTCCCGCACTCGCGATGCGTGCACTCGCGCCCTCGCTTCGCGGGTCCCGGTTGGACTCGACCAACTACCGGGGCAGGTCCGTCTTCCTCGGCCTCGGACTCGTGTGGGTGGTCTGGGTGATCTCCCTTATGGTGGCGAGCACCGCGTTCGACGTGGTCCGCGCTTTCATCGGCCCTTCTCCCGAGGGGTACACGGTGGCGCTCTTTGAAGGGCCGCTCACGCTGCCCCTCTACGGGATCCCTCTGATGCTTGTAGGGATATCCGTGGTCCTCGGACTGGTGGACGATCTCTTCGGCACGCGCGACGACAAGGGCTTCCGCGGTCATCTCTCCGCGCTCGCGTCGGGCCGACTGACGACCGGCGGCCTCAAGGCTCTCGGCATCGGCGCGATCTCGGCGGTGTATGCCTGGCACATAGCGCAGGGCCGCTCCGCATCCGCGTCGGGATGGATGGAGACGATCGGGACATGGCTGCTCGCCACGCTCGTGATCTCGCTCAGCGCGAACTTCATCAACCTCATGGACCTGCGGCCCGGCCGTGCGCTCAAGGTGTACGGCCTGCTCGTCGTGATAGCCGCACCGCTGTTCGCGATCGACGCCTCAAGAGCGTTCAGCGTGTATGCATCGTCGCTCGCCGAGATGGGGGTGGCACCGTGGTTGCCGGTGGATACGTTGCTCGCCGCCGTGCTGTTGGTGCTGGTACTACTCGGTCCGGTGGCCGCGGTCTGGCGGTTCGACCTCGGTGAAGAGGGCATGCTCGGCGACGCGGGCAGCAACGTCATGGGCGCGATCGTGGGCTACCTGCTCGCTTCCGCGTTGCCGCTTGAGTGGATGGCTGCGGCAGCCGCGGCGCTTCTGGCGCTCAACGTGCTGTCCGAGCGGGTCTCGTACAGTGCGGTCATCGAGCGTGTCGCGCCTTTGCGTGCGCTGGACACGCTCGGCAGGCTCAAGGACGCGTCGAGCGAGGAGATGGACGCCGGGGATCCGAAGGACCCGGATCAGAACGGCAGGTAGCTGTGCGGTCGGCAGGATGCGCGATGGCGTCGTGCTGTCGGGGCGGTAGGGTAGGATTGGTACGTTCACGGGCGAGAGGACTGGGGCAGCGAGCATGACAAAGCACATCTTCGTGACCGGGGGAGTCGTATCCGGGCTTGGCAAGGGCATCACGGCCGCTTCGCTCGGCAGACTGCTCAAGGGTCGCGGCCTCAAGGTCACGATCCAGAAACTCGATCCGTACCTGAATGTCGATCCCGGCACGATGAGCCCGTTCCAGCACGGCGAGGTGTTCGTGACCGATGATGGCGGCGAGACCGACCTCGACCTCGGCCACTATGAGCGGTTCATCGATGAGTCGCTCACACGCGACTGCAGCGTGACAGCCGGCTCGATCTACCAGTCGATCATCACCAAGGAGCGCCGGGGGGACTACCTCGGTGGCACCGTGCAGGTCATCCCGCACGTCACCAACGCGATCAAAGAGCGCGTGTTGCGCCTTGCCGAGCAGACCGGGGCCGACGTGGTGATCACCGAGGTCGGTGGCACCGTCGGCGATATCGAGTCACTGCCCTTCATCGAGGCGATCCGCCAGCTCCGCAAGGACGTGGGTCGCGAGAACGTGTGCTACATCCACGTGAGCCTCGTGCCGTACATCGCGGCCTCGGCGGAGCTCAAGACCAAGCCCACCCAGCACTCGGTCAAGGAGCTCCGGAGCATCGGCATCCAACCCGACTTCATCGTCTGCCGGTCGGATCGGCCGATAGACGCTGGCATACGGCGCAAGATCGCTCTGTTCTGCGACGTCGACCCCAAGGCCGTGGTCTCGTGTGAGGATGCACCGTCGATCTACGAGGTCCCTGTCACGCTTCACGATCAGGGGCTCGACGTGATGGTCATCGAACGCCTCGAGCTGGCCTGCGGAGAGCTCGACATCGCCGAGTGGCAGCGTTTCGTCGAGCATCGGCGTTCGCTCAGCAAGACGGTCGACATCGCTCTTGTGGGCAAGTATGTGGCGCTGCCCGACGCGTACCTGTCAGTGAACGAGGCGCTCGATCACGCCGGTGTGTTCCATGACCACAAGGTCAACATCCACTGGCTGGATGCCGAGAGCCTGTCGCCGGAGGAGGTTGAGGACCGCCTTGCCGACTTCGACGGCATACTGGTGCCCGGCGGGTTCGGTGTGCGCGGCATCGAGGGCAAGGTGCGCGCGGCGCGATGGGCACGCGAGCGGGAGGTTCCGTATCTCGGCATCTGTCTCGGCATGCAGGTCGCGGTCGTCGAATACGCGCGTCACGTGGCGGGCCTTGAGGACGCCAACTCCGGCGAGTTCGACCCGGTCACCCCGCACCCGGTCATCGACCTCATGCGTGAACAGCATGATGTGCACGATCTGGGTGGCACGATGCGGCTCGGTGCGTATCCCTGCAAGGTGGTCCCGGACACGAAGGGCCACGTGGCCTACGGTGAGAGCGTTGTGTACGAGCGTCACCGGCATCGTTATGAGGTGAACAACGCATACCGTCAGCAGTTGACCGATGCCGGTCTGCTGATCTCGGGTCTGTCGCCGGATGACAAGCTCGTCGAGATGGTCGAGATACCCGGCCACCCGTGGTTCGTGGGCATGCAAGGCCATCCCGAGTTCAAGAGCCGTCCTACCCGTCCGGCACCCCTGTTCCGTGACTTCATCGGTGCGGCAGTGGCCCGTCGGGCCGCGCAGGAGGCGACCCGCTGATGAGCCGGGTGCTCGATACCTTCCTCGACCTGGTACGTATCTCCAGCCCCACCGGCCGGGAGGCGGGCGTGGCGGCGTACGTTGCCGGTGCGCTCCGTGAGGCGGGTTGCGTCGTCCGCATCGATGACACGCAAACCTCGACCGGGGCTGACACCGGGAACGTGATCGCCGAACTGCCGGGTGCTGTCGGCGGCGGCGTGATCGCGCTCTCGGCGCACATGGACTGCGTCCAGCCCTGTGAAGATGTAGAGCCGGTGGTTGCCGATGGTGTGGTGCGGAGCGCTGGGGACACCGTGCTCGGCGGTGACGACAAGGTCGGACTGGCGGCGATCATAGAGGCGGTCCGTGTGCTGGCGGAGCAAGACGGTGAGCACCGTCCGCTGAAGCTGCTCCTCACGGTGTCCGAGGAGGACGGGCTGCTCGGGGCCAAGGCGCTCGCGCCCGCCGATGCCGCCGCCGCACTGTGTCTGGTCCTCGATGCGGACGGTCCGGTCGGCGGGATCGTCGTGGGTGCGCCCAGCCATCACACGTTCACGGCCACGTTCACCGGCAGAGCGGCGCATGCCGGGGTGGAGCCGGAGAAGGGCGTTTCCGCCATCACGATGGCGGCTGACGCCGTTGCCCGGATGCGGCTCGGGAGGATCGATGCGCACTCGACTGCGAACATAGGAACGATCAACGGCGGCAGCGCCACGAACGTCGTTGCGCCGTCATGCGTGCTCACCGGCGAGTGCCGCTCGCTCGACACCGCGTATGCCGAAGCCATCAGGGTGGATATGGATGCGGCGATGCACGACGCGGCCAACGCGGCTGGTGGCACGGTCTCCGTGGAATGGGAGCACGCGTATCCCGGCTTCACCGCTTCCACTGACTCACCCGAGGTGCGCCTGATCGAGCGCGCGTGCGCCGCGATCGGCGTGGCGTCGCGGACATATACCACAGGCGGCGGCAGCGATGCCAACGTGTTCGCCGGATACGGAGTGCCTACGTTGGTGCTCGGGACCGGCATGACGAACGTCCACTCGACCGACGAGTGTCTTGAGGTCCTGCAGCTTGAGCGGTTGGCGGACCTGCTCGTCGCAATCGCCCGCAATCCGGAGTAGAGGGCCGATGCGCCTCGTCTGGGGCACAGTCCGTGGCATTGACGAGACCACCGCAGCGGTGGAGCGCCTCACCGTGCAGCTGGACGGGCTCTCCGAGCCGCACCGGGCCGTGTCGTATCCGCCGCTTGCGGGTCACTGTTCGATCGGCGAGCGGGTGCTCTGCAACACGACTGCCGTGGATCTCGGCCTCGGCACCGGCGGCGAACACTTCGTGGTCGCCAGGGCAGGTGAGGGCGTTGTCCTCGACGATCACGTCCCCGGCCACATCATGAAGCTCAGATACACGCCTCTGCAGCGTGACGTGACCACCGTGGAAGAACCGGCGAGCCCGCACCATGAGGTGATGGCCGGTGCGCGGATGCTCGACGGCCTCCCGGTGGTGTGTTGCGGCCTGCATAGCCAGGTGCCGCTCGTGGCCGCTGCGGCCAAAGAGCGCCGTCCGGGCGTTCGCATCGCCTACGTGATGACAGACGAATCCGCTCTGCCGATGGCGCTGTCGCGACTGGTGCCCCGGATGCTCGAGACCGGGCTCATCGACGAGACGATCACCTGCGGCCAGGCGTTCGGGGGTGGGCTTGAAGCGGTGAATCTGTACTCGGGACTGCTCGCGGCCCGGCATGTCGTACGGGCCGACGTTGCGATCGTGGCCATCGGTCCGGGGATTCCGGGCACCTCGACCCCGTTCGGCCACAGTGGAGTGGCGCAGGGCCAGGCGGTGAACGCTGCGGGAGCGCTCGGGGGAAGACCGATAGCCGTCCCGAGGTTGTCGTTCGCGGATCCACGCCCCCGTCACGTGCCGCTGTCGCATCAGACCATCACCGCACTCGGTGTGGTCGCCCTCGCCGCGGCAGAGATTCCGATCCCCGTGCTGCGCGCCGATCTGGCTCTCCCGGTGGACGAGGCGTTCGGGTCGTCTGGACTGTGGGATCGCCATGCGCGTGTGGATGCGCCGATCGACAGCGTGCCTGACACGCGAGGTATCGAGGTCCGTACAATGGGGAGGGGCTTTGACGCCGACCCCGCGTTCTTCCTTGCCGCGGCCGCCGCCGGCTGGCTGGCCGCAGGCTGACACGCCGTCCTGGACTCGCTGTCCGCCGCAGTTGCAGAATAGTGCATGTTTCGTTGCGCAAAGGTCACGGAATCGGTCGATATCGCGTGTTCAGCGCGGCCAAATATCGGGTAACTACCAATGATTGAGGTTTACATACACCGTTCATCCTGCCCGTTGCGCCGTTCACTCCGAAAGTATGGTATTGTGCCCTCCATGGATAACAGACTACTCGAGGACTTCCTGGGATACCTCGCTGTCGAGCGGGGCGCGTCGAGTCACACGATCAGCGCATACAAGGGAGACCTGACCGCATACTCGGCACATCTGGCCGAGCGTTCCGTTTCTCCGCTGGATGCCACTCGCGACGATGTGATCGCGTTCATGTCGCTTCTCCAGTCCAAGGGTATGGCCGCGAGCACCGTTGAGCGGAAGATCGCCGCGGTCAAGAGCTTCCATGCATACCTGGTGCGCGAGGGGCTCACCGAGAGCCATCCCACCATCGACGTCACGCTCCCGAAGGTCCCTGCGAGACTGCCGGACGTGATCTCCGTCGACGCGGCGAACCAACTGCTCTCACAGCCGTTCCCTGAAGGACCGGTGGGCTACCGCGATCGAGCCGTTCTGGAGACGCTCTACGGCTGTGGTTTGCGAGTAAGCGAGCTGACAGGGCTGGACCTCAAGGATCTTGACCTGGAGGCCGGATTCATCCGGGTGCTGGGCAAGGGGAGCAAGGAGCGGCTGGTCCCGATCGCGGGAGAAGCGGTCGAGGCGATGAGCGAATACCTGCGGCACGGGCGTCCCTACCTGCGCGCGAAGAAGGCCCCCACGCGGCAGGACCCGAGTGCGGTGTTCCTGAACGTGCGCGGCGGACGGTTCACCCGGCAGGCGGTCTTCGGCATCGTCCGTGACTATGGTGCGAAGGTCGGGCTGCACCTCCACCCGCACACACTGCGCCACTCGTTCGCGACGCACATGCTGCAGGGGGGCGCCGAGTTGCGCGCGCTCCAGGAGATGCTCGGTCACGCCGACATCAGCACCACACAGGTGTACACGCATGTCGATCGCACGCACGTCCGCGAGGAGTATCTGACCACCCACCCGCGCGCGCGGAAGCGCTGAATCGTCTCCGGCAGGCAGCGCGTCTGTCCCGCAGAGGCGGCGTAGTGGCAGCACCATCCAGGCCCGCGCCCGTTCTTCTCGTTCACGGACTCCTTCGGCGCCGCTCACACGCTGCTCTTTCACGCAGCTTCACGATTCTAGCGAAGAACCGTGGTAGTTCGTGTTGCCGCGGGGTAAAATGAATCCGGCGTACCCAGTTTCTGCATAGGAGGCGGATCGCAGCGTGAACGGGAAGACGAGTAGGATCCTCGCCCTGCTTCTGGCACTGATGCTCGTAGTGGCATTCGTGCCCGGTTGTGCGGCCGAGGAAGAGCCCGCGGAAGAGCCCGCGGCGGAGGAGCCCGTTGCCGAGGAGCCTGCACTCAAGGCTGCGATGGTGACGGACGTTGGTGGTCTGGGCGACAAGTCGTTCAATGACCTTGCGTACGAAGGACTGAAGCGGGCCGAGTCTGAGTTGGGTGTCGAGATCGAGGTCCTGGAGTCCGCTGAGATCACGGACTACGAGACCAACATCGACTCCCTGGCCAACGCCGGCTACAGCCCGATCTTCGCGGTCGGCTTCCTGATGACCGACACCGTCATCAAGATGGCCCCGCAGTATCCGGATACGCTGTTCGGTGGCGTGGATGAGTTCTTCGAGACGCCGATCCCGAACGTCGCCGGACTGAACTTCAAGGAAGAAGAGGGTAGCTACCTCGCTGGTGTCGTCGCCGGTCTGGCCACCAAGGAGACCTTCGACTCCAAGCTGAACGACAAGAACGTCATCGGCTTCGTCGGAGGCATGGATGTACCGCTGATCAAGAAGTTCGAGGCTGGCTTCATCGCCGGTGCGAAGTCGGTCAACCCGGACGTCCAGGTCATCTCCCTGTACACCGGTAGCTTCACCGATCAGGCCAAGGGCAAGGAACTCGGTCTGTCCCTCATCGAGCAGGGTGCTGACGTGATCTACGCGGCGGCCGGCGCATGTGGTACAGGTACCATCCAGGCCTGCCAGGAGAAGGGCGCCCTGTTCATCGGCGTCGACGCTGACCAGTACCTCACGGTCCCGGGTAGCGGCGATGTCATGCTGACCTCGATGATGAAGCGCGTCGACAATGCTGTGTTCCTCACCATCGAGTCGGTGCTCAACGACGAGTTCGCAGGTGGCGTGAACCAGGTCTTCGGTCTCAAGGAGGGTGGCGTGGAGCTCGCTCCGTTCCACGACTTCGAGTCCAAGGTCCCGCAGGCTATCAAGGATGCTGTGGCGAAGGCGACCGACGACATCATCGGTGGCGCGGTCACCGTCCCGACGGCTCCGTAGGTCCGGGAAAGTGACGAAGCACGTGCGCGTGCTGCGTCATGTATGCGCTAAACTCGAGGGGCGACCTGCACGGTGGGTCGCCCCTCCCGCATCCTGGGCCTGTTGGGCGTGATGGAGAGGACCGCTGATGGCCGTGCTCGAGCTTCGCGACGTCACGAAGGTGTTCCCGGGGGTCGTCGCCAACGACCGGGTGTCCTTCTCTCTGGAGAAGGGTGAGATCCTCGCGCTCCTGGGCGAGAACGGGGCAGGCAAGTCGACGATCATGAACGTCGTCTACGGCCTGCTGTCGGAGGACGGTGGGGAGATCCTCATCGACGACAAGCCCGTGAAGATCAAGTCCCCGCGCCAGGCTATCGACCTCGGCATCGGCATGGTGCACCAGCACTTCATGCTGATCGAACCGCTCACGGTCACCGAGAACATAGTCCTCGGTCGTGAGCCAGGGCGTATGGGCGTCATCGATTTCGCTCTCGCCCGCAAGCGGGTGGTCGAGCTGTCCGAGCGCTATGGCTTGAAGGTCGACCCCGACGCCAAGATAGCCGACCTTGCGGTGGGCATGCAGCAGCGGGTCGAGATCCTGAAGGCCCTCTATCAGGGTGCCCGTGTGCTGATCCTCGATGAGCCCACGGCCGTGCTCACGCCCCAGGAGGTGCGCGAGCTCTTCTCCGTGATCAGATCGCTCGTGGACGAGGGACTGTCCGTCGTCTTCATCACCCACAAGCTCGAGGAGGTCATGGCCGTCTCGGACCGCATCATCGTGATGCGGGCCGGACGTGTGGTGGGCGAGACGAAGCCCGCCGACACCGACGACGTGGGTCTCGCACGCATGATGGTCGGTCGTGACGTGGTGCTGCGCGTGGAGAAGCCCCCTTCGACCTGCGGTGATTCGGTGCTGGCCGTTCAGGATCTTCACGTCATGGGTGACCGCGGCCTGGAGGCCGTGGCCGGTGTCAGCTTCACCGTGTGCGCCGGCGAGGTCGTCGCGGTGGCGGGCGTGAGCGGCAACGGTCAGACCGAGCTGGTCGAGTCGATCGTAGGGCTGCGCAAGCCGACATCGGGCACCATCCACCTCAAGGACATCGATATCACGCATGCCGGCCCGCGCAAGTCGATCGAGGCCGGGGTGTCCCATATCCCCGAAGACCGGCATCGTCGGGGCCTCGTGCTGCAGTTCGACATCACGGAGAATCTCGTGCTCGGCGACCATAGACTCCCGCCGTACGCGAAGAAGGGCGTGATGAAGCCCAAGGTGATAGCCGAGATGGCCGTGAAGCGCATCGCGGACTACGATGTGCGTACCCCTTCGGCCAGCGTGCTCGCCGGGAATCTCTCGGGAGGCAATCAGCAGAAGCTGGTGGTCGCGCGTGAGATCGGTCGAGAGCCAGAACTGCTCATAGCGGCGCAGCCGACCCGGGGACTCGACGTCGGCGCGATCGAGTTCGTGCACCGTGAGGTGCTCGCCGAACGGGCCAAGGGCAGGGCCGTCCTGCTCGTGAGTCTGGAGCTGGAGGAGATCCTCTCTCTCGCCGATCGGGTGCTGGTGATGTATGAGGGGCGGATCGTGCGCGAGCTCAGTGCCGAGGAGGCTGACGCGGAGACCCTCGGCTACTACATGACCGGAGGCGGGGGAGACAAGCTCGCCGCTGACGCGGTCGTTCCGGTGACGGGAGGTCTGCAGTGAGCGAGCCACGTGAGGACGCGGTGGTCCAGCGTCGCTGGATGACCATCCTGCAGAAGACAGGGACGCCCGTCATCTCGGCGCTCCTGGCGATCGCGGTGGGCTCGATCATCATCTGGGCCTCCGGGTACGACCCGCTTGCGGCGTTCGCCGCGCTGTTCAAGGGCTCGTTCGGCTCTCCAAAGGCCGTGGGCGACACACTCCTGAAGTCGACGCCGCTGATCCTCACCGGTCTCGCGGTCGCGTACGGCTTCAGGGCCGGTCTGTTCAACATCGGCGCGGAGGGTCAGCTGTTCATGGGTGGACTCGCCGCGACCGCGCTGGGGCTGGCGCTCGGCGGGGCGTCCTGGTGGGTCTCTGTGCCACTGATGCTGCTGGCGGCCATGCTCGCCGGCGCGGCGTGGGCGTTCATCCCGGCGCTCCTTAAGGCCCGTATCGGCGCCCATGAGGTCATCACCACGATGATGTTCACCTACATCGGCAGGTACTTCGTCGGCTACCTGGTGAACGGACCGATGAAGGAGCCGGGGAACATCCCGCAGACCCCGGCCCTCGATCCGGCCGCGCAGCTGCCGAGGATAGCCACGCTGTTCTCGGAGGCCGCCCGTGAGGCCGTGCCGATCCTGAACCTCGGTCGCGCACACATGGGGATACTGGTCGCCTTGATCGCAGCCGTCGTGATCTGGCTCATCCTTAAGTACACGACGCTGGGCTTTGAGAACCGCGCGGTGGGCTTCAACCGCTGGGCCTCCGAGACGGCAGGCATCTCGGTGCAGTGGACGACCGTGAAGGCGCTCTGCATCTCCGGCGTGCTCGCGGGTCTCGCAGGGGCCACAGAGGTGATGGGCGTGCATCACCGTCTGTTCGATCAGTTCTCGTCCGGATTCGGGTTCACCGGCATCGCTGTCGCGCTGCTGGCGAAGAACCACCCACTCGGAGTCATCCCCGCGGCGTTGTTGTTCGGTGCACTCTCGGCCGGGGCGACGACGATGCAGTTCGAGGCCAAAGTGCCGCAGGACATCATCCAGATCATCCAGGCGCTCGTCATCTTCTTCGTAGCCGCGGAGGAGATCGTCTTGTGGTTCGTCCGCCGGCGTCAGAAGGAGGCGATCAGCCATGCTGGATAGCATCATCACTCCCGACCTGTTCGCGGCTGCTATCCGCATCGCCACGCCGCTCGCGCTGGCCGCCATCGGCGGTACGATCTGCGAGCGCTCGGGTGTGGTGAACATCGCGCTCGAGGGCATCATGCTGACCGGAGCGTTCTTCGGCACGGCGGTCGTGCTCGCGACCGGGGAGCCCTGGCTCGGCGTCATCGCCGCGGTCCTCGCGGGTGTCTCCATCTCCGCGGTGCACGCGTTCGCGTCCATCAACCTCCGTTCCGACCAGACGGTCTCGGGTACCGCGATCAACCTGCTCGCGCTCGGTGTGACCGGGTTCCTGATGAAGCTCTGGTACGGCCATCCAGGCACCACAGACCAGATCAAGACGCTCGGCTCCGTATTCACCTTCGACGCACCCGGCGGCGGGGTGTTGGCCGAAGTGTGGCGGTGGGTGAACGCGATCCTGTTCACGCACAGTCCGATCGTCTACCTCGCCATCATCATCGCCATCGTCGCTCAGTGGGCCGTCTTCAAGACCCGGTGGGGGCTGCGGCTGCGGGCGCTCGGCGAGCATCCGCGCGCGGTGGATACTGTGGGCGTGAACGTTGCGCGAGGGCGTTGGGTCGCGGTCTTGATGAGTGGAGCGCTCGCGGGCCTTGCCGGCGCCAACCTCACGATCGAGCAGGTCGGTTCGTTCACTGAGAACATGACCAACGGCCGCGGCTTCATAGCGCTTGCCGCCAACATCTTCGGCAGATGGACACCGGTCGGCTCCTATCTCGCATCGCTGTTGTTCGGTTTCGCCGACGCGTTGCAGATCAAGCTGCAGATCCTGCGTGGCGTGGTGAACGTGCCACCGCAGGTGTTCCAGGCGCTGCCGTACGTGCTGACCGTCATCGTGGTGGCCGGTGTCGTCGGGCGCGCGGTCGCTCCGGCCGCGAGCGGCGTGCCGTACCGGAAGGACTAGACGATGCTGCTCGGGCGTGACAGAGAGCGCTTCCGCCTGGCGGAGGCGCTCTTCTGGTCGGCGACGTGGGGGGTGGGCGCCGCTATCGGTGTGGCGCTCGGCGGTTGGCTCACAGTGGTCGGAGGCTCCGGGGCGCCCGGTTCGGGCGGACTGGACGTTTGGACCGACCTGGTCGTGTTACCTGTGGCGACGTTCGTGGTCGTGTGTGCCATCCATCTGTGCGGGCAACTGCTCGCTGCCACGGTGCGCGGCTCCGCGCACGATCGCGGCGATCGCGAGTAGCGCGAGCAGGGCGCCCGCAACGACGAGGTCGTCGGGCATGTCGGGGGTGAAGGAGCCCCGGATGACCGAGCGGACCACGTAGGCGGCGGCCGGGATGCCGACCGCCGCCCAGAGCGGGATGCGTGGGCGGTGCGTCATCATCCGGCCTATATGCCGGGCTCGTCGCCTGATGGCGTCTGTCCGACAGGAGGATGTGGCACAGGTTGGGCCACAGCCTGGTGCGCCTGGCTCTGCATGTGGAGGCGTCTGCGCGCCCGGGCCCGCAAGATCGCGCGCACGACGAAGAACGCGATGACGCCCGTGATCCACAGCGGCGCGGAGCCTATGAGCGCGGCGATCAGGAACGTCAGCACGCCTGCAGCCGCCCGGAAGCCGTTGGTGATGGCATCGCGGAAGCCCCAGTCCTCGCCGGACGGCCGGACGACCGGTCGCGGTTCAGTGAGCTCGATGGTGATGGTCGCCATCGCCGCCTGTCGCTCCAGGTACTTCACCTGCGCGTCGAGACTCTCGATCTCCTGGCGCACGCGATTGAGTTCCGTCTCGATCGCGAGCATGTCCTTGACATCCTTCGCGGAGTCGAAGAACGTGCGCAAGCGCTCCTCCTCGGCCTTCAGGTTCGCGAGGCGCGCCGAGAGGTCGACATGCTGCTGGGTGACGTCTTCCGAATCCTCGGCCTGGAAGCGGACCTCACCAAGACCGATCACGTCGTCGACGAACGGTTCGAACGATGCCGCCGGGACCCTCACGGTGACCCAGCCGCGCAGCGCGGCGCCGTCGCCGGTGGCGTACCCGTACTCATCATAGCGGTATAGCCACTCATCGGTGTCGGTCGCCACCTGCAGGTCCTGGATGGTGCCGCCGTGCGTCTTGATCAGCCCGCGGATATCCTCGAGCGTATCGGTCGTGCTCTCCACCTCGAGGCGCAGCGTCTTGGTCCTGATGACCATGCGGTCGGCGTCGGTCACCTTCTGTGCCTCCGCCCCATCGCCGCGAGCAGCCTCTTCGGCGTACATGTCGTCGGGAGATGGTGCGACCGACCCCGCGGCAGGCGTCGAAGCGGAGTCTGTGACCGCCACGTCCTGGGCGGACTCATCGGCGCTCGAGCAGCCGAGCGCGGTGAGCGCGATCGACGCGACCACGATCGCGACCCAGGTCACGCGGAACCAGCGGGGGAGTGTCGGCATCGTGTGCTCCTCTCATCTGCGGCCGTGCCCGAACAGCACGAACGCCCTGCCACCTGCCATCGACAGGTCCAGGGCGCTCGGATCAAGACAGTGGAGCGTGCGACTACTTGGACTCGATCTTCTCCGCGGCTTCAGCGTCTCTCTTCATCTTCTTCGCAGCGTAGACGAGGAAGCCGATCGCGATCGCGCACACCAGGATGAACGAGACCATCAGCACGTTGTAGTAGGTGCCGGGAACGTTATGGCCGAGCAGGAACCATCCATACATAGGGGCTGTTCACCTCCATCGCACCTGCGTGTCGTACCGATTCTAGCGCTGCCCCCGACAGGGGGCAACACGCCGAGCGGTATCCGTCCCTCCTGTAGTTCCACTGTCAAAGTCCGAATCCTGCCTGTCCGTCGTCACTAAGACGTATCGTTCCCCGACCTGGTTCACCCGCAACGTCGGCGGCGATGCACCAGCCGCGCCGCCGACGGGGGTGTCTGCCGGCCGGTGTCCGGAGCGGGTTCGCGGGTCACCGTGCGAACACCCATCGGGGATGTCGTGTCGTCTGTGGACTGCGAAGTGGAGGAATTGCCCAAAAAGTGTTGCAAAGTGGGATGCAGTGGCATACATTGAGCTCATGCCAGTGTCCCCAGGACACGCGACGTACTCAGAAGTGGGGAGGGACGGGATGTTTCTCGGCGAGTACCAGCACACGCTGGACGCCAAGGGGCGCCTTTCGCTGCCCGCGAAATTCCGCAACCAGCTCGGTGGCAGCTACGTCGTGGTCAAGGGCATCGAGAAGTGCCTCTACGTCTTCTCCCCGGCGGGGTTCGAGGCGTTCCTCGGGCAGCTCATGGAGCGCGGCGACTTCGGCAAGGACTTCCGCGAAGTGCGCCGCTTCTTCACCGCTGGCGCGAAGGAGGACGAGCTGGACTCGGCTGGGCGGATCAGCATCCCGGTCAATCAGCGCGAGTATGCCAAGCTCGAGCGCGAGGTCACGGTCATCGGCAATGGCGACCGTGTCGAGATCTGGGATGCCGCGGCGTGGTCCGCGTACAACAGTGAGACCGAGGGCCGGATCGAGGAAGTGACGAGCCAGCTCGCGGAACTCGGCATCTTGTAGGTCTTTGAGAATGGAATACCGGCACACCCCAGTTTTGCTGGCCGAGGTCACGCAGCAGCTGACCTTACACGACGGCTCCATCTTCGTTGACTGTACCTTAGGCGGGGCAGGACACACGAAGCGGATCGCACAGCTTGTAGCACCCACCGGGATCGTGGTGGGCATCGATCAAGATGACGCCGCACTCACCGCAGCAGCAGACACACTCCGCCTCGGCCAGCAGAAGCTTCCGACGATCGTACTCCTCAAGGGGAATTTCGGGGATCTCGATGAGCTCCTGCTCGAGGCGAGGGTCCCGTACGTGAACGGGTTCCTGATGGACCTAGGCGTCTCCTCACCCCAGCTCGACCATGTCGGCCGCGGTTTCACCTACCACGAGGATGCTCCGCTCGATATGCGGATGGATCCCTCAACAACGCAGCCTACCGCGGCTGACATCGTCAACACGTACTCCGAGGCCGAGCTCGCACGCGTCATACGCGAGTACGGCGAGGAGCGGTGGGCCTCGCGCATCGCAGCCTTCATCGTAGCCGCGCGGGGCGCCCGACCGCTCTCCACAGCATCCGATCTTGTGGATGTGGTCAAGGCCGCTATCCCGGCCTCGGCGCGACGCACCGGCGGCCACCCCGCACGACGCACGTTCCAGGCGCTGCGCATCGAGGTGAACCACGAGCTCGAGCAGCTCGAGCGCGGACTCCGGAGCGCGATCGCGTGGCTTGCCCCGCAGGGCCGCATCGCGGTGATCAGCTACCACTCGCTTGAGGACCGCATCGTCCGCGACGTGTTCGCGGAGCACGCACAGGGGTGCATCTGCCCGCCCGACCTGCCCGTGTGCAGGTGTGGGAGGGAGCCGGTACTCCGGATAGTCACAAAGCGGCCGATCGTTCCTTCGGCCGAAGAGATCGACCGGAACCCGAGATCGCGAAGCGCGAAGCTCAGGGTGGCGGAGAAGCGGTAGGGCACCAAGGGGCCCCGTCTCAGGATGGGGAAGCGAGCGGGAAGGAGGCCCACAGACGTGGGCGCAGCGGCACGCAAGATAGCGCAGACCGCCACGCCGTCACGACCAGTACTCAAGGTCGTGCGCGGTGGGTCGACGCGTACACGGACTCGCGCACGGACATCGGCCGCGGCCGATGGCGTGTTCCGCGTGCTCGCTCTGTGCATGGTCATCCTCGCCGTCGCCGGCGTCGTGCGTGTATCACTGGCCGCACGCGCCGCGGAGGCGACGATCGACGCGTGGGAGCTCCGTTCCGAGGTCAAGGCCGCCCAGCTCTCCATCAAGGCGCTCGAAGCGGACAGGAGCGCGCTCGCATCGCCGTCCCGCATCGAGGCCCTGGCCTGCGAGACTCTCAGCATGACCAAGCCCATCGAGGTGTGCTATCTGGAGTATCCCGCCGTGGGCGACCCGGAAGCGCCGTCACAGGAGGGCACGGGATCCGTGCAGGTCGCCGATGTGGCGCCAGCGTCCACGTCCGATGGTGGCGGGCTCCTTCGCACGATGATGGACCTCGCCGCAAGCGAGGCTCAGGTCCTGCTCGTCGGCGACATGGGACTGGGTTCACTGCGATGAGCGCGCCTCCTGCGACGACACGCCGCCGACGTGGAGCCGGTAAGGAGCGCCCGCAACCTGCCGGGCGCTTCTCTTCGCTTACGGTCATATTGCTGGTGGCGCTTGCCGTTGTCGCGGCGCGCCTGGTGTACGTGCAGGTCGTCAAGGGGCCCGACTACGCGGAGGCGGCCTCTAGCCAGCGCACGCGGGACATCACCATCAGCCCTGAGCGCGGGTTCATCTACGACCGGGAGGGCGAGGTGCTTGCGGAGTCGATGGAGGCGCGTACGATCTACGCCGTCCCCGACGCGATCAAGGACAAGCCCGCCGCAGCCTCGGCGATCGCCAACGCGATAGGCGGCGACGCGGCGAGCTACGAAGAGAAGCTCTCGAAGGACACCGGATTCGTGTATGTCGCCCGGAAGGTTGACGTGGCGCAGGCCGAGGCGCTCAAGGAGCTCGGCATCGAGGGCCTCGGGTTCCTCGAGGACTCGCGTCGCGTGTATCCGAGCAACGAGCTCGCATGCCAGGTGTTGGGCTTCGTCGGCGTGGACGATGAGGGGCTCTCGGGCCTCGAGCTCTATTACGAGGAGCTGCTCGGCGGCGCCCCCGGACGTCTGATCGGGGAGCGGGACAGCCAGGGACGCCCGATCCCCGGTGGCATCACCTTCGAAGAAGAGGCGGTCGACGGGCAGGACATCGTGCTCACGATCGACAAGGACATCCAGTACCAGACGCAGGTGGCGCTGAACGAGGCCGTCGAGCGGTGGGGCGCCAAGGCGGGCTCTGTTATCGTCATGGACCCTCGCAACGGTGAGATCCTGGCGATGGCCTCGTCGCCGCAGTTCAACCCGAACCGTTTCGGGGAGGGCGACGAGGCGGCATACCGCAACCGCGCCATCGTCGACACCTACGAGCCTGGCTCGACGATCAAGTCGCTCACGGCCGCCGCGGTCATCGACGCGGGTCTCTACGGTCCCGAATCGGTGTTCGAGCTGCCGCCGACCATCCAGATCGGCGGGCGCACGATCCACGAATCTCACGACCGTGCGGCCGTCTCCTGGACGCTGACCGACATCGTCACGCAATCGTCCAACGTGGGAGCCGTCAAGCTCGGGTTGGCACTCGGCGAGGAGGGCCTGTACACGTACTTCTCGCAGTTCGGCCTGACCGAGGAGACCGGCGTGGACTTCCCCGGCGAGGTCAAGGGCTGGCTGGGAACGCCCGACTCGTGGTCACCGTCCTCATTGGCGACCATCACCTTCGGGCAGGGCGTCTCGATGACGCCACTTCAGCTCGCGCGTGCGCTTGGCGCTATCGCCAACGGAGGCAACCTGGTAACGCCGCACTTCCTGAAAGAGTCCTCGGCGCCCACCGACAAAGCTCCGCGACTGGTGACCGAGCGCGCGATCTCGGAGGAGACCGCCCGCCAGATGCGCATCGTGCTCACCGACGTGGTGAACGAGGGTACCGGCTCCGCCGCGGCTGTTCCGGGTTACGAGGTCGCCGGGAAGACCGGTACGGCGCAGAAGGCCCGCACCGACGGCAAGGCGGGCTACGCGCAGGGCAAGTACGTCGCGTCGTTCTCGGGCTTCTTGCCCGCCGAGGACCCGCGTGTCCTGATCATCGTCAACATCGATGAACCGAGCAACTCGATCTACGGCGGGACCGTCGCTGCGCCGACGTTCGCACGTATCGCGTCGTACTGCGTGGACCACCTCAAGATCCCTCCCGGAAGCCCGGTAACGGGTGAGTCACAGGCACCCGGGCAGTGAGTCCGCCCTATTGGCCGATGGTAGAATCACAGGATTGCGAGACGACGGGAACCGGTGGATACGAGCACGCTTTCAAATCTGTTCGATGGAGTGGCAACGGTCGTTGACGCGTACGCCGGCACGGTCGTGTCGGGCGTCAGCTACCGTTCGGATTCCACACGTCCGGGTGATGTGTTCTTCTGCATCCCCGGCTTTCGTCGCGATGGGCACGACTTCGCCGCCGACGCTGTATCGAACGGCGCCGTCGCCGTCGTGTGCGAGCGTGCCGTCGAGGTGCCGGTACCGTCGCTCCTCGTGAGCGACGCACGGCTGGCCTTGGCCCATGTGGCCGCTCGATTCCACGGACACCCCTCACGCCGGCTCGACATCGCTGGCATCACCGGCACGAACGGCAAGACCACCACCACGTATCTGCTCGATGCGGTGCTCAGGCGCGCGGGTCGCCGGACCGGCGTCATCGGGACGGTCGAGACGCGTATCGGCGACAAGCGGCTGCCTTCGGCACGTACCACGCCTGAGTCCGCCGACTTGCAGGAGCTGTTCGCACGGATGGTGACCGAGGGTGTCGACGCCGTCTCGATGGAGGTCTCGTCGCACGCGATCGACCTGTACAGGGTCGATGGCGTGCGGTTCGCGGTGGCGGCGTTCACCAACCTTACGCAAGACCACCTCGACTACCACCACACGCTCGAGGAGTACTGGTCCGTGAAGCGGAGGCTGTTCACCGACCTCGACGTGGGGGAGCGGGTCATCGATATCGACGATCCGTACGGAGCGCAGCTTGCACGGTCGCTTCCCGGTGCTCGCACCGTTGGCCGGAGTCTCGGCGCCACCGTGCGCGCGGAGAACGAACGGCCTGCGGCGGACAGCACCTGCTTCGATCTGGTGACCGGAGACGGGACGGTGACCGTCGATCTGCCGCTTCCGGGCGCATACAACGTGAGCAACGCGCTTGTGGCGGCCGGCTGCGCCCTTGCGCTTGGTATCGACCTGGACACCGTCGCGGCGGGGCTCTCGGAGGCCCCTCAGGTGCCCGGCCGGCTCGAGCGCGTGGATGAGGGACAGGACTTCACCGTGCTGGTGGACTATGCGCATACCCCGGACAGCCTCACCAAGGCGATCGCGGCGGTGCGGGCGGTCACTCCCGGGCGTGTGATCACGGTGTTCGGCTGTGGCGGCGACCGGGATCCCGAGAAGCGGCCGCTGATGGGCGCCGCGGCCGGCGCCGGTTCGGACATCGTGGTCGTGACGAGCGACAACCCCCGCAGTGAGGACCCGGTGGGCATCATCCTGCAGATCGAGGACGGGCTGCGTGGGACCGCTGCGGAGCATACCGCCGAGGTCGACCGCCGGTCCGCGATCTCGCACGCGATCCGGATCGCCCGATCCGGTGATGCGGTGCTGATTGCGGGGAAGGGTCATGAGGACTACCAGATCTTCGCCGACCGAACGATCCATTTCGACGATCGCGAGGTCGCGCGTGAGGAGTTGAAGGCGCGATGCTGACGCTCTCGGTCGACACGCTGGTCGAGGTGACCGGTGGCGCGCTGCTCGATGGACCCGGCGACACCGTGGTGAACGGCATCGCCATCGACTCACGCGATGTGGGGCCGGGCGCCGCGTTCGTCGCGTTCTCAGGCGAGAACACCGACGGGCATCGGCACCTCGGTGACGCGCTGTCGCGTGGGGCGCGGGCGCTCCTGGTGACCCGCGATGATGACGAGGTTCGCGGGGCGTTCACCGCCAGCGCGCGTCCCGAGACCGCGCTCGTGCACGTCGAGGACGCCCTTGCCGCGGTGGAGGCGCTGGCGACGTGGCATCGCGACCGCCTGCGCATCCCGGTGATCGGCGTGACCGGCTCGACAGGCAAGACGACCACCAAGGACTTCGTGCGGAGCGTGCTCGCGACCGGTATGCGGGTGGTGGCGACGGCCGGCAACAGGAACAACGAGCTCGGTGTGCCGCTCACCATCATGGATGCGGGCATGGACACCGACGTCCTGGTGGTGGAGATGGCGATGCGGGGCACGGGGCAGATCGCGCACCTATGTCGGATCGCGCGTCCGACCGCGGGGCTCGTCACCAATGTGGGTGTGAGCCACATGGAGGTCCTTGGCAGCCAGGAGGCGATCGCGTCGGCAAAGGGCGAACTCGTCATGGCCATACCGCCCGATGGGCGCGTGTTCCTGAACGGCGACGATGTGTTCTCAGAGATGATGGCGCGCGACGCCGCGGCGCCGGTGACGCGGTACGGTCTTGGCGAGAATGCGGAGATCACGGCGACCGACATCGAGTCGACGCCCACTGGCGCACCGTCGTTCACGCTGGTGACGCCGGAGGGCCGTGCAGTGGTGACGCTGCCGGTGCCCGGGCGCCACAACGTCTACAACGCACTCGCCGCAGCCGCGGTCGGACGTCATCTCGGCCTGGCGCTGGAGGACATCGTGCGCGGGCTTGAGGGCGCGACGTTCTCGAAGTGGCGTATGGAGACCTTCGTGTCCGCGAGTGGCGTGACCATCATCAACGACGCCTACAACGCCAACCCCACGTCGATGAAAGCGGCCGTCGGCGCACTCGAAGACGTGCCGACGACGGGTCGGCGTATCGCCGTGCTCGGCGACATGGCCGAGCTCGGCTCGCTGACCGAGCTCGCCCATTTCGAGCTCGGCGAGCTCGTGGCGTCATCGTCGGTCGATGTGCTCGTCGCGGTGGGCGCACTGGGTGCCCGCATCGGCGACGGCGCGCGAGCCGCCGGAATGGCCGCCGAGGTCATTCGGCCCTGCATCGATGCGATCGAGGCGTCGGAGGTGCTCGACGATCTCGTGGAGGCCGGTGACACCGTGCTGGTGAAGGCCTCGCGGGTGCTCGGGCTCGAGACCGTTGTCGAAGGGATGATGAACCCCCGTGTTCAGTCTGATTCCTGACATCGCGCGCTATCCCACCTACCAGGTCTTCATGGCCGTCGTGGTGGCGCTGGTGCTCGCAATCGTGCTGTTCCCGGCATGGATCCGCTTGCTGAAGTTCCGGAACATCGGGCAGCAGGTTCGTGCCGACGGTCCGCAGGGTCACTTGGTCAAGCAGGGCACGCCGACGATGGGTGGCGTGTTGATCCTGCTCGTGGTGTCGCTTGTCTACCTTACCCTCGGGGAGGTGGGCCGAAGCGGCATGATCTGCCTTGTGGCGCTTCTCGGGTGCGGGTTCCTGGGCTTCATCGACGACTACGCCAAAGTGGTGAAGGAGCGTTCGCTGGGTCTCACCGCGCGGATGAAGATCGTCGGGCAGGCCGTGGTTGCGAGTGCGATCGGCATCCTGGCGGTGAACTGGGCGCACGTGAGCCCCGAGGTGATCGTGCCGTTCGTTGGGACTATCGACCTCGGCGTGTGGCAGTCGACGTTCACGGTAGGCGGCTTCGCTCTGGAGATGCCGTGGCTGTACCTCGGCCTCGTGTTCTTCATGGTGCTCTCGTTCTCGAACACGGTGAACCTCACCGACGGGCTGGACGGGCTCGCCGCGGGCACGGTCATGATCGTGATGCTCGCGTTCTCCGCTATCTCGTTCGCGCAGGACAACCTCGAGCTTGCGCTCTTCGGAGCGGCCGTCTCGGGGGCCTGCCTCGGCTTCCTCTGGTACAACAGCTATCCCGCGGACATATTCATGGGGGACACCGGGTCACTCGGCCTGGGCGCGGTGATCGCCACGATGGCTGTCGTCACGAAGACCGAGCTCCTCGCGCCGCTCCTGGGCGGCATCTACGTGGCCGAGGGCCTGTCCGTCATCTTGCAGGTGGCGTCGTTCAAGCTTACCGGTAAGCGCATCTTCCGAATGGCGCCGCTCCACCACCACTTCGAGATGAAGGGGTGGAGCGAGACGAAGGTGATGGTCCGCTTCTGGATCGTCACCGGTGCGCTTGCGGGTGCCGGATTCGCACTGTGGTTCGTGGCGAGGGCGAGGTTCTAGCGTGCGCGATTGGACGGGACATCTCGTGGTGCTCGGGCTCGGCGCCTCGGGTGTGGCTGCCGCCGAATGGGGGCTGTCGCGTGCTGCCGAAGGGGCGCGCGTGACGGTGATCGACTCGGCGGACAACGACGTCGTCGTAGCCCGTGCGGCGCGGCTGCGCGCTATGGGCGCCGAGGTATGCCTGGGGTGCGAGCGCGTGAACGCTGGCGATCTCGTGGTGGCGTCGCCCGGCATCCGCCCCGACTCCGCGCTCATCGTCAGCGCCCGTGCGCTGGGCGTGCCGATGATCTCAGAGATGGAGCTTGCGTACCGGCTCTCCGAGGCCACGTGGATCGCGATCACCGGCACCAACGGCAAGACGACCACGACCGCCCTGGTGACTCATCTGCTGCGGGAGGCGGGGATGGTGGCCGAGCCTGCAGGCAACATCGGACCTGCCGCCGTGCGGGTGGCCTGCGAACTCGGCGATGCCGGGATCGTGGTAGCCGAGGTGTCGAGCTTCCAGATGGTGTTCGCCGATACGTTCCACCCGCGCGTGGCGGCACTGTTGAACATCACGCCAGACCATATCGACTACCACGGATCCCTTGAGGCGTACGCCGCCGAGAAAGCGAAGGTCTTCGCCCGGCAGGTGCCCGGTGACACGGCTGTGATCGATATCGATGACCCGGGCTCCGCGGCGTACGCGGCTCCGGTGGAGGCCCGCGGGATCACCGTGCGACGGGTCAGCCGCATCGAGCGACCCGCCGACGGCGCCTACCTTGACGGGCCCACGCTGGTGCTCGAGGAGCGCGGGCGCGTCCACCCGCTGCTCGACGTGGCGTCACTCGGCATCCGCGGCGACCACAACGTGAGCAACGCGCTCGCGGCGGCCGCCTGCGCCCGCGCCGCCGGAGCGTCGATCGAGGCGATCGCCACCGGACTCGCGTCGTTCCATCCGATCGAGCATCGGCTCGAGCCGGCCGGCATCGTGAACGGTGTCGAGTACTTCAACGATTCGAAGGCCACCAATCCGGACGCGGTGCTCAAGGCGCTGACCGCGTTCGGGGACCGCCCGCTCGTGCTGCTGCTCGGCGGTCGTAACAAGGGCGTCGACATGCATCCCCTGGCACACGCGGTGGCCGCGCGCACCGGTGACGTGGTCGTATTCGGAGAGGCTGCCGACGAGTTCCTTGAGGCGTTCGACGCGCTTGACGTGCGCCCCGTGCGGGCCCGCGGTCTCACGGCTGCGGTCGAGCGCGCTCGCGATCTCGCGGTCCCAGGATCGACCGTACTGCTCTCACCCGGCTGCACGTCCTACGACGAGTTCAGCGGCTACGAGGAGCGCGGCCGACGCTTCAAGGAGATCGTGGCGTCGTATGGTGGTGCGCGATGAGCCGCAGCTCCACACGATGCCTCACCTCGGCCGGCTACTGGCTTCTCGGCGCCACCTTCCTGCTGGTGCTTGGCGGGATCCTGATGGTGTACTCGGCGTCTTCTGTGGCGGACTACGTGCAGTACGAGGACAGCGCCTACCACCTCAAGAAGCAGGCGCTGTTCGCCGTGCTCGGGGCCGTAGCGCTGTTCGCCGCCTCACGCTGGGACTTCCGGCGGAAGCACGCGGGACTCGGGCTCCTGAGTCCTGAGGTGGTGGCCTGGGCGATATGGGGCCTGTCGTTCATCGGCCTGCTCGTGGTCGATATCGCGGGAGTGGGGAAGTGGGGCGCCACGCGCTCTATCGACCTCGGGTTCGCCTACGTCCAACCCTCGGAATACGCCAAGCTCGGGTGTCTGCTGGTCACGGCCGTTCTCACCGTGGCGTGGCGGAAACGGCGCCTGGACACCCGCAGGTACCTGGGTTGGTTGGCCGGTGCGGTGGGGCCGACCGTCATCCTCATCATGCTGCAGCCGGACATGGGTACGACCATCTCGCTCCTGCTTGGTGTCGTGTTGGTGCTCTGGGTGGGTGGCGTACCCGGGCGCTGGCTCGGCATCACGGCCGGTGTCGGGCTTCCCGCGGCAGCGGTTCTGATCGCCTTCGCGGGATATCGGATGGAACGTGTGACCTCGTTCCTGAACCCGTGGGCCGACCCGACGGACAGCGGTTACCAGATCATCCAGTCGTTGTACGCGTTCGGCAGCGGCGGTGTCAGCGGTATCGGGCTGGGGTTGTCACGTCAGAAGTTCTTCTACCTGCCGGCCGCGCACACCGACTTCGTGTTCGCCGTGGTCGGCGAGGAGCTCGGGTTGCTCGGCACGGTGGCCGTCCTTGCGGCGTTCGCGGTCTTCGCTGTGGCTGGTATGCGGATCGCCCATGAGAGCCGTGATCTGTTCGGACGACTGATGGCCGGTGGGCTGACCGCCCTGATCGTCGCACAGGCCCTGATGAACATGGCTGCAGTGACCGGCCTGATGCCGATCACCGGCATCCCGCTGCCGTTCGTGAGCGCAGGTGGTTCATCACTGACGCTGACACTCGCCTGTGTCGGCCTGATTCTTGCGGTGTCGCGGCACAGTGGACAGACTCGGGTGCGGCTCGTCCGGCCCGGTAACGGCAGGGGGTCGAAGAGTGCGGGTACTGTTGAGCGGTGGCGGGACGGCGGGTCACATCTATCCCGCGTTGACGGTCGCGGAGCGCCTGCGGGCCGAAGGGCATGATGTAGCCTTCGTCGGTACGCCTGAAGGGCTCGAGGCCCGCCTTGTCCCCGAGGCGGGCGTCACGTTCTTCGGGGTCCAGGCGAAGGGCTTCGATCGTGCGCGTCCGCATACGCTGGTGACGTCGACCGTCACGATCCTCGGCTCACTCGTGCGAGCCAGGAGGCTCATCCGCCAGTGGGGTGCGGATGTGGTGTTCGGATTCGGCGGCTACGTATCGCTCCCCGTCGGCTTCGCCGCGCTGACCCGCCGCGTCCCGCTCGTGTTGCACGAGCAGAACTCGGTTCCGGGCCTTGCCAACAGGGTGCTGTCGCGGTGGGCGCGCGCCGTTGGTGTGACATATGAGGGGTCGATCGCACATCTGGCGCGTCCCGACCGAGCCGTCCTCACCGGCAACCCCGTACGGGAGGCCGTACTGCAGGCGGACCGTGCGCGTGGCCGACGGACTCTCGGGCTCGCGGGAGACGCCACGGTGCTGCTGGTCTTCGGGGGCAGCAGGGGTGCGCGGCACCTGAACGAGCGTTTCGCCGCGCTCGCACCGACGCTCATCGGACTGCCCTCGTTGCAGGTGGTGCACGTGGCGGGTAGGATTGAGGCCGCCTCGGTGGCCGAGCGGGTCGCTGGCGGGGTCACAGCGCCCGATGGACGCTATCAGGTGGTCGACTACATCGACGACATGGGTGATGCGATCGCCGCGGCCGATCTGGTCGTGGCCCGTGCGGGTGCGACATCGATCGCCGAGATCACCGCGATCGGAAAGGCATCAGTGCTCGTGCCATATCCGTATGCCACGGACGATCACCAGACGCTCAACGCGCGTGCGATCGCTGATACAGGCGGCGCGCTGGTGTTCGCTGATGCGGACATCGACGACACTGCGTTCGCGGATGCGATCGTGGACCTGCTCAGCGACGGTCCGCGGCGCGAGAAGATGGCCGCGGCCGCGGCGGCGCTCGGGAGACGCGACGCCGATCAGCGGGTCGCACGACTGGCGGTCGACGCCGGGAGAGAGGAGACGCGGTGATGACCACCGCTTACGCACACTTCATCGGCATCGGTGGTGCGGGGATGAGCGGGCTTGCCCGGGTCCTCCACGACCGCGGTGTCATCGTCACAGGCTCGGACCTCAAGGCGTCACGCTACGCTGCCGCACTGCAGGAGGCGGGTGTCACGGTGCACATCGGTCATGCCGCAGAGAATCTGGGCGACCCGGAGGTCGTGGTGGTCTCATCGGCGATCCCGGAGAGCAACCCGGAAGTGAAGGCCGCACGCGAGCGGAACATACCGATCTGGCCCCGGGCGAAGATGCTCGCGCACATCGCAGGCGAGGACGCGTGTGTGGCGGTCGCGGGTACCCACGGAAAGACGACCACCAGCTCGATGATGGCAACCGTCCTGGACGGCATCGGCCTGGACCCCACGTTCCTTATCGGCGGGGAGCTCAACGACATGGGCGCCAACGCGAGGTGCGGCGGGGGAGGGCACTGTGTCGTCGAGGCGGATGAGAGTGATGGTTCATTCCTCTACCTCAACCCGAGAGTGAGTATCATCACGAACGTCGAGGCCGATCACCTTGACCACTACGGTTCGTTCGAGGCTGTGGTCGAGACGTTCGGGCAGTTCATCGAGCGGACGCCGTCGAGCGGCGCCGTGGTGGTCTGTGCGGACGATCCAGGGTTGGTGGCGCTCGCGCGCGAACGCTCATCAGCACCCGTGATCACGTATGGTTTCGCGGAGGACGCGGATGTACGGTGTGCGTCCCCGGTACGGCATGGCATGGGCCACCGGTTCACGGTGCACCTCGAGGGCGGCCGGTCGGTACAAGCGGCGGTCTCGGTGCCCGGTATCCACAACGTGCTCAACGGGACCGGGGTGCTGGCCGCGGTGTCGGCGCTCGGGCTTGATGTGGAGGACGCGGCTGCGGTTCTCGGCGCCTTCAGCGGCGTGCGCCGTCGCTTCGACCACGTGGGTGAGGCCGCCGGAGTGACGGTGGTGGACGATTATGCCCATCATCCTACCGAGGTACGGGCGACGCTTGCAGCGGCGAAGGACGCAGGCTTCGGGCGTGTGTGGGTGGTGTTCCAGCCGCATAGATACAGTCGAACGCAGGCGCTCGGACGCGACTTCGGAGAGGCTTTCGGCGACGCCGACAAGGTGGTGCTGATGGATGTCTACAGTGCGGGCGAAGCGCCCATCCCCGGCGTCTCAGGGAAGACACTGTTGCATGCGATGCTCGAGCATGAGCCGCGCACCCAGGCGGCCTACTTCCCGCATCGTGACGAGATCGAGGGCTACCTTGCCGACCGGGTACGCCCGGGTGACCTGGTCATGACGATGGGCGCCGGGGATGTCACGACGCTTGGCGCCGGTATCGTCCGCGCGATCACCGGTCGCTCAGGAGGAACAGCCTGATGTCGGTCGACACCCTCGAGCAGTACTTGAGGTCTAGGCTTAGAGGCGAGGTCCGCCGTCGTGAGCCGATGGCACGTCACACCACCTACAGGATCGGCGGTCCGGCAGAGCTGTTCATCACCTGTGAGACCGTGACCGATCTGATCGAGACGGTGCGGTCGTGCGACGCCGAGGGGGTCCAACGGATCGCGGTCGGCAAGGGCTCCAATCTGCTCGTGGCCGATGACGGCTATCCCGGCGCCGTGATCACCCTCGGCGACGAATTCAAGGCGCACAGAGTGCGGGGCGCGGAGATAGAGGCCGGAGCCGCGTGCATCCTGGCGTTCGTGGTTCGCGACGCATACTCACGGGGCCTGGGCGGTATGGAGTTCGCGGTGGGGATCCCGGGTACGGTTGGCGGCGCGATCGCGATGAACGCCGGCACCGGGGCCGACTGGATCGGTGCCGTCGCGGGCTCGGTCACCGTGTACCTCCCGGACACCGGTCTTGAGCGGCTGCGTGCTGACGAGCTCGACTGGCAGTACAGGTCGTCGGGACTGCGCGCGGAGGCGATCGTCGTGGAGACGACGCTCCGGCTCCATGAGGCCGAGCGGCAGACGATCCGGGCGACGATGGACGCAAGCCTCGAGCGACGCAAGCGCACGCAGCCCATCGGCGTGCCGAGCGCGGGCAGCGTGTTCCGGAACCCTCCGGGCGACTCCGCGGGCAGACTGATCGAGTCGGCCGGACTGAAGGGCACGAGGCTTGGCGGGGCACGCATTTCCGAGGTACACGCCAACTTCATCGTGAACGAAGGTGGCGCGACCGCCGCCGACGTTCTCGGTCTTGTACGCAAAGCGCAGATGACGGTCAGGGACACGCATGGCATCCAGCTCACACCAGAGATCAAACTCCTCGGGACCTTCGAAGAAGCGTAGGCTCACCCACGTCGGCACCGGCACATCGAGTCGTACGCACTCGGCCGAGCCTCCTGTTGCCGCAAAGACCGCGGCTCGCACGACTGCGGGCAGCACGCGCGCGTCCGGACGTGGGAGCCGGCCGGACGTCGCTCCGTCGCGGCGCCGGACGCGGCGCGTTCCGACGCGCACGCCGTCAGCCAAGCAGCTGGAGCGCGACCGCTTGAGGGTCGAACGACGGCGCACGCTCGTGATCCGTGCGGCGCTCGTTGTGGCGGTCATCATCGGTCTCTTCGGAGGGTGGAGCGCGCTCGCGCACTCGTCGTTGTTCACGATCGAGACTGTCACCGTCGAGGGCGCGCGCGAACTGTCGGTGGAGGAAGTGATAGCAGTCGCCGACATCGGAGCGGCGGAGACGCTTCTCGGTATCGATGAGGATGCGGTGGTGGCGCGCCTTGAGGCAGTGGCGTGGATCGCGGGCGCTGACGTGGTCCGCAAGTTCCCGTCAACGATCCTGCTTCGTGTCGAGGAACGCGAACGGTTCTTGATGATCGATGCAGGGGATACCTTCTGGGCGCTTGACAGGTACGGGCGCGTACTCGGTGAGTCGATGCCCGATACCGCGACCCCGGTGCCGCTGGTGCGTGACGTACCGGCGTTCATACCCACTGCTGGCGAGATCGTGGGTGCCCCTGAGGTCGAGAACGCGATCGAGGTGCTTGCGGGAATCACGCCTGAGCTCCGCGTCCTGGTGCGGTCGATGTCGTCACCCGGTCCGGAGGAGACGGCGTTGATGACCACTGACAACGTGGAGATCATGATCGGCCGAGCGGAACAGCTTCGCGAGAAGTCGGTGTTGGCTCTGGAGATAATGGCCGAGCAGGGGAGCTCGGTCGTCTTCATCGACGTTCGCTCGCTCGAGCGTCCCGTGTCCCGCGGCCTCGGCGACTGACCTCGCCGACGGCTTGTGCCTCGTGTCCCGGTCGACCTGCGTGGGTCGCACAAAAAGTCGCACGCAATCGTTGCAAACCCCTTGCGTTTAGTATAAGGTTCGTGTGAAGATTGACCTTTGCCCAGACACAGTAAACGTCAAGTATAGGTTTAGACTTTAGGAAGAACGGGCAGCTCAGGAGGCCAGAAATGCTGGATACGGGGGCGAACTACCTCGCGGTGATCAAGGTCGTCGGAGTCGGCGGCGGCGGCACCAACGCGGTCAACCGGATGGTCGAAGCGGGTGTGAAGGGCGTTGAGTTCATCGCCGTGAACACCGATATGCAGGCGCTGCTGATGTCTGATGCGGACTATACCGTGCACATCGGCGTAGGTCTGACGAAGGGGCTCGGCGCCGGTGCGGACCCTGATGTCGGCCTGAATGCGGCTGAGGAGAACCGCGAGGAGATCAAGGAGGCGCTGCAGGGCGCGGATATGATCTTCATCACTGCGGGCGAAGGCGGCGGTACCGGCACAGGTGCCGCTCCCGTGATCGCTCAGATCGCCAAGGATGAGATCGGTGCACTCACGGTCGCGGTGGTCACGCGACCGTTCGCGTTCGAGGGGCGCAAGCGCGCGATCCAGGCAGAAGAGGGCATCAAGCGCCTGCGGGAGCATGTCGACACCCTGATCATCATCCCGAACGACCGCCTCCTCCAGGTCGCCGAGAAGAAGACATCGATCCTGGACGCGTTCCGCATCGCGGACGATGTGCTCCGACAGGGCTGTCAGGGCATCACGGACCTCATCACCGTGCCCGGACTGATCAACCTCGACTTCGCCGATGTGCGCACGATCATGAAGGACGCGGGCACCGCGCTCATGGGCATCGGCGTCGCTACGGGCGACAACCGCGCGCATGAGGCCGCGAAGGCCGCTATCGCGAGCCCCCTGCTCGAGTCGAGCATCGAGGGAGCGAACGGCGTGCTGCTGTCAATCTCCGGCGGCAGCGACCTGGGCCTGTTCGAGGTCAACGAGGCGGCCGAGGTCGTCCAGGCGGCCGCACACGCCGATGCGAACATCATCTTCGGGGCCGTCATCGACGATTCGATGATGGACTCCATCCGTGTCACCGTGATCGCCACCGGCTTCGGCGCTCGGAAGAAGCAAGAGGCCATGGAGTTCGAGAACGCCTTGCACGAGGACGAAGGCCCGCGTATCCCAACGTTCGACCTACCATCGAGCGTTGAGGAGGATGACCTGGACATCCCTGCGTTCCTCAAGAGGAGCCGCTTCTAGACCCGCGTAGCGCCCGGTCTGGCAGCAGGCCGTGACATCCTGGCCGCCGTGTGACGAGTGCGAGGCTCGTTATGCGGCGGCTGTGTGTTGTGTGGACATGAGGAGGACCCGCAAGCGAGAAGCGTACGGGTCCTCGTTCGCCTGACGCGACCCATGGATCGGACGACAGGCGGGTGTGCTACACCGGAGGCGCCGGCGGTGCGGGTGGTGCGGGCGGTGCGGGCGGTGCAGGAGGCGGTGCCATCGGCGCAGCCGGCGGTGCAGGAGGCGGTGCCATCGGCGCGGCCGGTGGTTGATACCCACCGGTCGGACCGGCCATAGGCGGCTGGCCACCCTGTCCGCGCTTGATCTTCTTGTAGACTACGAAGAAGTACACGATCGCGGCGATGAACCCGACGAACACCAGCAGCAGGATCCAGATCAGCTTGGAGTTGCCCGACGAGTTCGGATACTCGTATTCCTGGCGCAGGATGGCGTCGATGAGCATCCAGATCGTGAAGGCGCCAAGCAGGATGGCGGGAAGCCAGATGCAGGCCATGATGCCGAGGCCGAGGAATCCCGCGGCGGCGTCACCACTCCCGTCGTAGTAATACTCCTCGGCGAATGCTGGTGCCGAGGTCGCGAGCGTGAGTGCTGCGGCGCTGAACGCTGCCGAATGAATGAATGACCGCTTCATATTGCATCACCCCCCTTCGGCGAGCAGTCACAGGTCTCCCAATGGGGGACCGAGCGCAAGAGCTCGATTCCGTAGTGTGAGTGTGACTGAACGCTGTACGTTTGACTAGCATCGAGGGGTCGTTTCCGGGCGAGTCCGTGCGGGCGTCGCAGAGCGGGGTCGAGAGCCGCGGGTCCGTTCCAGCGACAGTGAAGGTGAGGTTCGGATGTTCGAGCGCGTAGAGCGTGACGGTGTCGCCATCCACACCGTTCCGTCGCTTTTCGAGATGTGCGGTGTGGGTATCGCATTCAGCGAGCGGATAGGCGGCGTGAGCGGCCCTCCGTGGGCCACGCTGGATCTCGCCGGTCATGTGGGCGACGATCCGGCCCACGTCGACCGCAACCGTGACCTACTGCTCGAATCGATCGGGATAGGCACTTTGCGTGGCAGGCTCACGACCGCAGAGCAGGTGCACGGCATCACGGCGGCCCGCGTGTCGGCCGGCGACGCCGGGTCTGGCGCGTACGTGGGCAGCGGCCGTGAGCCCATCGCAGCGACCGACGCGCTCTGGACGACCGAGCGCGGCGTGCCGCTGCTGATGATGTTCGCGGACTGCGTCCCGGTGGTGCTCGTCCGGCCATCGGTTCCCGCGGTGGCGGTCGTGCATGCGGGATGGCGGGGTGCGGCTGCGGGAGTGCTCCAGTCGGCGGTGAGCGAGCTTGCCGCGCTTCCGGGCCCCGAAGACCTCCTGGCGTACGTCGGCCCTCACATCGGCCCATGTTGTTACGAGGTCGGCTCCGAATGCGTGTCGCATTTCGACAACACCTTTGTTACGATTACCGCGGCCTCGACCCGCCTTGATCTGGGCGCGGCCGTTGCGGACGCACTCGAGCGATCAGGAGTCCCGAAAGGGCGCCAGTGTCACCTGGGTATCTGCACCGCGCACAACACCGATCGCTTCTTCTCGCATCGTGCCGAAGGCCTGACGGGCCGGCACGGCGCGCTCGCGGTCATCATCTGACAAGCGTCGTGGCGACGCTTGTTCTTGCGTTGACCCTCACCGGCTGCACCGGGGGCGGGGAGCGCCGAGAGGTCATCGTCACCGGTTCGACGACGCTCCTGCCTATCACCGAGGTATCGGGCGAGATGTACACGGAATCCCATGACGGCATCGCGATCCTCGTGTCGGGAATGGGCTCTTCGGCGGGCATCGAGAGCGTGTCCAAGGGCTCCTCGGACATCGGGACGTCGTCAAGAGAGCTCAAGGATGCCGAGCTCGACCTGGGGCTCGAGGACACGCCGGTAGCGTACGACGCCATCGCGGTGATCGTGCATCCGGACAACCCCGTCAGCGACCTCACTACGCTCGAGGTGCGCTCGATCTTCGCGGGAGTGATCACCAACTGGAGCGAAGTGGGTGGCCCCGATCTGCCGATCGGCCTCGTCAATCGTGACGAGGCCTCCGGCACGCGTGAGGCGTTCTCCAAGATCATCATGGATGATGCGCAGTTCGACCATGGCGCGGTGGTCCTGCCGGGGACCGGCCAGGTGCGGTCCGTCATCGCTGACGTGAGGGGCGCCATCGGGTACATCTCGCTCGGGTTCGTGACCGACGACGTGAAGGCGGTCGCCATCGACGGCGTCGAGCCGTCGGAGGCCACCGTCGTTTCCGGCGACTACCCCGTGCAACGCGTGTTGCACTTCTTCACCAAAGACGACCTGAGCGACATCGCCCGTGACTACATCGAGTACGTGTTGTCCCCGGACGTGCAGGACACGATCGTGCGCGATGCCGGATTCATCCCGATCACGGCGAAGGAGGCCATCGGTGACTGAGCCGGAGCAGACCGGGAGAGGCCGCGTCAACGGCGGCCTTAAGATGATGTCTCGCGCCACGTACATCCGTGAGGCGCTGCTGAAGAACCTCTTCTTGCTGTGCGCGATCGTCGCCGTGGCGGCTGTAGCACTGATCTTCGTGTTCACGACCGCGCGCGGTTGGGAGGTCGTGAAGGACCCCGGACTGGCCGCGTTCCTGGGCGGGACCGAGTGGTCTTCCACCCTCGGCCGGTTCGGTATCCTGCCGCTCGTGGTCGGCACGCTGGCGATCACGCTGGGCTCGCTCGTGCTCGGTGCGCCGCTGGCCATCGGCACCGCGGTCTTCTTGTCGGAGATCGCCTCGCCGAGGATGCGTTCGATCGTGCGCCCGGCCGTCGAGATGCTTGCGGGCGTGCCGTCGGTCGTATACGGCTTCTTCGGGCTGGTTATCCTACGTCCGATCGCGGCGGAGCTCACGGGAGGCATGGGCTTCGGGACGCTCACCGCGTCGGTGATCCTTGCCGTGATGATCGTGCCGACGATCGCCACGCTCACCGAGGATGCGCTCGGCTCCGTGCCGCCCGGCATCCGTGAAGCGAGCTATGCGATGGGCGCGACCACATGGCAGACGATCTACAAGGTCCTGCTGCCCGCGGCCAAGATCGGCATCATCGACGCCACGATCCTCGGCATGGGTCGGGCGATCGGAGAGACCATGGCCGTGGTCATGGTCGCCGGCAATGCTCCGCAGTTCTTCAAGGGGCTCGGCGCACCGATTGCGACACTCACGAGTCAGATCGTCATCGACATGAGCTACGCCACGGGCACGCACAAGACCGCGCTCTTCGGGCTGGCCATCATCCTGTTCCTCATCTCGATGGGGCTCGTCGCGCTCGTGCGCGCCCTGTCCCGGCTGAACGCGAAGAAGGCGTAGGCCGCCATGGGAAAGCGCTGGACGAACAGGATCGCGCTCGGGGTGCTGTGGCTGTGTGGCCTCACCACAGTCGTGGTGCTCGGCGCGGTCATCGTGTACGTCTTCATCCGCGGGATCGGGCAGATCACCCCCGAGTTCATCTTCACCGCGCCGCACGGTGTGAACGCCGAGGGCGGGATCGGACCTACCATCGTGGCGACGATCTACGTCACCGGGCTGGCGATGCTCATCGTCACGCCGATCGCGGTGCTCGCGGCCGTCTATCTCGCCGAGTACGCGGTGCAGGGACGCCTCGTGAACACGATCAGATTCGCCGCCGACACGCTCGCGAGCGTTCCCTCCATCGTGATGGGCCTCTTCGGCTTCGCACTGTTCTACGAGGTCATGGGACTCGGCTTCTCCGTGCTCTCGGGTGCACTGGCGCTGTCGTTCCTGATGCTGCCGATCGTCATGCGCGCTACCGAGGAGGCCATCCGTGCCGTGCCTCGCTTCATCCGGTGGGGCAGCTACGGCCTTGGTGCGAGCAAGTGGCAGACGGTGAGCAAGATCGTGCTTCCTTCGGCGATGCCGCGCATCCTCACCGGACTGATCCTTGCGATGGGTCGCGCCGTGGGTGAGACGGCGGTCGTCATCTTCACGATGGGCCAGGCGATCTACACGCCGATCTCACCGCTCGACCCCGGTCGTTCGATGACCGTGCATCTGTATACGCTTGCCATGGAGGGCATCAACATGGACGCGGCGTACGGCACCGCGCTCCTGCTCATGGTGATGATCCTCCTCTTCAACGTGTCCGCCAGGTGGCTCGCCGCCCGGAACAGGAGGCTCAAGGGATGACGACAACGCCGGTCACCGTTCAGACGGGCTCGACCGCAGGCGCCGCGAAATTCAGCGTCCGCGGCCTCGACTTCTACTACGGCGATTTCCACGCGCTCACCGGCATCACCATCGATGTCGCCGAGAACGCGGTGACCGCCTTCATCGGCCCCTCGGGATGCGGGAAGTCAACGTTCCTGCGGTGCCTGAACCGGATGAATGATCTCATCCCCGGCACGCGGATCGACGGTCATATCACGCTCGACGGCGCCGACATCTACGGCACCGGTGTCGACCCGGTCGATCTGCGTCGTCGCGTGGGCATGATCTTCCAGCAGCCGAACCCGTTCCCGATGTCCATCTACGACAACGTCGCGTTCGGTCCGCGGCTCCATGGCGTGAAGAAGAAGGAAGAGCTCGACGGCATCGTGGAGCAGGCGCTCGTTCGCGCGAACCTCTGGAAAGAGGTCAAGGACATCATGGGGCGCGGCGGACTCACCCTCTCCGGCGGTCAGCAGCAGCGTCTGTGTATCGCGCGCGTGCTTGCGGTCCAGCCCGACGTGCTCCTCATGGATGAGCCGTGCTCGGCCATCGACCCCACGAGCGTGCAGAAGGTCGAGGACCTCATGGCCGAGCTGAAGAGCTCGGTGACAATCATCATCGTGACGCACAACATGCAGCAGGCGGCGCGTGTCTCGGATGAGACCGCGTTCTTCCTGCAGGAGAGGCAGGGCGAGCCGGCGGAGCTCATCGAGTTCGGGCGCACCGCCGAGATATTCACCAGCCCGCACGACAGACGTACCGAGGACTACATCACCGGCCGGTTCGGCTAAGCCCCGCCGTCGGCGAGGCTCGTGCCCGGCAGTCGGTGAGCGGTGACGCCACCGCGACGGGTAGACAGTGTGTAACGGGCGTGTCACACGTCCGGGTGCGGATGACGGCTATACTTGTCGGCACGCTGACAGCGGCCCGAGAAGGAGACGACGATCGCCATGCGCGAAAGCTACCGGAACGAACTGAAAGCCATCAAGGCCGAGGTAGTGGACATCGGCCGGCTCGTGATCGAGATGTCGCGTGACGCGACCGTTTCGCTCGTGGAGGGCGACGTCGATCTCGCCGAGCGTGTGATCGCCGCCGACGACGAGCTCGACACCCGCACGCTTGCTCTCGAGGAGCGCACCCTGGAGACCATCGCCACGCAGTTCCCTGTGGCGCGGGACCTGCGGTTGCTGTACTCGCTCGCCCACATCAACATCCACATGGAGCGCATGGGCGATCTGGCCGTCAACATCTCCAAGGCCACGCGCCGTACCGCCGCGCGCAGCGGCCCTCGCACCATGTACGACCTCATCCGCGCACAGGGCAACCTGGTGCACCGGGTGCTCGAGGCGATGCTCGAGGCGTTCGAGACCAACGACCTTGAGCTTGCCTACAAGCTCAAGGAGATGGACGAGCCGATCGATCATCTCTTCAAGCAGTTCTTCCGGGAGCTCAGCAGGCTCCAGGAGGAAGAGGAGATCGAGTGGGCGAGCAGCATGGTGCTCGCGTCGCGCTACCTCGAGCGCATCGCCGACCATGCGGTGGACATCGGCGAGCGACTCGTCTACATGGTCACCGGCGAGTTCGAGGCCTTCGATGAGAGCTTCGGCGATGAAGGGGAGTCACCGGCTTCGTGAGCCAGATAGCCGAGCGATACGAGGCGGTCAGGCGTCGTGTGCGTGATGCCGCGGACTGCGCCGGTCGCGATCCGGGTGATATCACGATCGTCGCGGTGGCCAAGACGGTCGGGCCGCCGGAGGTCCGGGCCGCCATCGCGGCGGGGGTCACCGACTTCGGCGAGAACCGGGTGCAGGAGTTCGTGGCCAAGCACGGGCTGTTCCCGGAGGTTCGCTGGCACTTCATCGGGACGCTACAGTCGAACAAAGCGCAACACGTTGTGGGCCATGCCGCGCTGATCCACTCGGTGGACTCACTCGGTCTGCTCCAGCGCATAGACAGGATCGCGAACACCAGGGGTGTCGTGCAGCCCGTCTTGCTCCAGGTGAACGTCTCGCACGAGTCCACCAAGCACGGTGTGGACCGGGCCGAGGTGGAGGAGATGGTCGCCGCGTCGCTCGAGCTCCCGAATGTGCGCGTGGACGGCCTGATGACCATCGCGCCGTTCCAGCGGCCCGAGGGCGTGCGCTGGGTGTTCCGCGATATGCACGACCTGTTTGAATCGATCGGCGCTATGCGGTTCAATGGCGTAGAGTTGACCGAGCTCTCAATGGGCATGACGAACGACTTCGAGGTCGCCATCGAGGAGGGCGCTACGATCGTGCGGATCGGGCGGGCGATCTTCGGCAGGTAGACCGACCGGCGCGACACAAGGAGCGGACCGTGGGCGTGTGGCATGACATCAAGGCGAGGCTCGGCTTCGGCGACGACGACTATGACGACTACGATGACTACGACGATGTCGACGATGAGCCGGATGTCGACCCCCGCGGTCAGTATCGCAACCCGTACGAAAGCGAGCCCTCTACGATCAGGCGCGTGACACGAGAGCCCGACCTGGATCGCGCCCGTGAGGCGGTGCGCCCCGGGATGGTCGTGCCCGGACCCGGCGTGCAGGCTGTCCCTCAGGTCAAGATGCAGATCGTGGAGCCTCGAGCGTATGCGGAGGCGCAGGCCATCGCGGACAAGTTCAAGATGGGCGTGCCGGTGATCATGAACCTCACGATGACCGACGCCGAACTGGCCAAGCGCCTCATCGACTTCGCATCCGGCCTCACCTACGGGTTGAACGGCGGCCTCCAGAAGGTCTCGGAGAAGGTCTTCATGTTGACTCCGGCAAACGTGGACGTGTCCGACGCCCAGCGCGCGGCGCTCCGCGACCGGGGCCTCTTCGGCACCGAGCGGTGATCGCGTCATGAGCGGCACGTACACACTTGCCATCATCGGTGGCGGTCGCATGGGCGAGGCGATCGCGGCCGGACTGGTATCCTCGGGCGCCCTCGCTGCCGACCGCATCGTTGTGGCCGAGCCTTCCGAGCAGCGCCGTGAGGTGTTCTCGCGGCAGGGCATCAGCGCCGTGGCCGATGGCCATGAGGTCGCGGGAGACGCGCAGATCGTGCTGCTTGCGGTGAAGCCGCAGGTCATCGACGCCGTTCTCGCGCACATGGCCGATGAGATCGCGCCTGGCACCGTTGTGGTCTCGATCGCTGTAGGCGTGACGACATCGCGGCTGGAGGCCCTGCTGCGGTCCGGGACGCCCGTCGTGCGGGTCATGCCCAACACTCCCACGATGGTGGGAGAGGGGGTGGCCGTTGTGAGCGGCGGCTCTGCCGCATCGCCCGACGATGTGGAGCGGGTCAGGTCGCTGTTCGAGGCGGTGGGGCAGGCCGTGGTCATCGCCGAGCAGGCACAGGA
>JAZIGI010000017.1:0-41727 GCA_036679125.1 Actinomycetota bacterium | reverse complement strand
GGCAAACCCGATCCGCCCCCACATCCGCGCCCAAATACAGTCGGCGCGAGGGGCTGGGGGGGTGCCCCGCGCGTCAGTGGACCGGCTATGCCCCGGGTCCGAGGGGGGGGGCGGGATAGCGGGTCGCACTGCTCGAAGAGCATATAGCAACGGGTGTGCCAACTATGGAGCAAACGGGCGGATGACGCGCGAAGAAGGGCGGCTGCATGTCGACAGCCGCCCTTCGGTGTGTCCGGTCAGTGGGTCTACTGGCAGGTGTACCCGCCATCGACCGTCATGTTCGAGCCGGTGACGAACGACGCTTCGTCGGAGGCCAGCCACACGATGAGGTTCGCGACCTCGTCGGCGGTGCCCAGGCGGTTCATGGCGTGCTTGCCCGCGATGAAGTTGTAGCCGTCGGTGCCGGGGGTTATGCCGGCCTTGGTGAGGAGCGGCGTCTCGATGAAACCGGGATGCACGGAGTTCACGCGGATCCCCTGTTGTGCGTACTCGGTGGCGGCCGCCTTGGTGAGGCCTGACACGCCGTGCTTCGCGGCGACATAGGCAGGTGCGGTACCCCAGCCAACAAGGCCGAGGATGCTGGAGACGTTGACGATCGACCCGCCGCCGGAGGCGAGGATCGCGGGGATCCCGTAGCGCATACCGTAGAACACGCCGTTCAGGTTGATGTCGATGACCTTGTGCCAGCCCTCGAGCGAGTAGTCGCCCGTGAGGTTGGCCTCTCCACCGATGCCGGCGTTGTTCACCACGATGTTGAGTCCGCCGAACGCGTCGACAGCCGCGGCCACTGCCGCTTCGACCTCCTCGGCCTTCGAGACGTCAGCGCGCACGAAGATGGCCTCGCTGCCGGCGTCGGCCACCATCGCCACGGTCTCGTTGCCACCGGTCTCATCCACATCGGAGACCACGACCTTCGCCCCGCCACGCGCGAAGCCGAGCGCCGCCTCGCGCCCGATGCCCGAACCGGCGCCGGTGATGAGCGCTACCTTGCCCTCGAATGATGCCATCGGTACCCCTTCCCCTGGTCGGCAGACACCTGCCACGCACCTATTGTAACAATAGTTACAGATGTGTATAGACACAGGATCGGCGGCAATCGTGCGCCCGGGATGGGGGAGGAGCGTTGCGCAGACGAACGCGCCGCCCCCGATCCGGGAGCGGCGCGTTAGGTACCGATTGGCGTTGGCTGGTGCCCCGCCGTGCCTGGTGACCCGAGTCGTCGGTTACACGAGGCCCTGTGCCATCATCGCGCGGGCGACCTTCATGAACCCGGCGATGTTGGCGCCGTTGACGTAGTTGCCCGGGGTGCCGTACTCGTCGGCCGCCTGGACGCAGGACTGGTGGATCGACTGCATGATCCCCCGCAGGCGGGTGTCGACCTCTTCGCGGCTCCACGAAAGACGCATGCTGTTCTGCGACATCTCGAGGCCCGAGGTGGCCACGCCGCCGGCGTTGCTGGCCTTGCCGGGCGCGTACATGATGCCCGCGGCGATGAACTTGTGGGCCGCGTCGGCGTCGGCCGGCATGTTGGCGCCCTCGGCGACCAGACGCACGCCGTTGCCGAGCAGGTTGTCCGCGTCAACGCCATTGATCTCGTTCTGAGTGGCCGAGGGGAAGGCACAGTCGGCCTTGATCGCCCACAGCGGGTTGTGGTCGAGCGACGCGTCGACGGGCGTGTAGACGGCCGTGCTGTACTTCTCGGCGTACTCGGCGATGCGGCCGCGCTTGACGTTCTTGAGCTCCATCAGGAAGGCGAGCCTGTCGCGGTCGATACCGGCTTCGTCGTAGATGAAGCCGCTCGAGTCCGACGCGGTCACGGCGGTGCCGCCGAGGTCGAGGATCTTCTCGATGGTGTACTGGGCCACGTTGCCGGAACCTGACACGAGGCAGGTCTTGCCCTCCAGGCTCTCACCGCGGGCGGCGAGCATCTCGGCGGCGAAGTACACGCAGCCGTAGCCGGTGGCCTCAGGGCGGATCAGCGAGCCGCCCCAGTCGAGCCCCTTGCCGGTGAGCACGCCGGTGAACTCGTTGCGGAGACGCTTGTACTGGCCGAACATGAAGCCGATCTCACGGCCACCCACGCCGATGTCGCCGGCGGGCACGTCGGTGTCAGGGCCGATGTGGCGCTGCAGCTCGGTCATGAAGCTCTGGCAGAACCGCATCACCTCGGCGTCGCTCTTGCCCTTGGGATCGAAGTCGCTGCCGCCCTTGCCGCCGCCCATCGGCAGCGTGGTGAGGGAGTTCTTGAAGACCTGCTCGAAGGCGAGGAACTTCAGGATGCCGAGGTTGACCGAGGGGTGGAACCGGAGGCCGCCCTTGTAGGGGCCGATCGCGCTGTTCATCTCTATACGGAAGCCGCGGTTCACGTGGAAGTCGCCGTTGTCGGCCTGCCACGGGACGCGGAACATGATGACACGCTCAGGCTCGACCATGCGCTCGAGGATCCGTGCGTTGCGGAACTCGGGATGGCGATCGAGAACGACGCTGCATGAGTCGACGACCTCGGCAACGGCCTGATGGAACTCCGGCTCCCCCGGGTTCTTCGCCTTCACGGCGTCCATGAGGTCGGTAGCGTACCCTGACATCGAAAAGCCCCCTTCAGATGACGAACGCGCTTGAATTTGCGCTAGTGTAGCGTACTGTGTTCGCATCATGAGATGACGTTTCGGCGAACGGGCAGCAGTCACAGGGAGGAACCATGCCCCAGGAGCTTCGGCACGATGTGATCCAGAAGATCAAGGACCAGAAGATCGAGTTCATCCACCTGTGGTTCACGGATGTTCTAGGCTTCCTGAAGAGCTTCACGATGGACGTGGAGGAGCTCGAGAACGCGATGACCGAGGGGATGGGCTTCGACGGCAGCTCCATCCAGGGCTTTGCGCGAATCGAAGAGTCGGACATGATCGCGTATCCCGACCCCACCACGCTCAAGATCCTGCCCTGGAGGACCGGCGGGCAGCTCATGGCCACGATGTTCTGCGACATCGTGCGCCCCGACGGGACCCCGTACGAGGCCGACCCCCGTTACGTGCTCAAGCGCCAGCTGGATCGCGCGGCGAAGATGGGCTACACCTTCTATGTGGGGCCGGAGCTCGAGTACTACTACTTCAAGGACGACAAGGGCACCGAGGTGCTCGATCAGGGCACGTACTTCGACCAGACCACGCGCGACCTTGCCGTCGACCTCCGCAAGGACACGGTCCGCGCGCTCAAGCGCTTCGGTATCCAGGTGGAGTACAGCCATCACGAGGTGGGGCCGAGCCAGCACGAGATCGACCTGCGGTACGCCGAGGCCCTCGAGATGGCGGACAACGTCATGACCTACCGTGTGGTCGTGAAGGAGGTCGCGCAGCAGAACGGCGTGTACGCGTCGTTCATGCCGAAGCCGATGTTCGGCGAGGCCGGAAGCGGCATGCATGTACATCAGTCGCTGTTCAAGGACGGCCGCAACGCCTTCTATGACGCCAGCGACCCGTTCCACCTTTCCGCCACGGCCAAGAGCTACATCGCGGGCATCCTTGCGCATGCGCGTGAGACCTGCCTCGTCACGAACCAGTGGGTGAACAGCTACAAGCGCCTTGTGTCGGGCTATGAGGCCCCCGTGTACATCTGTTGGGCGCACCGCAACCGCTCCGCGCTCGTGCGCGTGCCGATGTACAAGCCGGGCAAGGAGAACGCCACGCGCGTGGAGCTTCGCTCGCCGGACCCCGCGTGCAACCCGTATCTGGCGTTCGCGGTGATGCTTGCAGCGGGTCTGGATGGCATCGAGAAGGGGCTCACGCTGCCCGCCGATGTCACCGACGACGTGTATGAGATGTCGCAGTCCGAGCGCGATGCGTGCGGGATCGGCATCCTGCCGGGCGACCTCGATGAGGCGATCGTGGAGATGGAGAAGAGCGAGCTCGTGCGCGAGGCGCTCGGCGACCAGGTCTTCGAGTACATCCTGCGCAACAAGAAGGCCGAGTGGATCAACTACCACACCCGCGTGACGCCGTACGAGCTCGAGGCGTACCTGCCGCTGCTCTAGCGTTCCCTGTCCCGTGCGTACACGAAGGGCGCTCCGTATCGGAGCGCCCTTCGTCGTATGCGGCGACCGCCGATTGTCCGCGAAGCACGTCCAACAGCGCTCGAAGATCGCGGCGCCCTAGTATCCTTCGCCCGGCGCCCAGATCATCGTACCGTCTTCAAGGCGGTACACGGTGCCCACAGCGTAGCCCCGGCCTTCGCCCATATCGTCCGTCCGCTCGAGCCGCTCGATGCGGCCCGCCGTCTTGGTGATGATCTCCATGTCGGCCTCGCCGGGGTTCTTGACGATGGTGACGTCCTCGGCGCTGAGCAGCTCCTGGAGGCCGAAGCCCGAGAGGGCGACGATGAGGAAGCCCACACCGATGAGGATGGCCACGTCGAACAGGTTGCCGGTGGACTCCATCGGGTCGCCCCCGCGGTCGGCGAAGGTGCGCCTGTTGCGCCGCATGTAGCTACCCGTGCCATCGCGCCTTGTGGATGCGTACATCGTCACAACTCCGCGATCTCGAGGGCGTACTCGATGTCGCTCACATCACGCGTGTACACGCGTTCGCGAACGGTCGAGATGCCGTAGCCGATGCCGCCGATCAGGAGGCCGACGACCGTCGTGGAGAAGGCGATCACGAGGTTGTCCGACAGCGTCTGCACATCGCCCTGCGCCAACCCCACGAGCGCCGGCGAGATCGGGATGAGAGTCCCCATCAGCCCGAGGATCGGGCCGAAACGGACGAGCATGCGAGTGCGTTCGAGCCGACGTGCCGCCTGACCCTCGACCTCTCCGAGCAGCTTGACCAGGTGGTGCTGCTCGAAGTCGTCCACGCCCAGCATCTGGGTGAACCGGCGGCCGTACCTCGCGTGCTTGAGTGCCATCGAGAGCGAGGCGATGGCATCCTCGCGCCGGCCTTCGGCGAGTGCGGTGCGTGCGAGCAGTGCCGACTCCCTGAGCGCGGACAGCGAGCGCTTGCGCCACCGGCCGACCATCTCCACGGTGAACCGCCCCGCCTCGAACACGCCGAACACCAGAAGCGCGATCTCAGCGATCAGCACGGGGTAGAGCAACGCGTTCGCGGTGGCGTAGATGATGGCGTTCGGGTGGGTGGCGTAGTACACGAGGGTGTCCATGCGGTCGGGCGCTCCTTGCTCAGTAGTCGGTGGGTACGAACGAGGCCGCCGCACGCGCGGCACGGCCGAGTGGTACGGACAGTGCGCCGGCGGCATACAGGCCGCCGAGCAGGATCAGCCCCTCGGGTGAGGGGAGTGGTGCTGGAGTGGTGCTGGCGAGTGAGTCGATGTCGACCTCGGTGTTGACACGGGCCATCGTCCAGCCGCTGCGGGTGGATACGGGGCCCTCGAGTGTCGCGCCCGGCTCACCGAACTGTGAGGACGCGTATCCTTCCGAGGGGTTCATGATCCCGCTGATGGGGCCACGGGGGGCCATTGGAACGCGCGGGCGGGGGCGCGTCGAGGGGCGCGGGCGCGCCGTGCCGGAGCCGGTGCCCGGAGAGTCGTCGTCATCGTCGTCACCGTCACCGTCGCCGGGTGACTGCGCAGGCGCGGGCTGGTAACCGATGGACACACCGGTGAGACGCGGCGTGACCGCGGGATCGTCGGTGGTCAGTGTCACGCGATACGTGAGCAGCGTGCCGTAGGTGTCAGCCGGCAGGGAGGTGCCCGACGCGTTCCTCCACGTCCCGCTGTCGATCCTGTACTGCACCAGCGCGGCCGTGCCTGTGGGGGTGACCGACTCCATGCTCAGGTTGGTGAACCGTTTGCGTACACCAGGCAACCCGCAGTCGATCTGCCCGGAGGTGACCACGCCGCTCTCGGCATGGCCCAACTCGAGCAGACGGGAGTTGCGGGTGTCGGCGATCAGGAGCGTGCCGGATGGCGTGACGGTCACGCGCCGGAGGTCGTTCAGGCCGAGCTCGTCGAGTCCGTCCTCACCCGGGGTGCCGATCGAGGAGATGATCGTGCCGTCAGCAGAGACGATGAGGGCGCGATCGTTGCCGCTGTCGGCGATGAGCGTCGAGCCATCGGCAAGGCGTTCAGCGGAGACAGGATGGCTGAGCTGGCCCGGACCGATCCCCGAGACGCCGGCCTGACCATAGCTCCAGGCAACAGCGCCCTCGGGGGTGACCTCGACCACCCGATGGCCTTCATCGTCGGCGATCAGGGTGTTGCCGCTGGAGAGGCGCGTCGCCCACTTCGGCCAGTCGAGGTAGCCTTCCGCATAGCCGTTGTCGGCAGCCCGCTGTCCTGTCACGCCATACTGCCAGACGATCTCACCGGAGGCGCTGACCTCCAGCACCCGGCACGCCTGGTTGTCCGCTATGAGTGTGTTGCCGTTGGGCATGCGGAACGCCGTGAACGGATCGATCAGCTTCGAGGCGTCTTCCGGACTCCCGAAGCTCCATACGATGGTCTTGTCCGGGGCGACCTCAAGCACAGTGTCCTGCATACGGCTCACGATAAGGGTGTTGCCGTTGGCAAGGCGCGTGGCGTGGAAGGGCACCAGATCGGTGTAGTCGTCGGCGGTGTACGACCACACGACGTTCCCTGTAGGGTCGACCTCGTAGACACCCAGTCCGTCACGGCTGGTGATGAGCGTGTTGCCGTTGGGCAGGCGTTCGACCGCTCGCGGGTCAAGAAGGGCGCCGCCGAGCATCTCGCTGTACTGCCACACGATCGTCCACGGCAGCTCGAGCCAGGCACCCTCACCGCGGGTCAGCGTGCCCCTGAGCGCCGTGATGTCCGGCTCGGACCAGGTCGCTGCATGGGCCGGCGTGGCAACGAGGAGGAGGGTGAGCGCAAGCAGCACGCATGAGAGATGCTTCGTCACGGCACATCCTCCTCCCGGGCGTAGGTCTGCAGTAGTGGGACATCGACCCGCCGGAGCAGTCTGAGCACGAGCGTACCCAGCCAACCGCCCAGCGCGCCGAACACGACATGCGTGGTCGCGGAGAGTCCGAGACCCAATGCAAGGTAGCCCGTCGGGATGCCGAGCGCAAGCGATACCAGGAGGCTTGTCACCAACTTGGCAGTGTTGGCCGTGGCACCGGCCACCGCTCCTACGAACGGATGCCTGAGATGCTCGCGGCTGAGTAGAGCGGCCAGGTCCATCATGGCACCCGGAGCGAGGTACTTCAGCCACAACAGCAGGCCTTCACGGCCACCCACGACCGCCACCGCGATGATGCCAGAGACGAAGCCGAGGACGGTGCCCGCCCATGGGCGCCTGACAAGGCCTCTGCCCACGAGGAGGATGGCCATCCAGGTCATGCCGGAGTGCCCCGGGACGTGGATGGGCATCCGCAGCACGACCTTTGAGAGGGCCACGAGTGCAGCGAACAGCGCGAGGACTACCAGGTCCTGCGTGGTGAAGAGTCGCCGCTTGCCGGAGCGTCCGCGAGCCATCGACTACTCGACTTCAAGTTCGGTGACGTCCCTGACCCGGTCTTCCCACTCGATGTCCGGACCGGCGATCTTCACGGTCCCGCGATTCGCGAAGTCGAGCACGATCTCGTCGGTCACCTGGTCGCGCTCAAGGACGAGGATGCCATCATCTCTGACCGCGGGCCCTCGCACGATCAGGCGCTCGAAGCCCGTCACGCCCGCCTCGGTGAGCACGGCAAGGACCGCGGGCCCCTCGCCCGACTTGCCGAACTGCGAGTACGAGCGCGTCGGGAGATCCCGGAGCTCATCCATCGAGAACTCGGCGAGGACCGTGCCATCACGGGTCACGATCAGAGGGGGGATGTCGTCGGGCGAGGTGAGGAGGAGCTCCGCTCCCCAGGCCAGTGCGACGAATGCGAACAAGAAGCCGAGGACGATCAGTACGATCGCCCTCGGCCGGATTCCCTGTTCACGTCTGTACATGCTGTGAAGTATGCGGCTTTCTACTGCAGGATGCTCTGGATGGCACTATAGACGCTCGCATTGACGGCACCGACGCCACCGAACACATGCACCGCATCGATCAGCGCCACGTTGTCCTCGAGGATCGCCCTGGTCTCAGGAACGAGCGAGTCGACGCGCGTGAGTAGCAGGACGCCTCCGTTGGCGCCAGCTGCCGCGCCGCCGCCGAGAGCATCGGGGAAGTTGTAGCCGGTCGCGATGCCCATGTAGCCGAAGGAGGCGAGTCCCTGATCGACGTGCCATTGCGCGGCGAGTGCTGCGGTCTCGAATCGGCCAGCACCCTCCCAGCGCACGACCGGCGCGCCGAGGAGCGTCTCGAGATCCGCTTCGGCGTTCGCGTCAACGGCTCCCACGCCACCGGCGATCATCCCGGACCCGATGCCCAGCTCATCGATCACGTCCTCGGTCCAGGAGGGGACGCCGGTGGTCTGCACGAGCAGGACCGGCGTCTGCGTGCTGTAGGCGAACGGCGAGACGGAGATAGCGTCGGCGAAGTCGTCACCGCGCACGAAGTACGCATCGGCGGTGTTGCCGCCGAACGCCGCCACCTCACGAGCGACCTCGGCGGCCGTCTCGAACCGGTTGGCGCCAAAGACGCGCTTGACGTTGTACGAGGCCGCGAGCGCGTCCTCGATACCTTGTGAGATGACGCCGGTTCCGCCGATCAGTACCACATCGGTTGCTCCGAGACGGTCGATCTCGGCCATCAACTCGTCCAACACGCTCTCATGGGCCAGGAGGAGCGGCGAGCCGTGCACACCGGCCAGGCTCGAGCCGGCGAGCGCGTCAGCGAAGTCCTCGCCGGTGGCGACCACCACGGTAGTCTCCACGGAGTCGGTGGCGAAGGTCGCCTCCGATACCGAGAACGCGGTCGCATAACGGCTGTCGCCGAAGTCGCGTGCGATCTCATTGCGGCCCACCGCGATAGCGGTCGCTGTGTTGGAGCGAGGTCCGACGTTCGTGTCGCCGTCAACGGCACGGACACGGTACGCGTACTCGACGCCCGCGATCGTCGTCGCGTCGATGAACGTGGTGCCGGTCGCGGTGCCGATCAGCACGGCGGGGTTCGTGGTGTACCCGGGGGAGTCGATGATCGCAACGGGCCAGCGGTAGACGGTGTAGCCTGCCAGTTCCGAACCACCGGCATCAGTGGCCGCATCCCACGACAGCATGACGCCGTCAGGGGTGGCGGTTGCGGTCACGTCGCTCGCTGCGGTCGGCGGCGTCGTGTCGGTCGCGCCGACCGCGATATCGCAGTCGACCGGGCCTGTCGTGAAGTCGTCGATCGTGGCGGTCTGTCCGCGCCTCAGGTAGATGTCGACCACGGTGTCGCTGGGTACCGAGGAGCGGTAATCGCCCGACAGCACGCCCGTGGGGCCCTGGTCTTCGTTCGCATCGTCGACGAGGCCGTTGGCATCATCGTCGATGCCGTTGGACTCCATCTCCCAGAGGGAGTACAGCGTGGAGGTGGACTCGTCCTGGTCGTCGACCGAGTCGCTCGAACGGACGGCGAACCGGCCGCCATCGATCTTCGAGCCCGTCACAGTCGTGCCGTTGTGGATCCAGGACCCGCCAGTGGCCGAATCGAGCACGGTGACTTTCGGGGGCTCCAGTGAGTTATACGTGGAGTCCGCACCGAACTGGGAGAGCGAGATGATGAGGTAGTAGTCGCCCGACTTCGTTTCGTCGCCGAACTTGGCATACACCCAGGTGTTCGCGATCGAGCCGTCGGAGCCGGTCGTGACCGTCGGGTTGTCCTCCCAGTCGCCGCGCTCCTGGACCCAGGATCCGGTCGCTTCATTCCAGGTGAAGCCCCGGTTGTTCACGTTCTGGGGGGTCGTCTTCGGGCTGAAGCGCGCCTTCACGTAGTACGTGGTGTCGGGGGTGAGCCCGCCCGAGGCATCGACGCTGAACCGTACCCCGAACGGAGTGTGGTCGTTCATCACGTACTTCGGCGCTTCGATGGATCCGAGGCTGTACGACTCGGCTGCCGATGCCGGCACCACCGCGACTCCGCCGAGGAGCACCATGGCGGCCACCATCACCGACATGAGTCTGCGTGCCACTCTCGATCTCGGCATACCCTCTCCCTTCATCCGTGCATCGTCGTGATGCATGTCCGATGCGCAAGGCTGACGGGTCGGCCCTCGACCCGATATGTGGGTGCGACGCCACGAGAAACGCCGGCCGTGGGACACCCTAAAGGATAGTCTAGCGTAATCGGGGAGAGTTGACCGCCCCAGTCCGCCGGATGGTCAGCGCTCAGTGGAGCGGCTAGCGGCCGTCGGCCTCTTCACCGGTGTGGATCGTGTCGTATCCCGCGATCGAGCCGAGTGCGCGCCGGAGCCGACGCGATGTCAGGCTGTCGAGCACGGTGTCGATCGCCTCGTCGCTCAGCCGGTCCCTGCGCATGACGAGGTCATAGCGCTCCATGAACAAGGGGGTGAAGGACAGCCCGTATGCCTCGGCTGACGCCCTGAGACCGATGCCCGCTTCGGCCTGTCCCGCGGCGATCGCGGCGGCCACCGCGGTGTGGGTGGGCAGCACGGAGTCGTAGCCCGGTATGGCGGCGGCGTCGATGTGCTCGTGACGGAGTTGCGCGTCGAGCCACACGCGTGTGCCGGAACCGGGGTTGCGGTTGGCGAGCCGGACATCCGGGCGGGTCAGGTCCGCCACATCGCGCAGATTCAGCGGATTGCGGGGTGCCGTGATCAGTCCCTGCTCGCGGTAGGCGAGGGTCACCGCAAGTACCGGGATGTCGGGAAACAGGTGCCGCAGGAACGGCGTATTGTACTCGTTGCGCTCATCATCGAAGAGGTGGCACCCCGCGATGTCGCACAGCCCCTGGCGAAGCGCGATAAGCCCGTCGAGGCTGCCGACGGGGACGCTCACGAGTCCCACATGCGCACCGCCCACGTCCTCACCAAGCTTCTCAAGCCCGAGATCATGGCTGCCAAGGGCGATGAGCGTCCGGGGTTCGTCGGACTCCGGCGCGATGATCATGTGCGCCTCGAAGGCGCCGGCGGCGGCACCGTAGTACTTCTCCGTGTAGTTGCGGACCGTGCGCTCCTCGACCAGCAGGGCGAGACCGGCAGCCACGAGGACCTGGACGTGGTGACGGACCCACGCGGGATGCTTCCCGATGCGTTCACCGATCTGCGTGATCGTGAGCGGGCGGACCATGAGCATGCGTAGTATCGCCAGCCGCCGGGGGTCGGCGATGGCGCTGAGCTGCGCATGTTGATCGATAGTGGTGAGTCCGCTCATTGGTCGCATGACGCCTTCAGTCGATGGCTGGCGCCCGTGACGCCGCCGAAAGCCGTGCCAGAGCCCCTACCAATCATCCCCGCTGTGGCCGGACCCATCACCGGCACCGCCACCGCTGCCCGTATGGCCCTGTCCGGCACCGCGCTGTTTGCCGATCGCCGACCACGAGTCGGGGCCGGTGTTGGTGACCGGTGCCACCGGTCGCCCGCCCCAGAGCCTCGGGCGCAGCCAGCCCTGGGTGTCGAGCGAATCGGTCGGCTTAGGCACCTGGACGTTGCGGTCGACCGGCACCACGGTGATGCCGGCGGCCTCGACCGCGCCTACCGTGGTCACCTCGGGGAAGTCTCGCAACGGCGTGCGGTACTCGACGAGCCGCCCCGCCCAGCCGCCGGCGGTCAGACCGACACCCGCGAGTGCGCCTATGACACCGTCCTCCGTGCCGCCGTGTCCCGAGAGGTGCACGCCCGCGGCCGCGGCCACCGCGTGCGCTTCGGCCTGGGTTACCACTTCGACCGCAGCCCGCTGCCCGAACGCGATCACGGCGTCGAGGGCGTCCGACTCGGACGCTACACACAGGCCCGGATCGCTGCCATCGATCCAGTGCTCGGCGATGTGCGCTGCGCCGAGTTCGGCCAGCACCGGCAGGTAGGACGCATCGGGGACGTCGAGTACGGCGCAGCCGGAGCTGTTGTGGGAGGTGTAGGGGACATCCGGATGCACGAGCAGTTGCTGTCGGACGACACCCCAGGTGGTGCACCCTTCCGGGAGGCGCTCGGTGAACCAGCGGACGAGCTTGCCCGTGCCGCGATCCGCACCGAGGCAATCGGTGTCATCGAAACAGACGTAGACGCGCATCTGGCGGTCCTCTCTCGTTGTGGCGCACTGCTGCCGGGTTTGGTGCGCGTCATGCAAGCATACCCGCGGAGCGGTCAAGCGTCATCAGGAGGGTCACGCCGTCCGGTGGAGGCGGAGCATGCCCGACCGGGCCGGGAAGACGACCCGTAACCCCGGCGGCGCGGGCGGCGTTATCGAAGATGCCGTGTCATACAGGCTACGGCATCAGGACCACCGGGACCCCTCTGCCGCTGCCACGGCGTATGGTCCCGGTGGTCCCGTCTACGTCCTGTGCGTTGGCGTCTCAGAACGCTTCCGCCCGGCTGACCTCCTGCACGACGACAGGGACCCCCTCGATGTCGTCAGGGAATTCGCTGCCAGGGGTCCGATGACCGGCGATCCCGACCACGATGGTCGCGACACCCGACTCGTTCGTGCCCACGCCGACGCTCATCACGCCGCTGGTGCGCATGAGCTCCTCCGCGTGGCGGGCGAGCACCGCTCCCGCGTGTGCAGCGCCGGAGTGCTCTCTGACGCCGATCAAGCCCATAAGCGTCTCGCGGAGCGTGCGACGTGGCATCCGGTCATCCGTTCGTCGGGAGCCTGCGTACGTGTCCCGGGCGACGGGGGCACGCGTGCACGGCGGGTGCAGGATGAGGTGGATGTTCCCCACGGGAACGACTGTCTATCGCCGAGAAGAGGGCGCCGATCACGACGGACGGTCGCCTCAAGATGGATCAGCGAGCGGTCATGACCGCGCGAGCCACTCCCTGACCGCGCTCTCGACGCCATCGCGACCGGCCTCGACCACATCGGAGAAGCGCTGTTCCAGGCATGCTGTCTCGGCGAGCGGTGCGGGCACGGGCCCGGCGTGGGGCGCGATGTGCCGCACCTCGGCCAGGAGGTCGAGACCGCTCATCTCCGCCGCCGCACCTGTCAGCGGTCGGTCGTAGGGGGTCGCGGTGAGCGCGCGGTACACGTCGGCGCCGAACTTCGCCCAGTGCGCGGTGGAGACCACGAGGACCGGGTCGTCTCCACGGAGGCGCTCGGCCACCTCCCACGCCACGGCGGTGTGGGGGTCCATCAAGTACCCGTACTCGTCGTACACGCGCTTGATGGTGGTGAGGCTCTCGTCGTTGGATGCCCAGTCGGCGAAGAACAGCTCGCGCACCGCCGCGAAGGTCCCGCGGTCCACCGTGAATCGACGGTTCGTGGCGAGCTCGGCCATCCACCCGCGCACCGCCTCCGGCCCGGCAAGATGGTAGAGCAGCCGCTCGAGGTTCGATGAGATGAGGATGTCCATGCTCGGGCTCGGTGTGGTCACGAACGCACGGTCCGAGATGTCGTACGTGCCCGTCGCGATGAAGTCGGTGAGCACGTTGTTCTCGTTGCTCGCGCACAGCAGCCGGCCGATCGGCACGCCCATCCGCCTGGCGTAGTACGCGCCGAGGATGTTGCCGAAGTTGCCCGTGGGCACGCAGACGTCCATCGGCGAGCCCGGCTTCACGCCGCCGGAAGCCACCATGTCGGCATACGCGCTCACGTAGTAGACGATCTGCGGCAGCAGTCGGCCCCAGTTGATCGAGTTCGCCGAGGAGAGCCGCAGGCCGTGCTGTTCGTGGAGCTCGGCCGCGAAGGCGTCATCGCTGAATGCCGCCTTGACGGCGCTCTGGCAGTCGTCGAAGTTGCCGCGCACGCCGAAGACACCGACGTTGTCGCCGCGCTGGGTGACCATCTGTAGACGCTGGATGTCGGACACGCCGCCGTCGGGATAGAACACGACGATGCCGGTGTGCTCGCGGTCGGCGAAGCCCTCGAGCGCCGCCTTGCCGGTGTCGCCGGAGGTGGCCACGAGCACGAGGAAGTCGTCGGTCAGCTCGCCCTCGGCCTGCATCTTCTCGACCGCCGCCGAGAAGAACAGCGGCATGCACTGCAACGCCATGTCCTTGAAGGCGCTCGTGGGTCCGTGCCACAACTCGAGGACGTGTGTGCCAGCCACCACCTCGACCACAGGTGCGATGCGCTCGTCGTCCCACTGCGTACCGTACGCCTCCCGCATCAGCGCCTCGACGTGCTCGTCACAGAAATCCACGCCGAAGCGGCCGAACACGGCGGCCGCCCGCTGCCAGTACGGCAGTTCGGACAGAGCGAGGACCTTTTCGAGCGACAGTGACGGCAGGCTTTCCGGTACGAAGAGTCCTCCTCCGGGGGCGATGCCGGTGACGACGGCGCGGCTGAACGCGGGGCGTGAGCCGTCGAGCCCCCGGGTGTCCGTGTAGTGGAGAGTGGTGTCCATGTGCGCATGGTACATGATGCGGGCGGGCGTGCGACACCGCCGCGGAGCGGTCGATGGCGGGTCGTCAGGTCGTGTAGGAGCGGTTGTGCGAGAATCCGCTGCAAGGAGGTCATCCATGGCACACCTGAAGTTCGATATCGCGAAGCTGGAGAAGCTCAACGACCCCGGCCGGTTCGAGACTCTGCCGCCCGATGTGTTCCTGCCCGCACTCGGGCCGCCGGACGGTCCCTCGGTGATCGTGGAGATCGGCGCGGGCACCGGCCTGTTCGCCGAGGCGTTCGCCGACCTCGCGCCCGGTTCGACCGTGTACGTTGCCGACATCGCGGAAGAGGCTATCGAGTGGATGCTCGCCAACCGCCGTGGTGTCGCCGAGGGCCGGATCGTGCCCGTGCGTTCCGGTGAGACGCGGGTGCCGCTCGGCGATGCACTGGCGGACGCGGTGTACATGATCAACCTACACCACGAACTCGCTGACCCGCGCGGGTCGTACGCCGAGGCGTTCCGCATGCTGAAGCCTGGCGGGCGCCTCCTGGTGGTGGACTGGGCCGCGCGTGAGACCCCGAAAGGTCCGCCGCTTGCGGTACGCGCGGTTCCTTCGGCGCTTGAGGCGGTCATCAGCGGAGCGGGATTCGTCGACGTGATCGTGGACGACACCGCCCTGCCGTGGCACGTCATGGCGACCGCACGGCGCCCATCTGCCTGAGCGCGGTCGCCAGGCCCGTCCGAGCCATGATCGGCTCAGTCGTGCGTGCCGAGCTGCCGCGAAAGCCCGCGGCCGACGATCGCGCTGTTGAGCTGGTCGCACAGCCGGGCGCGCGAGTAGCGTCCCGGTGGTAGGCCGAGCACCACGTCCATCGCGTCGGTCGGCAGGTCGTACGTCTGCGCCGTCACCACCGCGTCGAGGCGGGTCACCACGCGCGCATCACGGTACAGCGCGTCGAGCCAGCGGCGGATCTGTTCGCGATCGTCTTCCATGCGTGTCCGATCAGTCGTGGTGTCGTGGCATCGAGGGCGTCGCGCGACCTTACCCCTCGATGAACTCTTCGGCGAGCAGGTCCATCAGCAGGCCGTCGCTCCATTCGCCGGCGCTGTCGCGCTCGTACTTGCGCATCACGCCCACCGGTCTGAAGCCGACCTTCTCGTACACGCGTATGGCACGCGGGTTGTGTACCGAGGGGTCGATCGTCATGCGGTGATGCCCGCGCTCGTCGATAAGGTACCGGATAAGCCGCCGGAGCGCGCGGGTGCCCAGTCCCCGGTCCTGGAAGCGGTCGCTCAGCGTGATGTCGATCCCGGCATGCGTGTAGCCGGGGTCGGTCTCCTCGTGGAACTGAAGGACGCCGGCCGTCTCGCCTTCCGCCACGATGAGGTAGGTGTACGCCCACTCCTGGTCGAAGAAGTCGCGCTCGAGCTTCTCGGCGTCGTAGACGCCCCACCAGCGTGAGACGCCCGGTTCGCGCAGGATCGACAGCACGGTGTCGGCGTCCGCGCGCTGGAGCGGGCGCAGCGAGAATCCGTCGCCTTCGAGCACGGGCAGTACGGCGTCGCGGCTGACCATCGAGGACCTCCGGGTTTGTGCGGGTGCGTGCCTGCGGGTACGATTCTACCGCCGGTCCGCAGTGGAAGGAGCGCACGTGAAGCATGTGATCGTGATCCTGGACGGAGCGGCCGGTTGGCCGCTTGCCGAGCTCGGCTCGAAGACCACGCTCGGTCATGCGGACACCCCCAACCTTGACGCGCTTGCGACCCTGGGGACGGTCGGTCTGGCGCAGACGGTGCCGACCGGCGTGGAGCCGTCGTCTTCGGCGGCGTGTACGTCCATCCTCGGTTACGACCCGGTCGCTGACTACGTGGGCAGAGGCGCGATCGAGGCGGCGAGCCTCGGCGTGACTCTCGCGCCCGATGAGGTCGCGCTCCGCATGAACCTGGTGCACGTCGCGGGCGGCGTGATGGAGTCGTACGCATGCGGACACATCCGCACCGACGAGTCGCGCGCCATCGTTGAGGAGCTCGCCGTGGCGCTTGGCGACGAGACCTTCACCTTCCATCCCGGTACAGCCTACCGGCACATCCTTGTGGTGAAGGGCCATCCGGAGCTGCTCGAACTGGCCTACACCCCGCCCCATGACATCAGCGACCAACCGGTGGCCGGGCGCACGCCACACGGCGAGGGGGCCGACCTGTTGCTCGACCTCATGGAGCGTGCCCGTCCGCTGCTTGCGGCCTCGACGGTGAACCAGGCCCGTGCGGCACGGGGCGATCTGGTGGCGACCGACATCTGGCCGTTCTGGCCAGGGGTGGCGCCAACGGGGCTCCGGCCCTTCAGCGAGCTGCGAGGCGTCACCGCCGCGCTGACCTCGGGCGTGGACCTGCTGAACGGCCTGGCGGTTCTCTTCGGGATCGACCGGCTCGCGATCCCCGGTGTCACCGACGGCGCGGACAACGACTACCGTGCGCAGGTCCAGGGCGCGCTCGATGCCCTGGAGGACCACGACCTGGTGATCGTCCATGTGGAAGCGCCCGACGAGGAAGGACATGGCGGGAACATCGAAGGGAAGGTCGCGGCCATCGAAGCGATCGACCGCGAGATCATCTCCGTGCTGAGGGAGTGCGTTGGCCACATCCGCATCCTCGCGATGCCCGATCACCCCACACCGATCGAGCTCAAGACGCACGTTGGCGAACCGGTGCCCTTCATCCTGGCCGGCCCCGGCATCGCGCCGGGAACGGCCCGGGCGTACACGGAGCTCGAGGCGGCGGCCACCGGTCTCGTGGTCGACCCGGGACGCGGCGTCATGGACATGCTGCTCGGCTGAGCACCATCCCGGGAATGCCTGCGGGGCGGGACCGGGGTTCCGGTCCCGCCCCGCGTGCGAGGGGGGAGGGAGGATGGAGTGCGACTCCATCGGGTGGTATACGAGCAGTATCGTCGTCGCATTTGCCGACGCTGTGCCCCATCCGTGGAGAACTGATGGAGGCGACGCCTCCTCGAAGGTCCATCCGCCGTGTGGTCTGATCCCTCTCTCTAGTTGAGATAGGCCGTGAGCTCCGTCATGACCGCATCACCCACAGCGCCCGTTCCGCCGAAGACCGTCATACCACCGAAGTCGAACCGTCTCCGGTCAAGGAAGTCGTGCGTGGAGAGCTCGATAGCGGCGGGCCGCGTGAGGATCAGCGGGCTGCCGTAGTAGCCGCACGCCGCGCCCCCTGAGAGCGCATCGGGGAACGCGTATCCGGTCGCCACGCCGAGGTCGTCGAGGTCCAGCCACCCCCGCGCGACGCCGTGCGCGGCGCAGGTGGCCGAGGTGGCGTACCGGTCGACGCCCGACCAGCGGTCGGCGGCGTCGCCCAGAAGCGCGTCGATCTCACTGGCGGTGGCGGCGCTCACGGCACCGGTACCGCCGACGATATGACCCTCGGTGATGGATGCGAACGTGACGGCGTCTTCGGTCGCGGTGGGCACTCCGTCCGGCGCGACAAGCAGGATGGGAATCTTCTCGTCGTACGCGTGCGGCGCGACCGAGAGCGCGTCGGGGAACGCATCACCGCGCACGAAGAACGCCTCCTGACGCCAGTGGCCCTCGGGGGCTGACTACACGATGTCCATCACGAGGTACGCGACCTGCTTGGCCGTGTCGTAGCGGGTGGGGCCGGATACACGCGGCATCACGGTCATCCCCGCGGCGGTCAGTTGCGTGTCCACCGCGGTGGAGACCACGCCCGTGCCGCCCACGATCCACACGTTGTCCACACCGAGGTCGGAGAGTGCGCTCATGATGGACGCGGGCACGGCGGCCGTGCGGGTGAGAAGCAGCGGGGCGTCGAGGGCTCCGGCCAGTGCGCTCGCGCACAGCGCGTCGGGGAAGTCCTCGCCGGTCGCAAGCACCGCGTTGGTCGATGCGCCGAAGCGTTCGCGCGCGATCTCCGCCGAAGTCTCGTACCGGTCGAGACCTGAGATGCGCACGGGCGCGAGTGGTGCCACCGACAGCGCGACGCGCTCCTCGCCGACATCGCGCTGAGATACCACGCTGTGGCCGAAAACGTCCGGGAAGCGGTCTTCCCACGCGCTGATGGCCACGGACTGGTCGCTCGGCCAATCGGGGAGCCACAGTCCGTAGATGTCGTCGGTGGCGTTCCGTTCGTCCTGCCAGACGGTGAGCTTCCCGAACACCGCCGGATACAACTGCCTGAAGATGTTCCCGCTGGCCGGCGTCACGGAGTTCGTCCGCACGTTCTTCACGTACACGGTCGCGTCGGCTGGAGTGGCCACGGGGGTCTCGCCCCATGTCACCATGTCCCCGTGCAACGAGGGAGACGCGGCGTCGATGGTTGCGGCGGACCGGAGCCGCTCGCGGACGGTGATCTCATCGCCGGCCGCGATGTCGTACAGATACACGCCGTCGTAGTTGACCGACTTGTCGGTGTCGAACCAGCAGATCCTGCCCCGGTCGACCGAGACGCCGTTCGGCAGGTTGGTGTCGGGTACGGTGCCGAACACGTTGCGTTCGATATCGAACCACCTGATCTGGCGCCCCAGTACGGTGCCGTTCATCCAGACGATGTGGTTCCCGTCGATCGAGACGGCCACGTCGTCGGCCGCGTCGGTGGTGATGCGCCTCGGCGCGATGCCGTCCGCGCGGTCGTCGTACCAGACCTCGCCGTCGGCCTCGGTCCGGTCGATCCAAGCGATGCGGGAGCCCGAGATCGCCGGCCACAGCTGGTCCTTGCCGTCGCCATAGCCGATCGATGTGTCGATTCCGGTCAGCCGATCGTAGACGACCACATCGGATGTCCCGAAGGTCCGCTCGCTCACGATGTAGCGCCCACCGATCTGCGGACCGGTGAAGTCGTAACCCGGTTGGTTCATCACGACCCCCGTCGAGAACGGCAACACCGCGCTCGCCGGTGCGGCGACCCCTAAGGCGACCACCACCGCCACCGCTACCACCAGCCGGGCGGTCCTGCGCCAGCGAGCCATGATAGACACCTCCCCAGTGGAGCACCCCATGTACAGACAAGGTACCCAGGTGGCGGACGCTTCGGTCGCTGTCCTGTGTGGACGCGAGCGGGTACACTCGGCGCATGGTCGAGTACCGGTTCCCACGCCCCGCGTTCACCGCAGATGCCGTCGCGATCGCCCGTATCGACGGTGGTGTCTCGGTGCTGCTCGTCCGGCGCGGCAACGAACCGTTCGCGGGCAGCTGGGCGCTGCCGGGCGGCTTCGTGGAGGAGGGCGAGCGCCCCGAGGACGCTGCCCGGCGTGAGCTTGCCGAGGAGACGGGTCTCGCGTTCAGTGGCGTGCTTGCACTCGTGGGAGTCTACGGCGACCCAGGGCGGGACCCCCGTGGGTGGACCGTCTCGGCGGCGTACCGGGCGGTGCTCGAGAGTCCCGCCGTGGTGGCTGGCGCCGATGACGCTGCCGAGGCGCGTTGGTTCGCCGCGGACGACCTCCCGCCGCTGGCGTTCGACCACGGCCGCATCGTCGCTGATGCGCTCCGCGGGCTCGATCGCGGCACATCGTGAGTTGACACCTCGGCGAGCCGACCCGTACCCTGACAGGACAATCGCACAGCACGTCGCCAGCGATGGGGATGAGTACGCGAGGGTGAGTAGGGCTGCAGAGAGCCGGGGTAGCTGCGAACCGGCGCCTGAAAGACCGCGGAACATGGCCCCTGAGGCATCCGGAGGAAACGCGCGATCACGTGTTCGCGCGGAGTAATGCCGGACGGACGCCCCCGTTACCATGGGCTCGAGAGCATCGGACACCCGGCGAAGTCCCGCCCGCCGGAACCACCACCGTCCCGTGCTCGAGATGAGGCCACGAATGTGGCGAAGTCGGGTGGTACCGCGGAGGACGCAATCAAGCGCCTTTCGCCCTGACGAACAGTCCGGGCGGGAGGTGTTTTTTCGTGTTCGGAGGTAGGTCATATGGCCAAGAGCTGGGAAGAGATCAATGCCCGGATCGCATCCGGGAACGCGGTGGTCCTCACCGCGGAGGAGTTCGGTGTGCTCGCCGCCGATGAAGGCGTATCGGCAGCGGCCAAGCGTGTGGACGTCGTCACCACGGCGACGTTCGGCCCGATGTGCTCATCGGGAGTCGTGCTCAACTTCGGGCACTCCGATCCACCCATCCGCATGGTGGAGCTCTCGCTCAACGACGTGCCGGCGCACGGCGGCCTTGCCGCCGTCGACACGTTCCTCGGCGTGACGCAGACGAGCACCGTGCGCGGCATGGAGTATGGTGGCGCGCACGTGATCGAAGACCTGCTGCGCGGACGCGCAGTGCGTCTCAAGGCGTCGAGCCCCGGTACGGATTGCTATCCCCGGACCGAGATCGACACATGGGTCACGCTCGAGGACCTGAACCAGGCGTACTTCTTCAATCCACGGAACGCCTATCAGAACTACGCGGTGGCCGTGAACACCACCGATCGCGTGCTGCACACGTACCTCGGCACGCTGCTGCCGCGCCTCGGCAACGCCACCTACTGCTCGGCGGGAGCGCTCTCGCCGCTGCTGAACGACCCCACGTACCGCACGATCGGCATCGGGTCGCGCATCTTCGTGGCCGGTGCTCCCGGCTACGTGGCGTGGGAGGGGACACAGCACAACCCGCACACCGATCGCGACGAGCACGGCGTGCCCGTGCGTCCGGCCGGCACCATCGCGGTGATCGCGGACCTCAAGCAGGCGAGCCCCGAGTACTTCTCGGCGGCGACCTTCACCGGCTACGGCGTGTCGAGCTTCGTGGGCATCGGCGTGCCGATCCCGGTGCTCGACGAGGACATCGCGGCGACCCTCGCGCTCACCGACGCCGACCTGACCGCCACGATCTACGACTACGGCGTACAGCGCCGGTCGCGCCCGTCGCTCGGCACGGTGAGCTATGCCGCGCTGCGGAGCGGCTGCATCGAGGTCGAGGGCAAGCGCGTGCCCACCGGCCCGATCTCGTCGCTCCCCAAGGCCCGTGCCATCGCCGCCGAACTGAAGCGGTGGGTGACCGAGGAAGCGTTCACGCTCTCCGCTCCCGCGCAGCTGTTCCCGCAGGTAGGGAGTCAGGTGCAAAAGCCGCTCGAGATCAGGACAGGGGAGGCGATCTAGATGGCGCGCAAGAGGCTCGATCTCACGTTCCCGCCCCGGCAGTCGCTCAAGCCGGTCATCTACCACCTGGTGAAGGACTACGACCTGGTGCCCAACATCCTGCGCGCGCAGATCCACCCCGCTCAGGAGGGCCGCATGGTGCTCGAGGTCACCGGGCCGAAGGAGGCGTTCCAGGCCGGCGTGGCGTTCCTCGAGGAGCAGGGGCTCACGGTCAGCGAGGCGGCGAGCGATATCGTGCTCGACGATGAGCGGTGCGTGGACTGCGGGTTGTGCACCGCCGTGTGCAAGCCTGACGCGCTCACGCTCGACCCCGACACGCAGACGCTCCGGTTCGACAAGGACAAGTGCGTGTACTGCGAGGCGTGCGTGATCGCGTGTCCACGCCGGGCCATCTCGCTCACGTTCTAGCCGAGGGGACACACCTATGCCACAGCTTCCGTTCGTACAGGGCATGGCGATTGCCGCGCTGGCCGCGATCGTGCTCGTGGTGCTCGCGATCCCGGTCGGCGCGCGCGCTGGCGTGCGTGCGGGTGCGCTGGTGCTGCGAGCGAGCCGCATCGGCGTGGTGCTCGCGTTCGCGGGACTCCTCGGCTGGGGCGCCGCGAGCGGTGACCTTGCGGTCTTCAACGCCCGCATGGGCGTGGGTTCGTGGCTGCAGATGGGCGCGTTCTTCGGGATCATCTACCTGACCGGCTACCGGTTCGTCGCGTCGTACCTTGCCGACAAGGCACGTGAGGGTGCGCCGCGCGCGGGAGCCGTTGCGCATGAAGGGGATCAGGATGCCTGACATTCAGATGCGGCTCGGCCGCGAGGTGCTCGTGCTCGACGGCGCCATGGGCACGATGCTGCACAAGCACGACCTGCCCGAGGGGCAGTCGCTCATGCAGCTCAACATCACGGCGCCCGATATCGTCGAGGAGGTGCATCGCCTCTACACGCTGGCCGGAGCTGACTGCGCCACCACCAACTCCTTCGGCGGTACGCGCCTCAAGCTTGCCGCGTACGGCCTCGAGGACCAGGTGGTGGAGCTCAACAGGGCCGCGGTGCGCGTGGCGCGCGCGGGCGGCGCCCGGCACATCCTCGCGGAGCTTGGTCCCACGGGGCACGTGCTCCAGCCGCTCGGCGCCGCCGACTTCGAGACGCTGTTCGACGCGTTCGCCGAACAGACGGCGGCGCTCGTGATGGAGCGTCCCGATGCGATCAACATCGCGACGATGACCGATATCGCCGAGGCGCGGTGTGCGGTGCTTGCGGCTCGTTCGGTGACCGATCTTCCGGTCTTCGTGACGTGCACCTTCGGACTCAACGGGCGTATGGACCTCTCGGGCACAGACCCGCAGACGGCCGCCGTGATCCTGGAGGCGGCGGGCGCGAGCGCGGTGGGCCTGAACTGCGGTCTCGGCCCGGAGCAGATGCTGCCGCTCGTCGAGCGCATGGCCGCGGCCACGTCACTGCCGATCATCGTGCGCCCGAACGCCGGGCTGCCGAGGCTCGTGGACGGCGTCACGGTGTTCCCCGGTACGGCTGATGAGATGGGCGGGTACGCCGCGCGCTTCGTGGATGCGGGAGCGAGCCTCATCGGGTCGTGCTGTGGTTCCACGCCTTCGTTCACCGGTGCGATCGCCGACTTCGTGAAGGAGCGCCCGCTGGCGGAACGCCCGGCGCCGCCCGCGGGTGTGACGGTCGCGGGTCCGCGCGGAGTGGTGCGTATCGGAAGCGCCGCGTTCGCGAGCGTGGGCGAACGCATCAACCCCACTGGCAAGAAGCGTCTCGCCGACAGCCTCCGCGCGGGCAAGCTCGACGTGGTGCGCGAGTACGCGATCGAGCAGGCCGACGCGGGTGCCGACCTGCTGGATGTGAACGTGGGCGCTGCCGGGGTGGACCAGGGCGTGATGCTGCCGAAGGCCGTGCTCGCGCTCTCCGGGCTCGTGGACCAGCCGCTGGTGCTCGACACCACCGACCCGGCCGCGCTCGAGGCCGCGCTGCGCGTCTATCCCGGTCGTGCGCTCGTCAACAGCGTGAGCGGCGAGGCGGCGTCGCTCGAGGCGGTGCTGCCGCTCGTGGCCCGCTACGGCGCGGCCACGGTCGTGCTCGCGCTCGACGACAGCGGTATCCCGCACGAGGCGACCGCGCGTGTGGCGGTCGTGGAGCGCGTTCGGGCCGCTGCGCACGACGCGGGACTGGCCGACGGCGACCTCGTCGCCGATACGTTGGTGCTTGCCGCGGCGACACAGGACGACGGCGCTTCGGCCACGCTTGAGGCCATCGCAGCGGTCTCGCACGATCTGGGTCTTGCAACGATCGCGGGTGTGAGCAACGTGAGCCATGGCCTGCCCGGCAGGCCCGAACTCAACGCGCGGTTCCTCGAGCTCGCGATCGAGGCCGGGCTGACCGCGGGCATCGTGAACCCTTCGGACGCCGTGCGGCTCGATGCCGGCACCGCCGAGGCGGCGACCGCCGTGTTGCTGGGACAAGACCCCCGGGCGGAGCGGTGGATCGCGCATGTCGCATCACGCGAGGTCGATCAAGAACCGGTCGCTCCCGTGCTCGCGGACGACGACGCCACGCGTCTCGGCATGGCGGTGGAGCGGGGCGACGCCGACTCGGCGCCGGAGTTCGTGGATGCGCTCGTGGCGGGAGGTGTGGCGCCACAGTCGGTCATCGCCGAGGTGCTCACGCCCGCGATCCAGCGACTGGGCGACGCGTACGGGCGGGGCGAGGTGTTCCTGCCGCAGTTGATCGCGGCAGCCGAGGCGATGAAGGCAGCCGTCGAGCGTGCGAAGTCGCACCTGCCGGAGGGCAGTGACACGAACGAGGGAAGGGTCGTCTTCGGCACCGTGAAGGGTGACATCCACTCGATCGGCAAGGACATCTGCGTGAGCATGCTCGAAAGCCAGGGCTTCCTGGTGGACGACCTCGGCGTGGATGTGCCGGTCGAGCGGTTCGTGGAGGCGGCGCGCGATGCCGATGCGGTGTGTCTCTCGGCGCTCATGACCACGACGCTCCCCAACATGGAGCGTGCGGTGGCTGAGCTGCGGGAACGTTTCGATATACCGGTGTTCGTGGGAGGCGCTGTCGTCACCGCCGATTTCGCGTCGGCGCTCGGTGCGGGGTATTCTGAGGATGCGCCAGGCTGTGTCCGTGCGGTCCGCGGCGCGGTCGCATCACGCAAGGGGAACGCATGATCATCACCAAGCCGCGCGACTGGGCGCGCATCACAGGCAATCTGGAGAGCGTCGGCGCCCGGCGCGTGTTCCTCATGGGCTGCGGACAGTGCGCGACGGTCGCGCACACCGGCGGCGAGCGGGAGCTCGAGGAGGCCGCCACTCGGCTGACCGCCGAGGGCTACACCGTGACCGGCTGGACCGTGGGCGACGTGACGTGCCACCTCAACGGTACCAAGCTCGACGCTCGCAAGCATCGTGAGGAGATCGAGGGTGCCGATGCGGTGCTGGTGCTTGCGTGCGGCGCCGGCGTGCAGACCACGGCAGAGGCGATCGCCAAGCCGGTGTTCCCGGGTCTCGAGTCGCTGTTCCTCGGCACGGTTGTGCGCAACGGCGTGTTCGAGGAGCGGTGCCAGACATGCGGCGACTGCGTGCTCGGCGAGACCGCTGGCATCTGCCCGGTCACGACGTGCCCGAAGGGGCTGTTGAACGGCCCGTGCGGCGGCATGTGGAACGGCATGTGTGAGGTGCTGACCGACCGCGAGTGCACCCACGTGCGCATCAGGCGGCGGCTCACCGAGCAGGGACGCGTGGGTACCGGGACGCTCGCACCCAAGGACTTCTCGACCGCTCTCAAGCCCGGCGGCGTGAACATCCGCGACCGGGTGACGGGGCGGCAGAAGCCTTCACGCGAAGCACTCGCCCGCGAGGAGGGCGCGCGATGAGCCGACTCAAGGATCTCTTCGACGCCGGTGAGTTCGTGGTCACCGGCGAGGTGGCGCCGCCGCGCGGTACCGACCTCTCGGCGATGCACGCATCGGTGGACCTGCTCGCGCCCTACTGCCACGCGCTCAATGTGACCGACAACCAAGGGGCGACCCTGCATCTCTCGAGCCTCGCCGCGTCACGCGCGATCCTCGACCGGGGGATCGAGCCGATCTTCCAGCAGACCTGTCGGGACCGGAACCGTCTGGCGCTTCAGTCGGACCTGCTCGCCGCGTGGTCGCTCGGCCTGGAGAACGTGCTCGTGGTGACCGGTGACGATCCGCGTGCCGGCGATCATCCGCACGCCAAGGGCGTGTTCGACCTCGACTCCACGCAGCTGGCGGAGATAGCCCGCGGCATGAACGAGGGGCACGACATGATGGGCCGTGAGCTCAAAGGGGCCACCGATTTCTACATCGGCGCGGCCATGTTCCCTGAGGCCGAGCCGTGGGACGTGCAGCTCGCCCGTATCGAGCAGAAGATCGCGGCGGGGGTGCGGTTCTTCCAGACGCAGGCGATCTTCGACATGGACAAGCTCCAGCGTGCGGTCGACGCGGTGCGGCCGATGGGCGCCAAGGTGATCGCGGGCGTGCTCGTGATCAGGAGCCCGCGTGTGGTCACGTTCGTGAACGAGCACCTCGCGGGGCTCATGGTGCCCGATCACATCGCCGAGCGGATCCGCGTGGCGGACGACCCTGCCGAAGAGGCGATCGCACTCGCTGCCGAGCAGGTCCGGGACATCAGGGATATCGCCGACGGCGTGCATGTGATGCCGCTCGGCCTGGACGCGGCGGTGGGCAGGATACTCACGGGGTAGGAGCTTCGCATGCGGCGAATCGCCCTCTATAGCGACATCCACGCGAACAGCATCGCGCTCGATGCGGTGCTCGGGGACATGGATGCGCAGGGGGTGTCCGAACGCTACTGCCTGGGTGACCTCGTGGGATACGGGCCGCGCCCTTCGGAGGTCATCGCCCGGATGCGTGGACTCGGCGACCCCGTCGTGCAGGGCAACTACGACCGTGCGATCTGCGAGCATCTCGCCACTCCCGGGACGCGATACGCGTCACCACAGGAGACGCTCGATGGCGCGGAGTCGTATGCGTACACGGTGGCGTCGATGGGGCCGGAGGACGCGGCGGTATTGTGCGGCCTTGCGCCCGAGATCAGGCTGGAGATCGACGGCGCGCGCGTGCTGCTCGTGCACGGTTCGCCGCGCCGTGTGGACGAGATCGTGGAGGTGGACGCCGAACCCGGTGTGCTCGCCGCGTACATCGACGAGGCCGACGTGGACGTCGTGTGCTGTGGGCATGTGCATGCGCCGTTCCACCGTTCCATCGTCACCGCAGACCGCTTCCTGCACTGGGTGAACGCAGGCTCGGTGGGGCGTCCGCGTGACGGCGATCACCGGGCGGCGTGGGTGGAACTCGTCTTCGGCGACCACGAGGAGGTGTTGGCGCTTGCCTCGGCTGACACGGCGTGCCGCCGTGTGGGGACCACCGATGTATGGCTGAGCACCGTGGTCCATCGTGTCGCGTACGACGCTGAAGCGGTGGTGCACGACATGGTGGCGGTAGGACTCCCGTACACCCTTGCGGCGGGCCTGCGCACCGGCCTTGAGGAGCACGACTGGGAGCAGACCATGGCTGCGCAGGCCGCCGAGCATGCCACTGAGGCGGCGGAGACGGTCGATGCCGCCGCGGCGGAGCTGGCGATGCAGGCCTGCGGGCACGACGGCGGTACGTGCACATGCGTGATCGATGACCGCATCGCGTCGTACGAGGCGCTCGCCCGGCTGTACCGTGGCGATATCACGGAGGTCGCGGTCGCGCTTCGCCAGCTGAGGTCGTCGATGCGCTCGTGCAGAGTCACCCGGAACGTCGACGAGCAGGCTATCCGCGAGGCGTTCGAAGCGGCCGACGCAGCGATACGTACGCAGGCGGGCCGCGAGTCGCTCGTGCGCGAACGCGAGAAGCTGTACGGCGGTCAGCGGGAGTTCGATCCCTTCCGCAACGTGCTCTCTCCGGATGAGGCGACCTATGTGAGCGAAGACCCCGTTCGCTCGATCAGGAGTCTGGAGTCGCTGTATCGCGAGGGCCGGTTCACCACTCCCGCGATCGGGGGCGTGGAGCGGGGCCCTGGCGATATCGCCACCGAGCTGTCGTATATGGCCCACTGCCTCAGGATGGCAGTGGCCGGCGACGCCACCGCGGTGGTGCGGGCCCGGAGGTTCTTCGTGGAGCACCTGGCGACATGGGCGGTGTTGTTCGCGGTGGTGGTGAGCCGCGAGTCGGCCGAGCCGGTGATGCGCTACGCGGGTCTTGCGCTCGACAAGTTCCTCACGTGCGAGGCCGCGACGTTCCGGCACGCGATCCCCGCGGCGTGCGAGCCGCACACGGGCGGCCGCTGAGGCTCCCGCGGCACGTGCTATCATCCCCGCATACCAACCTGCAACGGTGAAAGGCGGCCTGCTATGAGCGAACCGGTCGGCCCCAGTCTCGACGTCTGGCTCGCGGAGGCGAAGCGCGAAGCGAGCGCCGCTGATGTGGGCATGTATCTCTGCCATAACGGTGTCGTCCGTTCGTACTCGCGTGATGGACGTCCGGTCGACGGGATGGATCTCGCTGTGGATCGTGAGCGGCTTGAGGAGCTGCTGACGACGGCCCGGATGATGCAGGGCGTGTCGATCGTGCGTGCCTGGATCAACGAGGGCTACCTCGAGGTCGGCGACGACATCATGTACGTGCTCGTGGGCGGCGACATCAGGCCGAACGTCATCGAGGCGCTCACGGCGCTCGTGAGCATGATCAAGTCCGAAGTGGTGACCGAGACGGAGCATCGCCCCGGGGCGTGATGTCCGGCATCCGGCACCGCATGCATACAGGGAGGCTGACGATGCGCATCGTCGTGCTCGGTGGTGGTCCTGGCGGCTATGGCGCCGCGTTCGAGGCGGCTCGGCTCGGCGCCGAGGTCACGCTCGTCGAGCGCGATCGACTCGGAGGCACCTGCCTGAACTGGGGCTGCATCCCTACGAAGACGATCCTGCGCTCGGCGCACATCGTGGCTGACACGCGTGACGCCGCGGCGTTCGGACTTGAGGCCACCATCGCCTCGGTCGACGTGGACGCGCTCCGCGCGCGCAAGGAGGGCGTGGTCGACGAGCTGGTTGGCCAGGTCGAGGCCAGCGCCCGCCGGCTCAAGGTGCGCGTGCTCCAAGGCGAGGGTCGGCTGGCGGCCCGGGACCGCGTGGATGTGCGGCTTGCGGACGGCTCGACGGAGACCGTCGAGGGCGACGCCGTGATCCTTGCCACCGGCTCAGACGTGTTCCGTCTCCCGAACATCGACCACGACCTCGAAGGCGTATGGACGAGCGATGACGCGGTCACGCTCGCCGACATCCCCAAGGACATCGTGATCATCGGCGGCGGTGTCATCGGCCTCGAGTTCGCGTGCGCGTACGCGGCATTCGGCAGTGTGGTGACCGTGGTCGAGTTGATGGACCAGGTGCTGCCCGGCAACGACAAGCGTGTCGTGAAGCAGGCACAGGCGTCGCTCGAGGAGATGGGAGTCACGTTCCACCTCGGCGACGCCGTTGAGGTGGTCGAGCGCGCGGGCGGACGCATGCGCTCCACGCTGCGGAGCGGAACGGTGCTCGAGAGCGACATCGTCATGAGCGCCGTGGGCAGGGTTCCCAACTCGGCGGGCTTCGGCTACGAGGAGGCCGGTGTCGCGTTCGACCGCCGCGCGGTGAAGGTCGACGAGCACTTCCGCACCTCGCTCGAGGGTGTGTATGCGGTGGGCGACCTCATCGGCGGCATGATGCTCGCGCACGTGGCCGAGGAGGAGGGCGTGGTGGCGGCGCGCAACGCGGTCGCCGAGCTCCGTACGGTCGGTGCCGAGGCGCACCTGGAGACGGTGCGGTACGACTGCATCCCCGCGTGCGTCTATACCTTCCCCGAGGTGGCGGTCGTGGGCAGCGGGCGCAACTCGGCCAAGGAGCACGGCATCGACGCCGTGCAGTCAGTTGCGAAGTTCGCGGCCAACGGCAAGGCGCTCGGTGAGGGCGAGAGCGACGGCTTCGTGCAGATGGTTGCCGAGAAGGGCACCGGGCGCATCGTGGGCTGCCAGATCGTGGGCCCGCATGCCGTGGAGACCATCCATGAGGTGGCGGTGGCCATACGCCACGACCTCACGGTCCGTCAGCTCGCCGAGACGGTGCACGCGCATCCCACGGTGTCCGAGGTCATCCGCATGGCGTGCGCCGACGCGGCGCAGAAGTGCGGCTGCTAGCGTGTCGTACGACCACGGAGCGAGCGCACGTCGGCTGCCCGCGTGGCTCCGGCGCCCGATCGCGCACGGCGGCGAGTACTCGGCAGTGGAGGGGCTCCTCGACCGGCTCGAGCTCTCCACGGTCTGCCGGGAAGCCAAGTGCCCCAACCGCGGCGAGTGCTATGCGAGCGGGACGGCGACCTTCCTGATCGCCGGTGACGTGTGCACCCGCGGATGCCGCTTCTGCGCGGTCGAGTCGCGCCGTCCGGCGCCACTCGACGCGGGGGAGCCGCAGCGCGTGGCCGAGGCGGTGGAGGCCATGGAGCTCCGGCACGCGGTCATCACGATGGTGACGCGCGACGATCTCGAGGACGGCGCCGCGGCCCACGTGGTCGCAACGATCAAGGCCGTGCGCGCCCGCACGCCGGGCGTCGCCGTCGAGGTGCTCGTGAGCGACTTCGGTGGCAGGGGCGGTTCGGTCGATGCGGTGGCCGATGCCCGGCCGGACGTCTTCAATCACAACGTGGAGACGGTGCCCCGGCTCTACGACACGGTCCGCCCCGGCGCCGACTACGGGCGCAGTCTCGACGTCCTGAAGCGCGCGGGGCAGCGCGTGCCGCAGATGCCCACGAAGTCGGGACTCATGCTGGGGCTCGGCGAGACGCACGATGAGGTCGTGGATGTGATGCGCGACCTGAGGGCGGCGGGAGTGGGGCTGCTCACGCTCGGGCAGTATCTGCGTCCGAGTGCCGAGCATCTGCCGGTCTCCGCGTTCATCGAGCCGGACGAGTTCGCGGAGCTGGCGCGGATCGGCCGCCGACTCGGGTTCTCGGGGGTGGCGAGCGCTCCGTTCGTGCGGTCCAGCTATCACGCGGCGGAACTGCTCGACTGAGGCAGGCCGGATCGTCGGCGCCCGCTCAGGAGGCGCTGAGCGCGATCGGCGTCCCCGCCCGGTCGCGGCCTGTCTGCTTCGCCGCATACAGCGACTGATCGGCCGCCGCGAGCATCGCCTCGAGACGTCGCGGTGGGGAGCCTGCCGCATCGTGCGTCACGGCTCCGCCGATGCTCACGGTGAACCGGAGCGTCTCGCCGCTGTCGGTGTCAACGCACACCGCCCGCGCCGCATCGAGCACCCGGGCGCAGAGCTCGTCGTACTCCGCGATGCCGGTCTCGGGCGCGATCACCGCGAACTCATCGCCGCCGTACCGTATGACGAGGTCCGAGGCTCGCACGCCCGCGTCCATGGCGGTCGCGATCTCGCGAAGCGCCCGATCGCCCGTGGCGTGCCCGAACCGGTCGTTCACGTCCTTGAAGAAGTCGATGTCAACCAGTAGCACGGTGAGCGGGTGGCCGTAGCGCGCGGACCACGCGGCCCACTGCGGCAGGTGCGTGCGCAGCGCACGCCGGTTGTAGAGGCCCGTGAGCGAGTCGTGCGTGGCGAACGTGGCCAGCCGCATATTGTCGGTCCACGCGCGTGCGAGGCTCGTGGCGAGCAGCCCCGCGAGCGAATCGGCCGGGTAGCGCTGCGCGATCTCGTTCACCAACCGCTGCACGTGCGCCTGGTAGACCGTGTGGCGCTTCTCGGCCTGACCGGGCTCGGTGAGCTCGATGAGCTCGCCGAACACGGGGTCGATCATGAAGAACTCCACCCGTGCCGCGAGAGCGAGCATCTGCTCGGCGCTCAGGGTGCCGAGTGCGCTGAGCTCGATGGTCTCGAACTCCTCGTACAGGCCCGCAAGCCGCTCCACGAGCCCGGACGTGTCGTTGACGAGGTCGGGCAGCAGCCCGCGGTCCCATGCCGTGAGGAGGCCCTCCCACCAACCGGTGTGCTCAGCCTCGTCCTCGGCAAGACGGGCGAACAGTGCGGCGAGTTCAGGCTCCGGGCAGTCGCGGGCGAGGGTCTGGTAGAGGTCGTCGGCGAGCCGGTCCATCTTCACGCACAGCTCGAGGATCCCGCGCATGGCCGCCCTTCCGTCGCATTCGGGCACTCCCTCTGAGAGTATGCCCCGGACCCTGCTACCATGAACCAATGGTGTGGGAGCCCCGAACATATCGCCAGGTCAGCAACGCCGACGCGCTCGTGCCGTTCACCGTGGTGCGCGGCGAGACCGACCTGCAGATAAGCGCGCTGCGCGACCTCTCCGCCGAGGCGCTGGCGGTGGTGGACGCACTGCGCGCCGACCTCGAACGCCACATAGCCGCGCACCCCCGGTTCCTCGAGAGCTATGTGCCGGTGACTGTGGCCGACGATGCTCCCGAGGTGGTGCGCGCGATGGCTGACGCCGGCGCCGCCGCGGGCACGGGGCCGATGGCCGCTGTGGCTGGAGCGATCGCCGAGCGCGTGGCGCGGGCACTCGAGCCGCTCTCGGCCGAGGTGATCGTTGAGAACGGCGGCGACACGTTCATCATGGGCACCCGCGGGCGGCGCGTGTTGCTCGTGGCGGGCGACTCGCCGCTGTCCGGGAGGGTCGCGCTTGCTGTCGATGGCGCAACGCTTCCTGTCGCCGTCTGCACGTCGTCGGGCAAAGTAGGGCATAGTGTGAGCCTCGGCTCGGCGCACAGTGCCACGGTGGTGGCTCCCGAGGGAGCTCTGGCCGATGCGGTGGCCACAGCGCTCGGCAATCGCGTGCACGGGCCGGATGACATCGAGCGGGCGCTCACGTGGGCGTGTGCCGTGCCGGGAGTGACCGGCGCGGTGGTGATCGCCGGTGACCGGATCGGCGCGCTCGGGGAGATACGACTGGAGCCTGTGACCCCACAGGTCTGACATCGCGTACGGAAAGGGAAGGGGTGCGCGCATGGACAGCATCGACGAGCTGGATATGTTCGAGGCGGACCGCCGGATGGCGCTCTACAACGAGTACCGCGACGCGGCGCGCGTCTTCACGTACTACATCGAGACCGAGCTGCGCGCGTATCTCGCAAATGGCGTGGACGTGGAGCCGGTGAACGGTCCGGGCGGCATCTACTTCAAGGTGGCGCTCACCGACGTATGGATCTACGAGGCCGAGCGCATGAACCGCTTCGTGCCCGAGGCCGTGATCTACTCGGTGAACGACGTCCACGTACAGACGCTCAAGGGCGAGGAGTAGCCGGTCGTGACCGGGCAGGAGCCACGGGTCCCCGCATCGCGCGAGGAGGCCGCGTCACGCGCCGAGAAGTTGCGCGCCGAGATCAGGCGTCACGCATGGCGCTACTACGCGCTCGACACGCCGGAGATCTCCGACGCCGCCTATGACGCCCTGGTGCGCGAGCTCGAGGCGATCGAGGCGGGGCATCCGGACCTCGTGACGCCCGATTCGCCCACGCAGCGTGTGGGCGCGCCGCCCGCCGAGGCGTTCGCCTCGGTCACGCACGCCGAGCGGATGTACTCGCTCGACAACGCCATGGACCTCGGCGAGCTCGATGCGTGGCTCGAGCGCGTCGAGCGCGAAGCGGCCGGTCGGGACGTGACGTATATGTGCGAGCTCAAGATCGACGGCAGCTCGCTCGCGCTCACCTACGAGGATGCGGTGCTGGTGCGCGCGGCCACGCGCGGTGACGGCCGGACCGGTGAGGACGTGACCGCCAACGTGCGCACCGTGAAGGACGTGCCGCTGCGGCTGCAGGCCGAGCGTCCGGAGCCGGCGGCGCAGCCCGCGCAGGGCTCGCTCTTCGGGGAGGCCGCGCCCGGCGAACCGTGGCGCGTGGAGGTGCGCGGCGAGGTCTACATGCCCAAGGCGAGCTTCGAGCGGCTGAACGCCGAGCAGGACGAGGCCGGGCTCCCGCCGTACGCCAACCCGCGCAACGCCGCCGCCGGCGCGGTGCGGCAGAAGGACCCCGCAGTGACCGCCTCCCGCGACCTGGCGACGTTCATGTACCAGGTGGTCGCGCCGGGCGGTCTCGGGATCACCAGTCAGAGCGCGGCGCTCGACTGGCTTCGTGGCGCGGGCTTCCGGGTGAACCCCGACATCGAGCGGTGCGAAACGAGGGATGCGGTGCGTTCGTTCTGCGAGCGGGCGATCGAACGCCGGAGCGACCTGCCGTACGAGATCGACGGCGTGGTCGTGAAGGTGGACTCCTTCGCGCTCCAGGCTGAGCTGGGCTTCACCTCCAAGGCGCCGCGGTGGGCGATCGCGTTCAAGTTCCCGCCCGAGGAGAAGACGACCGTGTTGCGCGGGATCCGCGTGCAGGTGGGCCGCACCGGCGCGCTCACACCGGTTGCCGAGTTCGACCCGGTGCTCGTGGCCGGATCCACGATCGCTCGTGCGACGCTGCACAACGAGGACGAGATCCGCCGCAAAGGCGTTCGTATCGGCGACACGATCATCGTGCGCAAGGCCGGCGACGTGATCCCCGAGGTCGTGGGGCCGGTCGAGGGGCTGCGCGACGGCAGCGAACGTGAGTGGCGCATGCCGGCGGCGTGTCCGAGCTGCGGGAGCGAGGTCTGGCGCGAGGAGGGCGAGGTGGTGCCGCGCTGCACCAACGCGGGATGTCCGGCGCAGCGCCTCGAGCGCCTCGGCCACTGGGCGTCGCGCGGCGCGCTCGACATCGAAGGCATGGGGACCGAGATCGTCGGCCGGCTGGTGGAAGCGGGGCTGCTCCACGATGTGGCCGACTACTACACGCTCACGTTCGACCAGCTCGCAGCGCTCGATCTCGGCCGCGTGAAGAAGGACGGCTCGCCGGTCCTGTTGGGCGAGACCATGGCGCGCAAGCTGCTCGCGAGCATCGAGACGAGCACGGCGCGTCCGCTCGCTCGGTTGCTCTTCGGCCTCGGCATCCGGCACGTGGGGTCCACCGTCGCCGAAGCGCTCGCGCGCGCGTTCGGCTCGATCGACGCACTGCTCGACGCGTCGGCCGACGAGCTTGCGGCGGTCGAGCAGGTAGGCCCCAAGATCGCCGAGTCGGTGCGCGCGTTCGCGGAGAACCCGGAGAACGTGGCGATCGTGCGCCGTTTGCAGGCCTCGGGTGTGCGGACCGCCGACGAGCCGCGCGGGCCGCAGCGCGAGCAGACGCTCGCCGGCACCACGTGGGTGCTCACCGGCGCGCTCGAGCGGTTCACCCGCACCGAGGCGAGCGAGGCGCTCAAGGCGCTCGGCGCCAAGGTCAGCGGGAGCGTGAGCAAGAAGACGAGCTACGTGGTGGTGGGCGCCGATCCGGGCAGCAAGTACACCACCGCACTCGAGCTCGGCGTGCCGGTGCTCTCCGAGGACGAGCTTGCCGGTGTGCTCGAATCCGGCGTGGCTCCCGGAGCCGGCCGGTGAGCGTGTCCCGAACGACGGGGACCGGTGCGCGATGAGGCAAGGTCCGCCGCTCTCACTCAATCCGCGCGCCTGCGACCGCTGCGGCGCGTGCGTGACCGCGTGTCCGCGCGCCGCCGTGCGCGTTGGCCGCACGTACTTGCAGGTCGATTGGTCGCGATGCGACGCGTGCGGGGCGTGCGTGAAGGCCTGTCCCAGGCGCGCCATCGTGATGCGCTCCTCCGGCGCGTCGAGCCGCGCCGCATCGGGTGGACGGACCACCGCGCCACGCGTGGAGCCCACTCCGCGCAAGCGTAGCGGCGCCACGCAGCCCGCGAGCGCTACCCCCCGGAAGCGCAGTGCGAAGGCGGCGGCCGACGCCGGTGCGCGCGTTCCTAAGGGCGGGGCGCGTGGCGGGTTCCAGTGGACGCTGCTCGAGGCGGCGGCGATGCTCTCGGTCACCTTCTCGATGTTCATGGTCAAGGAAGTCATCTCGCTATCCGACTGGGTCGCGGCGCTCGAGGCGCCGGTGCAGCTGCCGGTGCGCGTGCTCGTGCTCGCCTTCTATTACGCGGTGCAGGTAGGCGTGATCGTGTGGCTCGTGCGGCGCCGCGGCGGTGAGCCGCTCCGCGCGCTTGGCATCGCTCACGAGCACCACTCGTTCGGGCAGGTCGCCCGGTCGAGCGGTCTGGTGGTCGTCGGCCTGGTCGTGACCCGTCTGCTCGCGTCCCTCTATGCGTTCGTCACCCGCGAGCTCGGCATGCTGCCTGAGTCGACGACGAGCCTTCCCGCGCTGTTCGGCAGCGGCGAAGCGGGCTTCCTGGTGGCGGTGCTGATGGTGGTCGTCATCGGGCCCACGGTGGAGGAGCTCGTGTTCCGCGGGGCGCTGCAGGAAGGGCTTGCCGCGCGCTTCGGGGTGTGGCCGGCGATCATCGTGCAGGCGGCGCTCTTCGCGGCGTTCCATCGCAGCTGGTGGCTGCTCGTGCCCACGTTCATCCTCGGCGTGGCCCTCGGCTGGCTTGCCGAGCGGTGCGACAGCCTCTGGCCTCCGATCGCGCTCCACGCCCTCTACAACGCCATCACCGTGGTGGCGGCCTTTCTGGTGAGCGTGCCTGCCGCGTGACGCGGTGCCGCCGATCGCCGCGGAGGCCGTTCGCTTGCGCACGCTGTCGGGTATCATTGGGCTCTGTCGCATCGTTCCCGTGCCCTGGAGGCGCCCTGAATGGCCATCACTGAAGCCGACGTCCGTCATGTCGCCATGCTCGCCCGGCTCGCACTCACCGACGAACAGGTGAGCGCGCTCACGGCCGAACTGGGCGCACTGCTCGGCCACATCGACGAGCTCCAGCACCTCGATCTCGAAGGCGTGGAGCCCACGGCGCACCCGCTTGCGATGACCAACCGCACGCGCGCCGACGTGGTGGTGCCGGGATTGCCCCGCGAGGACGCCCTGCGGAACGCCCCGGACACCGACGGCACCGCGTTCGTGGTGCCCGCGATCACGGGCGGAGGGGATGCGTCATGACGGCGCTCGACCTCTCGGCGCTCTCGGCGCGCCAGGTGCGCGATGGCATCGCACGCGGCGACTTCTCGGCACGCGAGGCCACCGAGGCCGCGTACGCGCGCATCGACGCACTCGATGGCGAGACGCACGCGTTCCTGCAGCTCACGCCCGAGCTTGCGTACGAGGCCGCCGACAGGGTCGACGCGGCGCGTGCGGCCGGCGAGGACCTCTCGCCGCTCGCGGGTGTGCCCGCCGGCATCAAGGACAACATGAACCTGGTCGGCACGCGCACCACGTGCTCGAGCCGCATGCTGGAGAGCTACGAGAGCGTGTACGACTGCACCGCTGTGCGGCGGCTGCTCGACGCCGGCGCACTGCCCATCGGCAAACTCAACATGGACGAGTTCGCCTTCGGCTCTTCCACCGAGAACTCGGCATTCGGTCCCACCCGGAACCCGTGGGACCTCGAGCGCGTGCCCGGTGGCTCCAGCGGCGGCAGCGCCGCGGCCGTTGCCGCGGGCATGGTGAGCATCTCGCTCGGCAGCGATACCGGCGGCTCGATCCGTCAGCCGGCCGCGCTCACGGGCACCGTGGGCATGAAGCCGACCTACGGACGCGTGAGCCGGTACGGTGTGATCGCGTTCGGCTCTTCGCTCGACCAGATCGGCCCGTTCACGAAGAACGTGGATGACTCGGCCCTCGTGCTCGAGGCGATCGCCGGTGAGGACCCGCGCGATGCGACATCGGCCACAGATGCGGTCGACGCGTACGCGGCCGCGCTCGAGAGCGGGGTCCGCGGGCTCCGGGTCGGTCTCGCGACCGACATCCTCGAGATCGAGGGCTGTGCCGCCGAGGTGAAGCAGAGCGTGCTCGACGCGGCCGAGATGTTCGCATCGCTCGGCGCCGAGGTAGGGGAGGTCGCCCTGCCGAGCGCCAAGCATGGCCTTTCGGCGTACTACATCATCGGTCCCGCGGAGGCGTCGTCGAACCTCGCGCGCTTCGACGGCATCAGGTACGGTCACCGCGTGGATGACGCCGAGGACGTGCTGGACCTCTACATGCGCTCGCGTACTGAAGGATTCGGTCCTGAGACGATCCGCCGCATCATGCTCGGCACGTACGCGCTCTCGGCCGGTTACTACGACGCGTACTACGGTCAGGCGCAGAAGGCGCGGACACGCATCATCGAGGACTTCCGCTCGGCGTTCGAGCAGTTCGACGTGGTGCTGACCCCGACCACCCCGGAGCCAGCGTTCCGCTTCGGCGAGAAGTCGGACCCGTACACGATGTACCTGAACGACTTCTACACCATCCCGGTGAACCTCGCGGGCAACTGCGCGATCAGTGTGCCGAGCGGGCTGTGCTCATCGACCGGCATGCCGATGGGGCTGCAGATCATCGGTGACCACTTCGCCGAGACCACCGTGTTCAAGGCCGCCGCCGCGTATGAGGCCGCACTCGGATTCGACACGACCCCACCGCTCGTCAGGGCGCTGGCCCGCTAGCCGGCCACCTTCACCGGCCGCTTGTCAGAACCTGCGCGAATGGTCGCTGCATGGCGCCACCGGCGGGTACATTCGTCCCGATAACGGGTTCGTCCGCGTGCGCGGGCGCGATCGGTTGGGGGGCACCATGCGCTGGTCGATGCGGTCGTTGTTCGTGGTGTGTGTGGTCATGGCGCTTGTGCTGGGTGTGATGCCGTCGAGCGCGTTCGGGGCGCTCAGCGTCACCTGGGAGCGGAACTGGGGAGAGCTGGACAACACTGCGCCCTACGCCGACGGCTCGTTCTTCTCACCCACTGACGTTGCCGTGGACAAGTGGGGCAACGTGTACGTGGCCGGGGGGTTCAGCGGCGACGATCGTATCCAGATGTTCACCGCCGATGGCGTATTCGTGGAGAAGTACGACGCTTCAGGAACGGCTCCCGGACAACTGAAGCAGCCGAGGACACTGGCCACGGACCGGTGGGGCTCGCTCTACGTCGGGCAGCAGGGCAATGACCGCATCGAGGTCTTCCATCCGGAACTCTACGGTCACAGCCATACGATCGAGACACCGGCTACGCCCCTCCACGATGTGGTGGGCCTGGATGTCGCGCTTGACGGCAGGATATTCAACACGCGCCAGTGGGTGGATGTGCAGGTGCGCGAGCGGTCCGGTGAGCTCATCACGTCGGTCACACCACCCACCCCCATGGGGATCGGCATCTCCCAGGACGACGAGTTGTACGTGGCCGTCGACGAGGACGGGACCGAGCCGGACAACATGATCGGGGTGTACAATCCCGACCTTTCGATGAAGTGGGCGTGGGGCGGACCGGGGGCCTATTCTCGGCCGTTCGACATCGATCTTGATCCCGCGTGCAACGTATTCGTGGTCGAATGGAGCGGCAGCCGCGCACAGGTGTTGTCACAGAACAGCGACCCACTCGACGTCTTCGGTGAGGCACTCCCGTGGGAGGAGCGCTTCGCCGCACCGATGGGTATCGGTACCGGTCTGGACCGCACGGTGTACGTGGCCGATACGGCGAACAGCCGGATCTCCAAGTGGAACGTGACCACTCCTGCGACCGAGGCCGAGGTGGAGGGCACGAACCGCTATCTCACGGCGATCGAAGCCTCCAAGAAGGCGTATCCCAACGGCGCTGACGTTGCCGTTCTGACCACCGGCGAGAACTGGCCGGACGCACTCGGCGGCGCCGCACTCGCCGGCGTGCTGGACGGGCCGCTGCTGCTCACTCCGCACGATGTCCTGCCCGCGAGCGTCGCGGCCGAGCTCGACCGGCTGAACGTGAAGGGCGTCTATGTCCTGGGCGGGACCGGGGCGGTGAGCGATGACGTGCTGAACGCGGCGAAGGCGCTGACCCCGCTGGGTGCGGCCGAGCGGCTCGGCGGTCTCAACCGGTACGAGACGGCGAACACGATCGCGGAGCGGGTGGTGTCGCTCTCCAGCGGCACCTACGACGGAACCGCGTTCGTGTGCACGGGCGAGGACTTCCCCGATGCACTGGCGGCAGCGCCGATCGCGGCGGCGAACGGGTGGCCGATCTACCTCACGCAACCAGCGGCATTGACGCCATCCACCAAGACTGCGATGCAGGCCAACACCGCCACGCATGGGTACATCATCGGCGGCACCGGAGCCGTGTGCGCGGCGGTGGAGACCGAACTTGACGCGACATTCATCGACTTCTCGCGCGTCGGCGGCGCGAACAGGTACGACACCGCCGCAAAGCTCGCCACCGAGGCATTCGACGGCATGGGGATGCTGTGGTCGCGTCCGGCGCTTGCGACCGGCCTCGACTTCGCCGATGCGCTCGCCGGCGGTGTGCTGCAGGGCAGCGACTACAGCGTGCTTCTGCTCACGCGCGGCTCGACCCTCTCACCGGAGACGGGGGCCGCGCTCACGGCCAACAGGGAGATGATCTACGAGCTCCGCTATCTCGGTGGTGACGGTGTGCTCTCGCCGGGTGTGCGTTCGGCGGCGCGGGCGCTTCTGCCGTAAGCGTTCTGATGCGCGGATCGCGGGGCGGCCTTACGGGTCGCCCCGCCGTATTCAAGGCGGCTCGCTACTTCGCTGCGCACCCGGCTCCGCTCGGGTAGAATCGGAGCCTGCGCACTGCCCGGTACCCATGAGGGGAGTCCCGCCTTGGGCAAGGATCGTCTGCTCGACGTGCTCGAACGCTACGAAGCCGTCATCGGCCTCGAGATCCATACCGAGATCACCGCCGCGAACACCAAGATGTTCTGCGGCTGCCCGGTCGCCTTCGGCGGCGAGCCCAACACGCGGGTGTGCCCCGTGTGCCTCGGCATGCCCGGCGCATTGCCGGTGCCCAACGAGGCGGCAATCGAGTGGACGGTTCTGGCGGGCCTCGCCACCGAGTGCGACATCGCGCTGTGGAGCCAGTTCCACCGCAAGCAGTACTTCTATCCCGACATGCCCAAGGACTACCAGATCTCACAGTACGACCTGCCGTTCTGCTCCGGCGGCGTGATCGATGTGGAGGTCGACGGGCCCGGTGTGGCCGAGCGCCTCGACCTGGACGGCGATGTGGTGGCCGATGGCCCGTCGCCTGTTGCCGAGGACGGTGGCTACCGTGTGCCGATCGGCATCACGCGCATCCACCTCGAAGAGGACACCGGCAAGATGGTGCACGTGGGCGGCTCGGAAGGCCGTATCGCCGGTGCCACGCACTCCCTGGTGGACTTCAACCGCGCGGGCACGCCGCTCATGGAGCTCGTAAGTGAGCCGGATATCCGCACACCGGAAGAGGCGCGCCGCTTCGCGCAGAAGCTGCGCAGCATCTGGCTCGCGCTTGGCGTGAGCGACTGCAGTATGGAGGAGGGCTCCATGCGCGTGGACGGCAACGTGTCGATCCGCCCGCGCGGCCAGGCCGGGTTCGGCACCAAGACCGAGATCAAGAACATGAACTCGTTCAAGGCGCTCCACGATGCGCTCGCCTACGAGATCGTACGCCAGGCCGACCTTCTGGATGCAGGGGAGGCCGTGGTGCAGGAGACGCGTCACTGGGACGCCACCGCGCGCCGCACGAGCGGCCTGCGCAGCAAGGAAGAGGCGCACGACTACCGATACTTCCCGGAGCCCGACATGGTGCCGTTCAGCTTCGAGCCCGCGTGGATCGAGGGGCTTGCGGCGCAGCTACCGGAGCTTCCCGACGCGCGCCGAGACCGCTACATCGCCGAATACGCGCTGCCGAAGGCAGACGCGGCGATGCTCGCGGCGGACTCCGAGACCGGCTGCTACTTCGATGCGGCCGTGGAGATCGCCGGCACCGACCGCGCCAAGCAGGTGGCCAACTGGATGCTCGGCGACCTGACCGCCCACGTGAACGCCGCAGGCATCGCCATCGGCGAGGCGCGCGTGACGCCCGCGATGTTGGCGGAGCTCATCGGGCTCGTGGAGGACGGGACGATCAGCGGCAAGCAAGCCAAGCAGGTCTTCGCCGAGGCAGCCGAGACCGGAGACGCCCCGGGCGCGATCGTGGAGGCGCGCGGGATGAAGCAGGTCTCGGATACCGGCGCCATCGAAGTCGTCGTGGCCGCGGTGCTTGAGGCGAACCCTGCCGAGGTAGAGAGCTATCGCGCCGGCAAGACGTCGGTGATCGGCTTCTTCGTCGGCCAGGTCATGCGCGAGATGCGCGGCCAGGGCAATCCAGCCGTGGTGAACGAGGTCTTGAGGCGGATGCTCGGGTAGCGCCGTAGGGCACCGCTTCGGGGACGCCTCGCTCGCTGTCCTCGGCGCACAGACCGCGCCTGCGGAGGCGTCGCTCGGCACCCCGGAGCGGTGCCCGCGCAACCAAGCTCAAGGCGCCTTGCTCGCGCACTATGGGTGTCGCCCCTGAGC
>JAZIGI010000016.1:0-42033 GCA_036679125.1 Actinomycetota bacterium | reverse complement strand
CATCGAGTGCGTAGCGCCTGCCCAGGTCGCCCTGAGACTCCGCGGACGATGCCGTGGGCTGTGCCGGGATCGTCGGCTGCTCAACATCGGCCGAACAGCCAGCGAACAACGCAAGGCCGACCGCCAAGACGAAGACTCCGGAAACCCGTGTGAGCCGGCTCATCCCGACCTCCTTGAGACTGTGCCGCTCCCGCCGAACAGCGATAGTCTGCTGCATACCACCATATGACAAAGAGACCCCGGCGTGTTTGCCGAGGTCTCTCGAGTTGCTGGTGGGCGATTGTGGAGGCATTTGTACAGTGCGCCTGACGTTTCCGCAGCGTACGGCCGTTGCTGGGCCGACTTCCGGGCCGGTATTCTGGGGTTGCCGGGGTGAGCTGTCGCCCTCTCGACCTCGGTGCCGTGAAGCGGCCATCGCACAGACGCGCTACAGGGCGGCACCGGCTCTGTCCTGTCGTGGGTATGGAGGTCGTCCGTGTCCAGCAAGCCCGCTCGCCCACTGCCTGGAACCGCGCTTTCGCGCGTCCTGGCTGCGCGCGGTGTTGCGGTCACTCGCGAGGAGGCTGCCTCCATCGCCGCGCTCCTGCTTGACTGCGCCACGGCAGGGATGCTCACGCCCTCCCGGCACGCGAGCTGTCCACATGCGCAGCCCGCTCACGGCATCGTATTGGCCGAGCCGCTCCGCGCAGCTCGGCGCGATGCCCTGGCGGGTGCGCCTGTGTGACAGGTCGCGCGTCCCCCCCCTCTATAACATGGGGGGTTCTGTTGCCACCTGCGACCGTTCATCCTCCGTTTCCTTCCTTTCGTCGGGGCTGTTACACGCTTGAGGAGGTCGATGCTCGATGGCCGAAGCTGCAGCAGGTCGCTGTGTCATCTACGCGAGGGTATCCACGCGCGAACAGGCCGAGGAGGGCTACTCCATCGCCGCCCAGCTCAAGGCGTTGCGGGAGTTCTGCCGCACCGAGCGGCTGACCGTCGCCGCCGAGTTCGTGGAGGCCGACAGCGCGGGCAAGGTGGGCCGCTCGCAGTTCGAAGCGATGTGCGGGTTCTTCGAGGTGCACCGGGACGTTCGTATCGTCGTCGCCCACAAGCTCGACAGGCTCACGCGCAACTTCTCCGACGCTCTGCGGCTCGAAGCGCTCGGCGTGAAGGACCGCTACGTCATCTCCGACTTCCCCGAAGGGCCGGCCGGCGAGCTCGCGCGGGACGTGAACCTCGCTGTTGCCAAGCACTACGTGAACAACCTGCGCTTCGAGGTGCGCAAAGGCATGGACGAGAAGGTCGCGCAGGGCGGCTGGCCGCACCGTGCTCCGCTCGGCTACCTGAACGACCGCGCCACGCGCACCATCGTCCCTGACCCCGCCACGGCGCCGCTGGTCGTCCACGCCTTCACGCGCTACGCGTCCGGGCTGGTCTCCTTGTCGGCTCTGGCCGCTGATCTGAACGAACGCGGTCTGCGCTCCCGATCCGGCGGGCTCATCATCGTCTCGGCGCTGCACAAGATGCTCAAGAACCCCTTCTACTGCGGGCGCATCGCCTACAAGGGGCGCGTCCATCCCGGTGCGCACGAGCCGCTGGTGCCCGTGAGCCTGTTCGAGACCGTGCAGGAGGCCTTCGCCCCGAACCGCACCAAGAACAACCCGCAGAAGCGCTCCTACGCGCTCAGGGACTTCCTGTACTGCGCCGAGTGCGGGGCCAAGATAACCGCAGGCACGCACAGGGGCCACGTCTACTACCGCTGCACGCACGGCAAGGGAGAGTGCTCGCAGCGCTCCTACGTGCGCGAGGAGGCGCTATCCGCCGAAGTGGCCGAGCTGCTCGAACGCATCGCCATCGGGGCTGACGTGGTGGCAGCGCTCGTGGAGGAGGCCGTGGCGTTCGCTTCCCAGGGCGACACCGGAGCGCAGGCCCGGTGCGCCCTGGAAGCGTCGCTACGGGCCAACCGAGCCCGCTCCTCGTCGCTCCTGGACAAGCTGCTCGACGGGGTCATCCCCAACGATGCCTACCGCCTGAAGGCCGAGGAGCTGGAACGGGAGCACGATGCTTTGGAACTGCGGCTTGCGGAGCTTGATTGCCTGCCGTCCCGGACATCGGCGCAGGTAGAAGCACTCGCACGGTTGGCGCAGGGTGCACGGTGGGACTTCGAGCGCGGGGACTTGGAGCTCAAGCGCCGCACGCTCGCTGCGGTACTTTGTAACGCGACCGTTCGGGACGGCCGCATAGCCTCCTACCAGTACAAAGGCCCCTTCGGTATACTCGAAATGAGTCCCGAAGGGGCCTTTCGTAGTCCATGGTGGGCGATGAGGGATTTGAACCCCCGACTTCCTCCTTGTAAGGGAGGCACTCTCCCGCTGAGTTAATCGCCCGTTGGCGGTGCGAGCGCCATTGTAGCAGGAGCGCGGCTGCCATCGGGGACCAGCCAAGTGCGGGCGGCCGCGTACGAGACCGCAGACGGCAGCATGACATAGTCCTCATCGGGGTAGAATCCCGCCGAGAGGGGTGGAGGCCATGCAGATGACCGTGTCGCTGCTTGTGGGCCTGCTGATCGGGGGGACGGTGCTGTACTCGGTCACCCGAAAGCGCCCTGCCATTGCCGTGTGGACGGCGATCGTGCTCGGGGTCGTCGCGATTGTGCTGCTCCTCGGGATCCTCAACGTCTGGTTCCTGCCGAGGGCCGGCGCGCTCGAGGCGGGCGCCACGGGGCTGCTCTCCGGGATCGCGACAGCGCTCGCCATCGGCTGCCTGGTGCGGGGCGAACGCAAGCCGATCAACTGGCTCGCCCTCGCCGTGGCGCTGCCGCCCGTGCTGTTCCTGGTCGTCTTCGGCCTCGGCGAGCTGCTGTACCCCCACTAGCGATCGTCAGCGATGCGCGGTGTCGTCCGTGTGCTCGGCATCCGGATCGTGGGTGGGTTCTGACGCGTGCGGCATAGCCTCGGCCGCATCGCTATCCGCCGAAGGCACCATGTGGCTCCCGCTCTCGGTTGTGTGATGCACGGTGTCGGTCGTCGCGTCGTGCGGGGTGCCGCCGCTGTCGTGCGACCCGGTCGGCTCGCGGTGCATCGACGTCGGCTCCAGGTGTGACCCCGCGCTCTCCATGTGCATTCCCTCGACTCCGACGTGGACTTCGCTGTCCGCGTCGCGTCCGGGAGCCTCGCCGCCGACCGCCACCCGCGAACCCGTGCGCGCACCGCCGGCGGGGGCCTGCAGCCGCTGCGCGGGCACCGTGATCTCCCGCCGCTCCCCTGCGCCGATGTCCAGACCAGCGCCTGTTGTCCCGATCACGGCCGGTGCCACGGCAAGCGTAACGGCCACCGCACCCACCGCTGCCTTGGCCGGGAGCGACAGCCCCGCGAGCCGGGAGTGCGTGAGCGCCTCGGCAGCCTGCTGCAGCCATGGCAGGCCAAGCAGTCCGCCGAGCATCTTGGGCGCGCGTGCCATCCGGTGCTCGAGCGTACACCGGAGGCAGTGCTTCAGATGCGTCTCCATCATCTGGCACTGACGCTCGGTGAGCCCTGAGCCCAACTCCCGGTACACGAGCTCCGTGGTCTGGCGGCACGCGAACGGCATCTCCGCTACCTGCCGGTATGCGGTGGCGAAGGAGGCCCGCGCACGGCTGATCAGAACATCGACCGCGCCGGGTGTCATGCCGAGGCCGTCGGCTATCTGCCGCGACGACCTGTCCTGGAACTCCCGCTCGATGAGCGCGGTACGCTCCCTGGTCTTGAGGCGCCGAAGGGCGATGAACACGTTCGCGGGGACGTCCAGAGCGGACAGGGCGGTCGCATCGCCAGCTCCCCCGATCGCGTCGATATCCTCGGCAAGAAGTGGAGACGGGGCAGGGCGGGCCTTCGCCCGGCGTCCAGCGTCGATCACCACGTTGCGCGCGATGGTGAGGAGCCACGCCCGTACGTCGGTCACCGGCGCGCCGGTGGCATCGGCAGCCCGGATGAACACCTCCTGCGCGGCATCCTCGGCCGCCTGGCGGCTCCGAAGGCGCAGCAGGCAGAAGCCGAAGACCGAATCGTAGCTCCGGCGATACAGGTGCTCGAACGCCTGCGTGTCGCCCTGTCTCGCCCGGTCGAGCAGCGTCTCATCGGAGGCACCCACGTGCCTGATGCGTCCGAGTAGTGTGGTCTGGGAGCTCATCGCGGGCTGCCTTTGCTGGTGTGGCCGTTACCGGTGATCACCCTGATGGTGGGTCGCCTCATCGGACGAGCCGCTCTCCTGGTGCTCGGGTTCGTGCGGGGCCGTGTGGTCGGTACCCGGGTGACTATCCGGCACGGCGTCGTGCTGCGGTGCAGCAGGTTCCGTACCAGTCCCCGGTTCGCAGACCGTACCCGGCCCGGCGGCGTCGTGCGCGGGCGTGTGTGGCGCCAGGGCATCGGAGTCCGGGAGGTCCGTCTCGTGATGTGTCCCGGCCACTCCCTCCATCTCGCGGTGGTGCTCCATGGCCTTCTCGCGGTGCACGTGACCGTCCTGCGCCGCCACCGGAGCGGATGCCTCGGCACTGCGTGGCACCGCAAGGTCAGCAGCGTGGCCCGCCTGTGAATCCGGCGTGTGGCTGGCCACCACCGAGCCCGTTGTCTCCTGCGCGTCTGCCCGCAGCGCAACCGGCGGCTCCACCACGGGCGCCCCGCTCGCCGCGAACGCGACCCCGCTTGCGGCGATCAGCACCGCAGCCGCACCGGTTACCACCCCTCTGACCGAGATGTCCATGTCGTCTCCCTTCGAGTCGGTCTTGTCGCGTAAGACGCACGCGAGCGGCGGACCTTACGAGATCGGGTCCACGGCATCGGGGAAAGGGTACGATAGCGCCAACGTCCCAACGGACCGGAGGTACCCATGGATGCCAGGCGGCAGGCCGCGCGGGACGTGCGCGCGCACAGCGATCTGATCGTACGCGCCGCGCTCGACCGACAGCGTGAGCGGTGGCCCGGACTGTTCGATTCCTTCTCCCCTTCGCAGATGGAGAACACCGTCAAGGACACCGGCTACCACGTGCGCTTCCTCGCAACCGCGCTCTGGACCGACGAGCAGATCATCTTCGACGACTACGTGGACTGGGCGCGCGTGCTGTTCGAGAACCTGCACATCCCCGTGGAGTGGCTCACGGGCAGTCTCTCCGACATACGCGACGTGCTGCCCGTGGTCGTGTCCCCGCACGCCGCCCGTGAGGCTGCGGCGGTCATCGACGCCGCATTGCCGCGGATAGCCGTGCGCGGCGATGAGATGCCCTCCAACGTCGCCCCCGGTGCGCCGCTGGCCGAACTCGCGATGCGCTATCTGAGCGCTGTGCTCGGCGGTGACCGCGCCGACGCCCTGCAGGCCGTGCTCTCCGCGGCCGAGGACGGCGTACCCATCGTCGACCTGTACCGGCACGTGCTCGAACCGGCGCAGCTCGAACTCGGCCGGCTGTGGCACATGAACGCGATCACGGTGGCCCAAGAGCACTACGCCACCGCTGTCACGCAGATGGTCATGGCCCAGTTGTACCGGTTCATGTTCACGGGGCAGCACACGGACGGTGTGCTGGTGGCCGCATGCGTGGGAGACGAGCTGCACGAACTCGGCATGCGCATGGTGGCCGACCACTTCGAGATGGCGGGCTGGGACACGCACTTCGTTGGTGCGAGCACCCCCGTGCAGGCGATCGTCGATCTGGCGGCGAAGCGCGACGCGGACGTGGTGGCGCTCTCGGCGACCATCATCGGGCAGCCAGGACGACTTCGCCGAACTGTCGCGGCTCAACAACGAACTGATGGGGCTCCAGCGCGAACTCGCCCGCAAGAACGCCGAACTCGAACACAGCCGACGTCTCGTGAGCAGCATCATCGATATCGCGCCCACGCTGATCTACATCCACGACCTGACGACGCAGCGCATCGTGTTCGCTAACCGTGGCGCGCAGAGCATCCTCGGCCACCAGGACCTGGTCGGCGCCGAGGGGCTCCACACGCTGTTCAGCGTCCACGTCGCCGATGACTCTCGCTCCGAGCGCGAGCGGACCCTCACCGCGCTCGCCGGTGCCGCCGATGACGAGCTCATCGAGTGGGACCTGCGGGTGCAGGATGCCAACGGAGGCTGGCGCACGCTCCACACGCGCGAGACGGTCTTCGCCCGATCGCCCGACGGGGCCGTGTCGCAGGTGATCGGCACCGCCGTGGACGTGACCGAGCAACGCGCGGCGGCCGAGCGCCTGAGGGAGCTTGCGCTTGCCGACCAGCTCACCGGACTCCACAACAAGCGCGGCTTCGAGTTCCTTGCCGCGGCGACGGTCGAGCGGGCCGCCCGGTCAGGCGAGACGATCGGACTCGTGTTCGCGGACCTCAACGACTTCAAGGCCATCAACGACGGCTGCGGGCACGCGGTAGGCGACGAGGCGCTGCGCCTGTTCGCCGCTGCCCTGCAGCGCTGCGCGCGGCGCGCCGACATCGTGGCGCGCTTCGGAGGCGATGAGTTCGTGGTGCTCATGGATGGAGGCGTCGATACCGGCCTGGCCCGGCTGGTCGAACGGCTCCATCAGGAGCTCGCCGCGGCGGAGAGCCCGTGCGGGCGACCGCTCACGGCGTCGGTCGGCACCGCTGTCGGCCAGGTGCGTGGGATGGACGACCTCCATGCGCTCCTCGAACAGGCCGACCACGCCATGTATGCCGAGAAGAACCGCCGGAAGACCGCGGGCGCGTAGGATCAGACGACAGGCAGCTCGAACGGCCCGCGATCGAGGAGCGCGAACACCTCATCGAGGGGCACAGGCTTGCTGAAGAAGTAGCCCTGGGCGTACGTGTAGCCGCTCATGAGCAGGAACCGCACCTGCTCCTCGGTCTCCGGGCCCTCCGCGACCACGTGGGCATCGACGCCCTCGGCAAGCAGGATCGTGGCACGCACGATGGCCACCGCGCTCGGCTCCCGGGGAAGGTCCTGCACGAACGAACGGTCGACCTTGATGGTGGTGGGGCGGAAGCGCTGGATGTATGAGACGGAGGCGTAGCCGGTGCCGAAGTCGTCGAGCGCGATGCCGAAGCCGTGACCCCGGAGCCGCTCGATGTTCGCCTCGGCGGTACCGGCCTCGTACATCATCGCCGACTCCGTGATCTCGACCTCCAGGCTCTGCGGCGGCAGGCCGCGGGAGTCGACCGCGGCGAGCACCGCGTCGGCCAGACCCGACTCGGAGAACTCGTGCGCCGAGAAGTTCACCGACACCGTGCCCGCGTAGCCGCGCTCTCGCAGCGCGACCAGATCGTCGCAGGCGCGGGCGAGCACCCACGCGCCGACGGCCGGTGCCAGCCCCGTGCGCTCGGCAACCGGGATGATCTCGCCGGGCGAGATCGATCGGCCGTCGGGCGTTGTCAGACGGATCAGCGCCTCAAGTCCGGCGATCGCACCGCTCCTGAGGTCGACCTGCGGCTGATACACGAGGTGGAGGCCCTCACCGGCAAGCGCTGAGCGGAGTTCGCGTTCGACCTCGTGGCGGCGGGCGGACTCGGCCTGCATCTCCGGGCTGAAGTGCTCGTATCGGTCGCCGTTGCACGCCTTCGCCCGGGCGAGCGCCTCCTGCGCGGAGCGCGCGAGCTGCGCGGGATCCGCCTGGCCGCTCGCGACCGTCACGCCGATGCTAGCGGTGACATGCGCCGTGCGTCCGTCGACGGTGACCGGCTCGGCGATCGCGCCGAGCAGCCGCTCGGCGACCGCCTCCACGTCCTCGGCGGCCGTCACGTCGACGAGGACGATCAGGAACTCGTCCCCGCCCACCCGCGCGATGAGATCCTCCTCCCGCAGCGTGGCGCGGCACCTCCGGGAAGTCTCGAGCAGCACCTCGTCACCGTGCACGAAGCCGTACTCGTTGTTCACGTCGCTGAAACGATCGAGATCGAGTATCATCACCGCCACCTCGCCCTCATGGCGCTGCGCATGCGCGATGAGCGAGTCGAACTGATTGCGCAACAGCTTGCGGTTCGGCAGGCCGGTGAGCGGATCGTGGGTGGCGAACCAGTCGCTCTTCTCCTCGCTCTCGCGCACCTGCGTGAGGTCGGTGAAGATGCCCGCATACTCGGTGGTGACGCCGCGCGCATCCCGTATGGCCGCGATCGAGAGCCACTTCACGATCAGCCGGTCGTCCGCCCGCCGGTCCCAGACCTCGCCCTCCCAGTACCCGTCCTCGGTGATGGCGCGCCACATCTCGCGGTAGAACTCAGCCGAGTGCCGGCCGGATTTCACCATCCGCGGGTTCTTGCCGAGCACCTGCTCACGGGCGTAGCCGTGGATGCGACAGTACGCGTCGTTCACATCGAGGATCGTACCGTCGGGAGCCGTGATCACCACGCCGTCGTTGGTGGAGTCGTAGATCTGCCCGGCGAACCCGACGACGTGCGCCACGGTATCGAGGTGCCGTTCGACGGAAGCGAGGGCCCACACGAGCAACAGCGCCAGCACGAGCAGCCCGAAGGAGATCGCGGTGGAGACCGGCCAGGGCGGGGTGTCGAACCACACGGACACCGCACCGCCCAGCGCCGAAAGGACGCCGATGATCACGATGATGCGGATAGCCGTGCGCGTCGACGCGATGCGCTCGCGCCGACGGGCGAAGATGTGGGGTCCGCCTGGGGACCCTGCGATGGTGTGGGGTGACACGGGAGCCTTTCGCTGATACCGGTCAGCGTTCGTGGAGTGACACACCTGTGCATCGGCACACCGCGGGAGAACCTTGAACAGCCCGGCGGCAGGGCCCTACCGCATCAGCAGCAGGCTGAGCGCCATCACCAGCATGCCGGCCATCACGCCGAAGATGCTGTCATGCCCCTTGCCGTACGCGCGGCTGGTGGGCAGGAGCTCGTCGATGCTGATGTAGACCATGATGCCGGCCACCGCGCTGAAGGCGACGCCCATCACCTCGGCAGGCACCGCCATCGCGCCACCCGGTGTGAGCACCACGAGCGCTAGATACGCGATCGCCGCGCCGACCGGCTCAGCGAGTCCGCTGAGCATCGAGTACCAGAAGGCCTTCTTGCGGGCCCCGGTAGCGTAGTAGATGGGCACCGACACGCTCACGCCTTCCGGGATGTTGTGAAGCGCGATCGCCACGGCGATCGCTGCGCCCAACGCCGGGTCCTCAAGCGCTGCGAGGAACGTGGCGAGGCCTTCAGGCAGGTTGTGGATGGTGATCGCGAGCGCCGTGAAGACGCCGGCGCGCAACAGGCCGTGCGATCCGGCGACCGAAGCGGTCACGGCGTCACGCGAGTCGTCGGCACGTCTCTCGCCGCCACCCTCACGCAACTGGCCGGTCTCGGTCTCGGAGTGGATCTCATGAGGATTGGTGGCCTCGGGGATGAGGTTGTCGATGAGCGCGATGATCGCGATCCCGCCGAAGAACGCCCCGGCGTTCGCCCACGGTCCCCACAGTTCGCCGAAGCTCCGCGCGAGCGCCTCTCCCCCTTTGAGGAGGATCTCCACGAACGCCACATAGAGCATCACGCCCGCCGAGAACCCGGTGGCGATCGAGAGGAAGCGGTAGTCGGTTCGCTTGGCGGTGAAGGCGATCAGGCTGCCGATGCCGGTCGCCATGCCGGCAAGGAGCGTGAGACCGAAGGCGAGGAGGACCGGGTGCATCGCGCGTGCTCCATGTGGGTCGGGGCCGATCGGTTCTCAGCGTAGCGTACCGCGACGCGAACGCGCCCGTCGTTAGTTGCCCCCGAGAAGCTCTCCGGTCCCGGCGTGGAAGTACAGACTCGCGCTCTGCTCCTCAGCGATGACCTCCCACGCCGGGATCATCCGGGAATCGCCTCCCTGCGCGAACGGGACGTAATAGACGAGCCGCGCCGCCGCGACCAGCTCCGCTGACACCAGGACGCTCGATGTCTGGAAGACGGTGCCCGCGCCCCACTCGCCAGGCTCGATCACTTCTGTCGCCGGACGCACGTGCACCATCTCGCCTTCGCCCGTGACCGTGTGCCATCGCCGATGAAGCCTCGCCACGTCTCCCCCCTCACCAACATCGACCCTGATCCACTGCGCGCCCGCGACCGGGATCCCGTTGATGATGCGCTCCCACTGGATGGTGTAGAGGAACGGTGTGCCAGGCTCTCCGGAGCCCAGTTCGGTCGACATCATCGCCCCGTGCGTCTCACGCAGAACCGCATCGTCGGGCACGCCGATGGTGGATTCAACGAACTCAGTGGCTATCTCGACCGCCTCGTCGACAGGAATGCTCACCGGCTCCCGGGGCTCACCCGCAAAGTACGTGAGCTCTCCGTTGCTGATCCACACCACCCGATCGCTGCTCTTGAAGATCAGGCGCGTGTCATCCGGCGCTGTCGGCTCCCCCGGTGTCATGCCGTTGCCGAGGAAGGTCCGGGCGAGGGCTTCCGGGTCGGGTTCGCTGCCGTCCAGGAGCAGGACAGGCAGCTCATCGGGGGGAGCCGCAGAGGTGGCACCGGTCTCCGAAGACGCACATCCAACGAGCGCGGCGAGCAGCGCGGGCACGAGCAGCACGCCGAGCGCGCGAGGGAGAGTGCAACGCCACGGATCGGCAGGACACGATGCGGACGCGATTCTCACGATGACCCCCCGGTCAGTCGCCTCCCGGATGACCCGGATGCCATAGTACCCCTTCAGCGGATCCATGATGAACGCCCACTCGCACTCGGCCTTCTGCGCGGCCCGCCGCTCGCCCGGCGCGTTCGGGAATACCCTCTGTTGATGGCATCTGACTCCGGAGGTATCACCGATGCTCGACTCCCATATCAACGGCCGGATCCGTCGCGCCCTTGTCAACCTCACCTACCGGGGTGATCGTCATCCTGGCACGGACCGCAACCGCGCGGCCACACGGTACGTTCGCGCGCGGATGCAGGAGGCCGGCCTCAAGACGGAAGCGCTGGACTTCGAGGTACCGGAGTGGCGCTACGGCGCAGCGTCGCTCAGCGTGGGCGACACCTCGTTCCGCGCGCACCCTGGCCCGTTCTCGGCAGGCGTGCAGGCAGAGGGGCCGCTGCGTGTGGTGCGCACGTTCGACGAGCTCGACGGACTCGACGCCTCGGGCACCGTGCTCCTCCTCTGCGACGCGATCGCCAGCGAGCAGTTCACCCCGCGAGGCTATCCGTTCTACTCGGAGCCGTCCCACGCCACCGCACTCGACGCGCTCGAAGCGGCGCGTCCGCTCGCGATCGTGGCGGCCACCGACACGTGCGCTATGACCGCCGCGATGTCGCCGTTCCCGCTCATCGAGGAGATGGGCTTCGGTGTGCCGCACGCGTACCTGCACGCGAGTGTGGGGACGCAGCTCGCGGAGCACGCCGGCGACAGGGTCCTCGTGCAGATCGACTCTGCCGTGACGCCATCCACCGGGGTGCAGCCGATCGGCCGCCGGTCGGGGTCTGACACCGCCTCGGGCACCGTGGTGGTATGCGCACACATCGATTCCAAGCCAGACACGCCGGGCGCCATCGACAACGCAGCGGGTGTCGCGGTGCTGCTTGCGGTGGCGGACCTGCTGTGCGAGCGCGAGGTCGCTCCCACAGTGGAGTTCGTACCGTTCAACGGCGAGGACCACGCACAGGCCCCGGGCGAGCTCGCCTACCTTGCGGCGCGTCCGGACCTCTCGGCTGTGCGCCTGGCTCTCAACATCGATGCGCCGGGACTGCCGGGCGGCCCTACGGCGTACTCGGGCTACGGGCTCGACGCGAAGACCGAGGCGCTGGCGGCAGCACTGGCCGAGGAGTTCCCGGGCATCGCCGCCGGACCGCAGTGGTTCGCAAGCGACCACATGGTGTTCGCGATGCGCGGCGTGCCGGCGATGGCGTTCACATCGATGGACTTCGAGGCGATCATGCGCGACTACGCGCACACCCCCGCCGACGCGCCGTCGATCCTCGACACAGCGCTGCTCGCCGAGACAGCGCACTACATCGCTGAACTGATCGCGAGAATGTGACCCGCCCCGCGAACCTACCCCTCGGCGACCGGGATGATGACTTCGTTGTGACGGACGAACCCCGGCTTCCAGGGCGCGTCGTACTGCGCCGCCTCAGGCTCCCCCACCTGCACGAGACCGCTCCCGGCCATCCAATCGCGCAAGCGCTCCACCGACGCAACGACCATCGCGTCGTCCAGGCGCCCGCCGAACCGCTCCACCACGGCCAGATGCTCCGGGACAACGGCGAGTCGCACACGCGGATCGTTGGGCTGAGGGAGTTCGTCGAGCTCCGTGTAGCGTGACGGCATCGTGAACCTCACGATGTACTCGCCAGCGCAGTCCACGGTGCAGAGCGGTGCCGCCTCATCAAGGCTTTCGCTCCGCGCACGCTCCGAGGTCACCGGCGCGGTCATGGCGATCCGCTCTCCCGCTGATCTCGTTGTGCTCACGGGCGCGGTCATCGGGATCGCCCCGGCCGCCACGTTGTTGCCGAAGATGTAGTCGGCCAGCACACCGAAGGCCGCATACGCCGCGCCGTTGTGACTGTCCGCCCTCACGGCCGCGCTCGCCGTGAGGTACTGCGCGTACCGGCGCACCTCGAACTGACCTTCGCGCCGCACGACCTCGTAGACAGGGCTCTCCACCGACATCGCCACACCACCGCTTCCCATCCGTCGACAGTTGGTTCATACCCGCGCCACCTCGGGCACCGCGACGATGCAGCAGGTTCGATCAGCCGGTCGCGTGGAGCAGCCGTTCAAGATAGCTGCGGTAGCGCGAGAAAGCATCCCGGCCCTCCGGCGTCATCCGCGCCGTGGTTCGCGGCATCTTGCCCACGAACTCCTTCTCGATCGCGATGTAGCCCGCCTCCTCAAGACGGGTGAGTTGCACGGACAGGTTCCCGCGGGTCAGCTCCGTCTCGCGCATCAGATACGTGAAGTCTGCGCTTTCGGCCACCGATAGCACCGCCATGATCTTCAATCGAGCGGGCTCGTGGATCACCCGGTCGGGATCCGACGCGAACTCGAATGCGCTCATTCGGCCTCCCCTGCGAGCCCGGATGTCGTCCGCAGATACTGCCCGAGCGCGATGCCACCCGTGATCAGCGATGCGAGACCAAGCGCTATCCAGACGACACCCATACCCGCGATGAAGCCGAGCTCCTGCGCGACGCTCCATATGGCAGAGGTCGCGACGACGATCGCCGACAGGTAGAAGCGTGGCATCGACATGAGCGACGCGCGTGCCGCAAGCGCGACCGCCACGCCCGCGCCGAGGCCAAGCAGCATGTACGTGCCGAGGGTTCCGTCGAATCCCCGCTCACCAAGACTCACTGCGCTCACCGTGAAGACGATTCCAAGAACGGCGGCGATGATCGCGCTGGTCGTACGGCGACGAGCCGAAGGCGCCGGGTAGCTCACGTAGCCGGTGCGACGGTGCGTGAGGTGGTCTTTCGCCCAGCGAACGGCCTTGGCGCTCAGTGGGAAGCCCAGGACCATGACGCCGAGCGCCATCGTTGCGAATCCCTCGTTGTCGACCGCGACAGAGAGGTACATGAGAGCGCCGACGGCCGCCAGCGCCACGCCGCCGATGAGTTCGCCAAGTCCGTCAACGAACCAGTATGCCTGCGTGCGGCGCTGTGTCGTCGTGATGTCGTTCATGCGGATCTCCTCCCGAATCGTCGATGATTAGGTTTATACCACAAACTAGTTGTTTGTGACATCTTCCCTGGGATGTCGTGCGCTGCGTGGCACACGGCCGTTCGGCGCCTTCCCCGCTCCCGAGCGCTTGCCAGGCGTCGCATCGGGGAATCGATGGCCGCACTGCGAGACGCCCCCGGCCCCGTGCTGCTCACCCGGCCAACGAGCCTGCCTGACGCGGTCGAGGGGGCGCTGACCACGCACGTGTACGACCATGCGCTCGTCGCCGGCGGCACGGCAGCGGTGTCCGAGGCTGTGTACGCCGAGGTCGCCGGCCTGATACCCACCGACGACATCGAGCGGGCGTTCGGAGCGGACCGCTACGCCACAGCGGCCGCGGTCGCGGACTGGGCGTGGCGGGCCGAGTTCGGCGGGGGTGAGTTCATCGGGCTCGCCACCGGTGACAACTTCCCGGATGCGCTCTCGGGTGGAGCGGCCTGCGGCTACGAGCGGGGCGTGCTGCTCCTGACGCGCGCTGGCGCACTCGATGCCAGCGCCGCGGCGTTCATGAGCGATCACGTCATCGCGCTTCGCCAGATCTCCGTCTTCGGCGGCAGCGGGGTGATCTCCGGGCAGGTGATCGCCGACTGTGACGCCATAGCGCCGTAGCGCGCGCTCCTACTCGACGAGCGGGAGCACCACGTCGTTGTCGGCGGGCGCGGGATCGTCCCACAGCCCGTCGGCAACGTAGCGCTGCTGCGACCAGATGAAGCGGCCCCACAGGTCGAGCCGGCTGTTGTCGATAGGCGGCTTGGCGGAGAGCTCCTCGTCGCCCTCATAGTGCGCCACGAACGCCGGCGCCACATGGTCGGCGATGTAGCGCGACTGGTCCTCGGCCACGTTGTAGCCGCGCGACACGTCATACGCCTCCGAAGCGATCGTGGCCAGCACGAACGCCCGGGCGTCCTCGCCAAAGCTGGTGCCGGGCTTCAGGCGATCGACGATCGTCTCCGAGCGCACGCTGAGCTCGTCTCCCGAAATCTCGCAGAAGCGGATGGGGCACGGAGCGGTGGCGAGCGAACCGGTCTCGATGTCGTAGAGGAACCCGCTGTCGCCGAAGTCGGCGCGCGCGATGTCCTGCGCGTGGTAGTGGCCGGTGAAGACAACCCGCACGCCGTGTGAGGCGAGCAGTTCGCCCACCGAGGGGTAGTCATCCACGAGGTACTCCGGATGGAGCTTGGCCTGGCCGTCCCAATGCTCCACGATGCCGTGGTGCATCATGCCGATCACCGCTGCACCCTCGGCCTCGGCATCCCGGAGCACCATCTACATCGTAGAACTCAAATACCTCGAGGGCGAAGCCCACCTCGTGCCCATCGGGTCGCGTATGGTCAGTCACATCAGCAAGACCGAGGGCGTGACCCTCTATACCCTCAGTGCTCGGGAATCGATCAAGCGGGTAGTTGTACCCAAGGGCACCCCTTGCACCCGTGCTGTCGACCCGTAGTCGATAGAGTGCAAGCGCCGCATGCGCCGTCGATGGGACGGAGAGGACACATAAGATGATCAGTGCAGCCCCGAACACCGCTCGTCGCTGCTTCATCTTTGCGCGTCTTCCCACGCGGGGTTGGCTTCTTGCGGGATTGGCCCAGTTCCGGTCTTGTTCACCCTGAGTTCGCCGTTCTCATCTTCGACCAACTCGACCCACTCACCTCGCTGGCGAGCAGCATCAACCTTCTGCCATTCTCCTGGGGCCAGCTCCTGAAGGGGTCCGTAACTCAAAGACTCAGGGGGCTCATCAGCGACAGTGGCCGGTTCTGGTTGCCTCACCAGCACCACCCCCGCTGCGGGATCCTTCACCACCGAGGTTCCCTGCGCGGAAATGACACTGCCCAGTAGGAGCGCGGTGGCCACGATGGCCGCACCCGCAAGGATTCGCTTGCGCCGCACGATGCGCCTCCAATCAATGTCGATGTCTTGAGTCTACAGCGGCGCCATCGGTGAGCCAAATGGAGAGCCGGACACGACAAGGCGTGATGAGCAGCCCCTACCCCCGGTGGGCGTCCACGTACTCCCGGTACCATGCCAGGGCGGAAAGCGCTCGGATCGCCGCCACCGGCGAGTACACGATCACCGCGTCATGACGCCCCGCACCGTGGAAGGTCGCGGTCTCGAGCGGGCGGAGCGGCACGTTGATGATCGGCTTGCCGGTGCGCTCCATCAGCTCGGTGACGCGCGTGAGGAACGACACCTCCTCGGCATTGAACCTGCCGCGGCACGGGCCGCCCGGGCCATCGACGAGCGGCGCCTCGTCGACGATCGCACCGGTGGACGGGCTGTTGAGGATGCCGAGCACCGCTACCGCATCCACCGCCTCGCTCTCCACCAGCACCGTGAGCGTGCGCTGCGCGAGATCGGACCCGATAGCGGCCACGAGGTCGATAGGGTTGTTGCGGCTCCAGTAGCCAGGGAGCAGCGCGTCGAGCTCGGCGAGCACGGCCGGCGTGAGCGGCGCAAGCTCGAGGCCGGCGCGGGCCACCTCGTCGGCCGCAAGCACACCCCACCCGCCGCCGAGCGTCATGACCGCCACGCGTCGGCCCTTCGGCAGCGGGAGCGCGGTGAGGCACATGGCGACATCCAGGCTTTCGTCAGGGCCGGTACGCACCAGGCAACCCGCCTGGCGGGCCGCGGCCATGAAGACCTCGGCGGCGCCTGCCATCGCTCCGGTGTGCGACGCGGCCGCGCGACCGCCCATCTCGGTAAGGCCGCCGCGCAGCACCACGAGCGGCTTCTTCTGTGTGAAGCGGTGCGCCACGTCGAAGAAGTGCCGGCCATCGTCGATACCCTCGAGGTAGACGAGCGCCGCCGCGGTCTGCGGGTCGTCCGCGAGTCCGTCGAGCACATCGATGGCGCTGGTGGCTGCCTGGTTCCCCACGCTCACGTACTTGTCGATGCCGATGCCACGCCGCTCGGCCCGGGTCACCAGCTGCACGCCGATGTTGCCTGACTGGGTGACGATGCTGAGGCGACCGGCCGGGGGCCGCAGTTCGAGAAATCCCACGGCGTGAAGCTGGCTGTGGAGCGAGAGCAGCCCCATGCAGTTCGGGCCGATGAGTGTGATGCCCCAACGTCGCGCCGTCTCCACCAGTTCCGCCTCGTAGGCGGCACCCTCCTCCCCCGCCTCCGCGAAGCCGGCGGCGACCACGAGCGCCGCACGGACGCCGCGCTCACCACACTGTTCGAGCGCAGCGCTCACCAGTGGCGCCTTCACCGCCACCAGGGCGAGGTCCGGAGCCTCGGGCAGGTCGGCGACGCTCGCGTACGCGGGCAAGCCCTGGACCATCCCGCCGCGGCCGTTCACGGGGTAAATGCGGCCAGCGAACCCGCCGTCCACGAGATTGTGGATGAGCGAGCCGCCCCACTTGCGCAGGTCGTTCGAAGCGCCGATGACCGCCACGGCGCGGGGTGCGAGCAGCGAGGTGAGGTCGGGAGCGCTGTGCACGCGCGGCTCCCGCACGCGCAGCGCCGCATCGGCATCGAGCACCACAAGGGCGTCGGCCGCCACAGGCATCGCGCCCTCGATGATGAGCGGGTTCACGTCGATCTCGGCGATCTCCGGATGCTCCCCCGCGATACGCTCCAGCGCGCGGATGGCCCCGGACAGCGCCACCCGGTCCACGGGCTCCATGCCGCGGAACCCACCGAGCAGTGCGCTCGCCCTGATGCCCGAGAGCATGGCATCAATGTCCAGGTCCTCAAGCGGCGTCACGCCGAAGGTGATGTCCTTGTGGGCCTCGGCGAACACGCCGCCGATGCCGAAGAGGATGACGGGGCCGAACAGCGGGTCGCGCTTCATGCCGAGCATGAACTCGCGCTGCCCGCGCACCATGCGCTCCACCAGGAGCCGCACATCCTGGCCGCCGGCACGCGCCAACAGATCGCGGGCGGCCGAACGGACGGCCTCTTCTCCCTGAAGGTTGAGCGCGACCAGGCCGTGCTCGGTCTTGTGGCCGATGTGCGAGCCGATGGCCTTGATCGCCACAGGCCCTGTCAGGTCCCGGGCCAGAAGCACGGCTTCTTCCTCGTCGTGCGCCACGCCCCCACCGGGAACCGGGACGCCGTACTCCGCGAGCAGCCGCTTGGCCTGCCATTCGTCGAGGGCGCCGAGCCCCCCGGCAACCGCTGCCGCCACGGTCCCACCGGGTGATGCTGGAACCACGCTGAGATCGTCGGGCACGCCTGGACACTCCCCTCGTTGGCGACATCATGGGGAGTATTCCCGCAGGGGCCGGTCGCCGAGACGCGTGGTCTCCACTGGCGCCGGTGAGCTCGGGGCTTGACCGCCTAACGTATGTAAGTAAGTATTCACTTCAGACCGCAACACCCCACCGGACCCAGGAGCCTTCCATGCCCCTCACGCCACCCGTCTCGCGCGCCCTCGACCCCGCATGGCTCAATGCCGTCCAGACACGCATCTCTAGCCGCCGCTACAACGGTGAGACGATAGACGGTGCGCTTCTCGACCAGCTCGATCAGACCTGTGAGCGCCTCTCCGCCACACCCGGCGCCGCCCGCGCGATCCTTGTCCGCGAGGCCCCGCCCGAGGTGTTCACGGGCCTGGTAGGCAGCTACGGTCGTGTGGAGGGTGCGCCTTCACTCGTCGCCTTCGTGGGCACCGAGGACGCGGCGCACGACGTGGGCTACATCGGCGAGGCGGTCATCCTCGAGGCGACCACGCTCGGCCTCGGCACCTGCTGGATCGCCGCGTCCTTCGATCCGGAACTCGCCGGCAGCCTGGCCGCGCTCGGCGAGGGTGAGCGGGTGCACGCCATCACCGCACTCGGCCATGCGGCTGACACGGTCAAGGTGGCCGAGCGGCTGATGCGCGCCTCGGTGCGTGCGCGGAGCCGTCTGCCGCTTGATGTGATAGCGCCCGGACATTCAGGCTGGCCGGCATGGGCCCTCGAGGCTGTCTCCTCCCTGCGCCTGGCTCCTTCGGGCGCCAACAAGCAGCCATGGAGGCTGCACATGGACGGCGATGCGCTCGTACTGGCCGAGGCGCCGAAAGTCTACTGGACGGCGCCGCTCGATCTCGGCATCGCCATGCTCCACGCGCAACTCGGCGCCGAACATGCCGGCACGTCCGGACAGTGGATCGCCGGCCTGGACGGCGAAGTGGCGCGGTTCGTGCCCGGGGACGCATCGTGACGCCACGTCCCAGCAGCCGGGCGGCGATCATGGACGCCGCGCTGTCCTGCTTCGCTCAGAACGGTTACGACGCGACCCGCATCCGCGATATCGCGCAAGAGGCCGGAGTCTCCGAGGGAGCGCTGTACCGCCACTTCCCGTCCAAAGAGGACATGGCGAGCGAGCTGCACCTCCAGGCGATGTCGCTGTTCGGAGAGGAGCTCATCGCAGCGGCCCGGAGCGACGAGCCCACGGAGTCGCTCCGGCGCATGGCCGCGCGCGTACTCGCGCTCTATCGCGAGCGTCCCGCCGCGTTCGTGTTCGCGCTGGTGCAGGCCCCACCGTCGGCACTCGCGAGCATGCCCGCTCACGACCTGCCGATCGACATCATCACGGGCGTCATCGAGCGTGCCCGAACACAGGGCACCGCACGGGACGGAGACGCCCGGGTGCTTGCCGCGTGCTACCTCGGCTGCCTGCTGCAGCCGATCGCTCTCTCGCTCTCGGCACCGGGCTGCGTGCACGACGTCCTCGCCGATGACTCGGCCGACGCAGCGATCATCGAGGCGGCCTTGGGCGCCGTGGGGCTGGGGTAGCCTGCATCGACCTCGTCGCACATAGAACGCACGCTGACGCGCTGGCAAGCCGATAGCCGAGGCCACCGTACGCGTCCGGCGCTGACTCCTGCCGGGGTATATGTCTTTCAGCAGACACCCACCCCACCTGCGGAGGATGGAGGCCATGGATACCGGTTCGCACGGCCCATCCCGGGTGAAGGCGTGGCTCGCCGCACTGTCGTTGCTCGCCGCGGTGGGCGCCGCCACGGTGTACAGCAACCGGCTGATCCTCACGATGTTCCCTGACAGGCCGTATCCACGTGACCTGCTCTTCGAGCTGCTCCCCTATGTCGGCTGGACCCGCTACCTCACCGTGATCGCGCTCGTTGCCGGGTTCTCGCTCTTCCTGTACTACGCACTCCGCTACGAGCCGCGCAGGATCCCCGCCTTCACAGCGGTCTTTGCGCTGATGTACCTGTTCCGGGCTGCCATGATCGTGCTGACCCCGCTCGGGTCCGCGCAGGGCGAAGGCGCGTTCGTCTTCGACGTGCAGCAGTTCGGGATGTTTCCGTCGGGCCATATGGCCGCTTCCCTCATCCTGGTGCTGCTCACGTCAGCCGAACACGCACCGACGTTACGCCACATGCAGATACTGCTGGCTATGGCGCAGCTAGCGGGGCTGACCCTCGCGCATGGCCACTACTCGATCGACATCGTCGGAGGCGCGCTGCTCGCGTACTTCGTGGTGCATGTATGGACCGAGGGGCGCCTGTTCGACCCGATCAAGCAGCTGACGGGCGCGTGACGACGTGGCTCGCTTCCGACGCCGCCTCTGTGGCTCGTCTTCGCCGTGATCTCCGCCGCCACGTTGACGGCCGCAGGCTACCTGGACGTACCCTACTCGTACGCGATGGCGTCTCGCACGCTCACACGCGAGGCACGGAAGGCCGGGGCGAGACTCGCAGCGGCGGATATGGCGAGCATCAGCACAAGCCAGGTGAGCACACCGCTCCATGAGAACGAGTACGTCAGCGGCATGCCGATCGCGCCCTCCAGTGCGCGCACGAGCGCGACGCTGAGCGGGTATGACGCGAGCGCCCCCAGGAACCACGCGATCGCGCCGATGGTGGCGCCTTCCGTCACGTAGATCCGATAGATCGCTCCGTGCTGCGCCCCCGTTGCGCGCATCACGCCGATCTCGCGCGTGCTTTCCATCACGTTGATCGACATCGTGCCCGTGAGACCGATCACGCCCACTGTCGCGATAAGCGCAGCCATCAACACCAGGAACGCCACAAGGATCCCGAGCCACTCCCGCAACTGCCCCGCGAGGTCGGCGCGCGTGCGGGTAGCGCTCGCCCGCAAGCCTGCGTCGGAGAGCCGCTCCTCGACATCGGCCAGCAACGCCCGCTCGGCCTCCGCATCGGAGTCTGCGCCCCGGACAAGGAGACGGGTCACACCCGGCGCGCGGGTCGCCTCAGCCAGGAGTCCCGCGCTGCAGTAGATCGCCGGACCCCCCATCTGCCCCCTGACCACGCCCACGACGGGCCAGCTCCGCTCCTGCCCGAGGACGCGGAGGGTGACCGACCCGCCCACCGCGAGCGAGGACTCGGAATCGTGTGCGTCGGTGTTGATGACGATCCCATCGGGATCCTCTGCGGTGAGCCACCGGCCCTCCACGAGCGTCGGGCCGACGAAGTCGGTCTCCGGATCCAACCCGACGATCACGAACGACTCGTTCTCGGAGCCGTCCGCATGAACCACCGTCGCTCCAAACACCGGCCACGTCTCGGATGCAACGACTCCATCCACATCCTCGATCGCGACCGCCACCGACGCGGCATCGAGCGGCACTGCGAAGTCGACCTCGACGTCGTAGTTCCACCACGTCTCAAGGTCGCTGATGGTCCGCTCGATAGACGCCTGCACGCTCCAGACAGCCATGACGACGCCGGAGGCGAGCACGAGCGTGGAGAGCGTGAGCGCCAGGCGTCCCTTCCGCAGGAACGTGTTCCGCAGCGAGAGCGCCACCGGACGCGGGAGGCCTCGGATCATGCCGAGCACCCTGTCCACAACGGTGTGACCGAAGTGCTTGCCGCCCACGCCCGTCGCATTGAGGGCGGTGACGACGCTCATGCGGGTACCCCTGCGGATGGGGACCGCCGCGGCAAGCAGCGGAACGGCGAGCCCCACAGCCACCTCCACCGCGATCACCCAGGCCGGAGTGGCGTAGCTGGCAACGCGGAAGTTGAGGATCTCGGCGGCGAAGTCGGTGAACCACCGAGTCCCCGCGGCCGTGGCAGGGAGCCCTATCGCAACCGCGAGCGCGCCGTAGATCCCCACCATCACGACATACAACCACTCGAGCTGCCCCGCACTCCCCCCGATCGACTTCATGATGCCGACCTGCCGGACCTGCTGCGCCATCAAAGATGAGACGGTGTTGATGACCAGGAACGCCGACAGGCCGAGCGACAGTCCGCCGAGGGCCACCAGGAGCAGCGACAGCGCGCTGAAGATGTCGCCAAGGAAATGGCTCCCCGGCTCGGGAACGTCGGTGTGATACACGCGCACGCCGTCGGACTCGAAGAGTCGCTCACGCAGGTCGATCGCAAGCCGCGAAGCCGCGGCCCATGAGATCCCGTCATCGGCGAACGTCAGCGACAACCGGTTGTACCGATCGGCCTCGCCAAGCGATGCCATGGTCCCAAAGGAGATGTAACCGGTCTCGTAGCCCGCGAACTGCGCCGGCATCGAGTTGATATCGTGCGCGAACCCTGCGACCGTCAACTCGACGGTCTCGCCGTCGGCTCGCTCCACCGAGAGCACGTCGCCCACGGCGTACTCGGCCACCTGGAGCGCCGACGCTTCGAGCACGACCTCGCCCGGCGCCGGTGGCCACACGCCGTTGTCGGCAGCAACGACCCTCGACACGCTGATGTCCTCGAAGTCTCTGAACGCCTCGAGCGAGATGGTCCGGTTCTCTTCGACATCATCCCACCGGTAGCGGAACGTCGCACTCCGCCGTGCCTGAGCCGCGGAGACCCCCGGCTCCTCGCTCGCGCGCGCCGCAAGGTCTTCTCCGAAGTCGTCTGTGCGGTATGTGACGTTTGCGGGGATCGACGCGGCGTGATCGGCGTCGAACTCGCGCAGAAGGATCTCGCGACCACCGAGCATGACGCCCACGGCGAAGATCCCGATGACGATCGACAGCACGACCAGCACCGTGCGGAACCAGTGTGAGGAGAGGTCACGGACGACCTTGCGCCAGCGGGGCCTCATCGTCTCAGCCCGTATGTCGCTCGCGGTGGATGCGCTCCTCGACTATCTCGCCGTCGGCCACGTGCAGCGCGCGCCGCACCCTGCCCGCCAGGTCGTTGTCGTGGGTCACCATGATGATCGTCTTGTGCTGCTCCACGAGACGCTCGAACATGCCGAACACCGCTTCGGCCGTCTTGGAGTCGAGGTTGCCGGTGGGTTCGTCGGCGACGATGATCGGCGGGTCGTTGGCGAGCGCTCGCGCGATGGCGGCCCGCTGCTGCTGACCGCCCGAGAGCGCCGCCGGGAGCTTGTGCGCCTGGTCGGCCAGCTCCACCTGCTCGAGCAGGTCCATCGCCCTGGGCACGCGTTCGCGCAGCGGATACGTCGAGCAGAAGTCCATCGGCAGGAGGACGTTCTCGAGAACCGTGAGCGTCGGCAGCAGCTGGAAGAACTGAAAGACCACGCCGATGGTGCGGCCACGCCACTTGGCGAGTGCGTTCTCCCCGAGGGCGTGCACGGGCGTGCCGCCTACGATGACTTCGCCGGAGGTGGGGTGATCGATGCCGGTGATCATGTTGATAAGTGTGGTCTTGCCGCTTCCGGACTTCCCGATGAGGCCGACGAACTCGCCCGGATAGACGTCGAGGTCCACGCCCTTGAGTGCGGTGAACGGCACCTCACCTGTGTCGTATACCTTCATGAGACCGCGAAGGCTCACGACCGGCACATCCGATCGCCCTGCTGCCACGACATGCCTCTCTTCTCCGGTGGAGTCGTGATACCACAAGCCCATTATGCCCAGATGCGATCGGCCAGCCCCGTGTGCCGAATGCGTGGATCGCAGCCGTGCTCGGGGCATCGAGTGTGACGCTCTCGGCGCCCCCGAATGGGTATCGTCCTGTAGGAAGTCCGCGCCGACAGGAGGACCACATCACGATGAGTTCAACCATGAAGGCGATCGCGAAGTCCACCGCGGGACCGGGCGTCTCGCTCGTGGAGGTCCCCGTACCGCGGATCGGACCCGGGGAGGTGCTGGTCGCCATCGAGAAAGTGGCGATCTGCGGCACCGACGTTCACATCTACGAGTGGAACGAGTGGGCGCGCAAGACGATCGCTCCGCCGCAGATCCTGGGGCATGAGTTCGTGGGGCACATCGCCGAGATCGGCGAGGGAGTCAGCGGCTTCCAGCTCGGCGAGCGGGTCTCGGGCGAGGGGCACATCGTGTGCGGGGTATGCCGTAGCTGCCGAGCCGGCCGCCGCCACCTCTGCACCAACACCGTGGGCGTGGGCGTCAACCGTGACGGATGCTTCGCCGAGTACCTGGCGATCCCGGCCACCAACGCGTGGCATGTGGCCGACTCCATCCCGTCACGCATCGCGGCGATCTTCGATCCCTTCGGCAACGCCACACATGCCACGCTCTCGTTCGATCTCGTCGGCGAGGATGTGCTGATCACGGGAGCCGGGCCGATCGGCATCATCTCAGTGGCGATCGCGAAGCACGTCGGTGCCCGCAACGTGGTCATCAGCGACGTGAACGACTTCCGGTTGGACCTGGCCGCGCGGATGGGCGCCACGCGCACGGTCAACGTGACGCGCGAGTCGATCGCCGAAGCGATGCGGGACCTCGGCATGGTGGGGTTCGACGTGGGCCTTGAGATGAGCGGCAACGGCGAGGCGTTCGAGACCATGCTCGAGAGCATGTACCACGGCGGGCGCATCGCGCTCCTCGGCATCGCACCGGGGCCGGTGCGCATCGACTGGGACGAAGTGGTGTTCCGGGGCCTCACGATCAAGGGGATCTACGGCCGTGAGATCTGGGAGACCTGGTACAAGATGCAGACCATGCTACAGAGCGGGCTCGATATCGCGCCGGTGATCACACACGAGCTCGCGTTCGAGGACTACGAAGAAGGCTTCGCGGCGATGATGAGCGGCAACAGCGGCAAGGTGATCCTGCAGGTCGCCGGGAAGACGGGGCCTGCCTGATGGCGCACGACTGACCGATTGCGGAGGCTGACGATGTTCGGATCGATGCGAGACTCCCTGAGGACCGAGATCGAGGGGCTGCGCGAGGCGAGCCTCTACAAGACAGAGCGCGTGATCGTCTCGCCGCAGGGACCGGTGATCCGTGCGGTGGTGCCCGGCGAGCCCGAAGCGCGCGAGGTGATCAACTTCTGCGCCAACAACTACCTCGGTCTGGCCGACGACAGGCGCGTGGTGGCCGCCGCACACGAGGCGCTCGAGCGCTGGGGGTTCGGCACGTCGTCGGTGCGCTTCATCTGCGGGACGTTCGCGGTGCACAAGGAGCTTGAGGAGCGCATCTCGCGGTTCCTCGGCACGGAGGACACGATCCTGTACTCGTCGTGCTTCGATGCCAACGGCGGCTACTTCGAGCCGTTCTTCGGGCCCGAGGACGCCATCCTCGCCGATGCCCTCAACCATGCCTCCGTGATCGACGGCGTCCGGCTCACCAAGGCGCGGCGCCTCATCTACGCACACTCGGACATGGCCGACCTCGAGGCCAAGCTTGCCGAGGCGCGAGATGCCCGGTACCGCGTGATCGCCACCGACGGCGTGTTCTCGATGGACGGCGATATCGCGGACCTCGCCGCCATCTGCGACCTGGCCGGGCGCTACGACGCGCTCGTGATGGTGGATGACTCGCACGCCACGGGCTTCGTGGGGCCCACGGGCCGCGGAACGCCCGAGCTCTGCGGCGTTGCCGACCGCGTGGACGTGGTGACCACCACCTTCGGCAAGGCGCTCGGTGGCGCGTCGGGTGGCTGCGTGAGCGGGCGCGCCGAGATCGTCGAGTGGCTCCGGCAGAAGAGCAGGCCGTACCTCTTCTCCAACACGCTTGCGCCCGTGGTAGCCGCCACCACCGTAGCGGTCCTCGAGCTGCTGTCCGAGACCACCGAGCTCCGCGACCGGCTCGAGCGCAGCACGCGCTCGTTCCGCCAACGGATGACCGAGGCCGGATTCGACATACGCGTCGGCGAGCACCCGATCGTGCCGGTGATGCTGTACGACGAGGCGCTCGCCCACCGGATGGCCGATGCGCTGCTCGAGGAAGGCATCTACGTGATCGGCTTCAGCTACCCGGTGGTGCCGAAGGGCAAGGCGCGCATCCGGGTGCAGGTCTCAGCGGCGCACACCGATGAACAGCTCGATCAGGCGGTGGAAGCGTTCATGCATGTAGGCGCGCGCATGGGCGTGATCGGGGGGTAGAGGGCAGGGCGGCCGAGCGCAACGCGCTGCTACCAGGACGACTTCTTCTCGCGAAGCGAGGCGGTCCAGAGACGGCCTTCCTTGTCGACACGACACACCTGCCGCCAGTCCTGCGGCAGCCGGGCAAGCGTAGCCTCGACCTTGGGGGACAGCTCGACGCCCGCAGCGCGAAGAACGCGGTAGGACTCATAGACCTCGGCGTTGCTCTCCAGGCGCTCGACCCCCACCGCATACACAGTGCCGCGGGTGCTCTGCTGACCGCTGGCACAACGCTCCGCGTCCTGGCGGTCGCGCGCACGGTAGAACTCGAGCAGGCACCGACGAGCGTCCACCGCTACGGGCAGCTCCTGCGCCTGGCTCGAGGCTCTTGAGGCGGTCCTTGTCATCACCAACACGCTCCTCCGCTGGTCCGGGCTTGTAAGCCATAGCCGGGGCATGCCGCGGCGCGGCACAACCCGTATCGGACCGGTTCACTGGCATCAGGGGCGTCCGCGCGGTCGGCGACACCATCCCTGGAGAGGCCGCTGGCGACACGAGACCGCCAGCCACTGATGTTCCTACTCTGCAGTATAGCCGATTTCCGGCCCCGCTTCCTGGCGGAGGGGGCGGAGCTCTGCGATCGGGCGCGGTGAGCCGGCTGGCGGCCCGCTCGCGCGTGCTACACGAAGACGCCCCTGAGGTCGTGCGTCAGCGCAACGTCGATGCGTGGCAGCAACTCTGGCACAAGCGCGTGCATGTACCGCTTCGCCTCGGGATCATCGATGCCGAGCGTCACGCACACAGTGGATGCCGCCGAGTACAGGGTCTCGCGTCGGCGGGTGTCATCCAACGAACTCAACAGCCCAACGACCACGGCTCGTCCGCGCGCGCTCATCACCAGAGGCCGCGGGTCCTGCCCTGCGAGCGTTCGCCCTATGGCGTTGGTGGCCACCGGCTCGTACAGATTGAGCAGGAGATCCATGTGGTCGGGGCTGATGCCGTCGAGGACCCGGATGCAGGCCGCGGGGTCGAATCGCGCAAGGAAGTCGAACTCCACCAGGAGGCGGCGCAGGTACTCGTTGATGTAGTCGACGCCGAGAAGCTCCTCCGGAACCGGATCACAGAGCGGGTAGTCGAAGATGACCGGGATGTCGTGCGCCATCGAGCGGTGGTCGTACTGCCCGGGGAAGTCGCCGATAGCCGCAAGCGTGTCGCGCAGGGCCGTGTTCGGAACCGGCGGCATGGCCGTCACGGCATCGCGCCACAGCGTCGCGCTCGACCGCACCTTGCCCTCGACGGCCGCGGTGTTGCGCCGGAACTCGGCCTCGAGATCGGCGCTGAGCAGGTGCTCCGGCAGCTCAGGGTCCGCCGGGTCGATTCCCAGGATGAAACACACCGAGCGCACCAGATCGGCCGCCACATGTGTGGGCGCCGATGTACTGTCGCCCATCGTGTAGATCGCCATCTGCCGCTCGAGCAACCGCATGAAGCGGGCCTCGAACTCGACGAGCCCCGTCGAACACCGTGTGTCGACGACAGCCTCGCCCGGCCGTACCGGTACGGGCACGGTTCTCTCCCGGTCAGTTCGAGCAAGCACGTTATCCGCGGCCATGAGACCCCCTATTCGTCGAGCCAGCTCGCACCCTCCCATGCGGGGGCGTACGTCTCATCCACCCAATCGGACACGTTGTAGCGGTGCTGTGCGAGCGTGTACGCGTTCATCGCCGCGCCCTCGTCTCGCACACGACGGCCGAGGCCGTCGAGCAGCGCCTCGGCGAGGAGGTCCAGATCCCCGGCGGCGAACTCATCGAACAGTGAGCGCATCCTCGCGATGAGATCGTCGTCGGGTATCTGTTCGAGCGTCTCGTTCCTGGCCTCGTAGAACAGCTCCTGCAGTTCGATGACCGTCTCGGTGAACGTGTCCTGAGAAACGTACGGAGAACCGGCGAACGCGAGCACGAGGTCCTCGACGATGCCTACGCCGAACTCGATGCGTCCGGTGGCGCGCAGAGCCTCGGCGCGGCCCGCGACGAGCGCCCGCGCGTCCGCGGCCGTCAGCGACAGGCCATGGCGCTTGAGCGCTGGATTGCAGGATTCGAGCGCACGGCAGGCGGCTGCCAGCCGTATCTCGCCAAGGTCTCCGCTGAATGGAACGATCATGCTCATCACCCCCGGATACGTGGTTATACACCCCTCCGGAGGCGAATACAGGACTCGAAATCGAGTCTGATCCGTGGTATGGTGGTGGTGGAGATCAGGTCGTTGACCTGGTCTTTTGTGTTGGGGGACAGCGAGTAGCCGCTGGTGGTGGCTACGCCTAGTACACGTCTTCGACGACGTCCCGGCCGAGAATGCCGGTAAGGCGCCACGTACCGTCGACTTCGAGGGCGTAGAACGGGTTCGTGACCCGCGTGGCATCGTCCGTGCCCGTGAGCACGATGCGGAACACCAGGATGCGCTCACCACTCTCCTGGTCGATCAGGACCTGGGCGTTGTTGTGATCGATCGCCCAGTCCTTTATGTCGAAGTCCGAGAACGCCTGGGACACGTCGGCAGTGAGCTCGGTCTCATCGAGGTGGTCGGAGTTCTCCCCCATCGCGATGATCGCCTCGAAGTCTCCGCGCTTGCCCCGATCGGCGATCGTGGTCGCCAGGCCGCGGACGGCCTCCTCTTCGTCGGCGCTGAACGACATGGGCATCATCGGGTCGCTGATGCCTTCGCTGATGCCCACCACCAGCGCGGACCCGAAGATGGCGACGACTGCGAAGAGCGCGAGCGCCAACATGACACCGAAAACGATCCAGGCCACGCGACGCAGTGACTTGCCCGGCTTCGGGAGCTTCGTCGGATCCTGGGTGATGACCCGGTTCGGCGGATATGACGGGTCGTGCCACACATGCTGACGGTCGCTCATCTACGCCCCCCGGTCCGGTGCATCCCCTGCGCGCATTCTACTCCTGAAGTGGCCCATTTTCCTGCCACCCCGTCGAAGACAGCCCGCGCGATCAGCCGTGCCCCCGCCGCTCCGGGGTGCACGCCATCGAGCCTGAACGCCTCCGGATGCCCGGCCGTGACGGCGTTGATGTCGATGAGGCCGCAGCCCAGGTCGCGTGCGATCTCCTTGATCGCCGCGCACATCTGGACCAGCGCACGCTCGTCCATCCCGTAGCGGACGGTCGCGCTCCGGCCGAGGCGGAACAGCGTCGGCGGAGTGAGCAACCACACGACCGGGTGTGACTCGAGCGCGTGGTAGTGAACCACCAGGTCGCGGTAGTCGCGGGAAAACGCGCTCAGGCCTTTCCAGTTGTCGCCGCGCGAGTCGTTGGTGCCGAGCATGATGAGCACGATGTCGGGAGCGAATGATGCGCTCTCGGCGAAGGCCTCGCTCTCCCAGTACGGGAAGTCCGCGGCTCGCTGGGCCGCATGGGCGTTCACGCCGAAGTCGCGTACCGCGTACCCGTCTCCCAGCATCTCCTGCAGCTGGACGGGGTAGGCGTTCCTGCCGCGCCGCCACACGAACGTCCCGCGAGTGATGCTATCGCCAACGCACGCGACCCTTACGCGTCGCATGCGCTCTCTCCGACGGCTCCGAGCATGTCGTTCATCTCGTCCACGGCGCGCTCGAGGTCCTCGGCCGTGCGCATCGACGTCGCCGTGGGGTACGTGGTGGTGACGAAGTGCTGCGCGTACGGGAAGACCGCCGCCTCGAACGGTTCCGGGTCCAGCATGCCCCGTCCGAACGTGTTCACGCACAGCGAGATGTCCTCAAGCGGTAGCTTCAGCGCCTCGGCCATCTCCCCCGGATCGAATATCAGACCGAACGGCTTGGTCGACTGCTGCAGGTCGCTTCCGTAGTCGACGGAGAGGTTACCCTCCACCCACACGCGCTGGTCGAGCGGGGTACGCACCGCGCGCGTGATGTCCGCGACGAGTGAGAGGCCGTTGCCGGACCGCTCGCTCGACATCTCCACGATGACCTCACCGCGATACGAGGTGGAGACCACGGAATGGGACGTGCTTGGCAGTGCGAAGCCGCTTGCCGGATCGTAGCTCGGGGCGTTGCTCTCGTACTCCTCGATGATCCACGAGAGCAAGCCGGTCTCTGCGTTCTCGGCCATCAGGTAGAACTCCACCCGGCTGCCCCAGAACACGTTGGTGTGCACGTTGAACGCACTCACGATCGCACAGGGGCGCGCGGGCGTGTCGGCGAACATCGCCGAGGGATGCAGTCGATACCCGGGCGGCAGAAGGCGTCCGGCGGCATCCGGATCGGTGACTTCGAATGCGAGGAAGACGGCGTACGGCTCCACGATGAAGCTCATGTACGGATCGGTGCGCGACCCGTGCTCGACGATGCGGTTCTGCAGCCAGCGTGGCAGCTTGCGCAAGATGCCCATGCCCTGCACCCGCATCGCCACCGTGCCCGGCACCACGGTCTTCTCGGTGTTCCTCACGTAGCGCCGAAGGTCCGCAGGTCGCATGGCGATGTCTCCCTTTGAGAAGCGCGCCAACAGGCTCGAGTCTGACGGCGCGTCTGCGCTCCGTCTACCGTCGCTTCCTGAGGCCGGCCTCAAGCTCCCCGGCCTCATCCATCAACTCCACGCCCGCGTGGAGCCCCGTGCCCTCGAACACGAGCGCGTTCCCGCGGGTCAGCTTGACGCCGATACTCGCATCGAGGCTCTCCCACACCGTGCCGTCCATCGCGCCGAGCACCGGCGACCGGAGCTTACCCGGGTGGGCCCCATCCACGGTGAGCTCAAGCGTGAGACCGGCGCGCGCAAGAGTCATGTGCGCCTGCCCCCCGCGGATCGCGAACCCCCGCATCGTGGCGCCGTTGTAGGTTGTGAACGAGTGGAGTTCCCCGTTGTGCAGCAGTCCCACGATGTAGCCGACGAATGATCCGCCGAGCCACGGGATGCGCGCCACCGATATGGTGACCGAGGTCCCCGGTGCGCCGAAGTGGTTGCTCTGCGCCCAGACCCACGCGCTCGGGAACGACCGGCCCCAGTCCTTCTCAACATAGCCACGCCCGCCGTTGAAGCCGAGGGCAGCACCGTCGATCTCCAGCTCGCCGTCTACGCTGTGATCCAAACCCAGGACGCCGTGGTAGGTCTCCATGAACGGCACGAACCGGTACCACCCCATGATGCCCGGCGAGAGCGGTCTCACCGGCCAGCCGGTCCATTCGCCGAAGCGCAACTCGCCGGTCAACCGGCCCGCCTCGCCCTCGGCATCGAGCCGGATCCCCTTCGGCGAGAAGTGGTTGGGACCCACCTCGATCTCGAAGCGATCGGTCGCGAAGCGGAACTCCTCGGCAGGGTACTCCCAGTAGGCCGTGTCGCCGCCGGCCTGGATGAGCTGCACGAACGCGTGTGAACCGGCCCCGTCGGGCGTGAGTGAGATCCCGGGGATGAGCGCGACGGCGTGGTGTGCGCCAGCGTCCACGCACTTGAAGTACCAGCCCTCGAAGTAGCCGAGGCGCTTAGGACCGTTCTGGTACCAGCCCGGGTTCCACAGCTTCAGGACCCTGTGGCGCAGTGATGATGAGCTGATGGTCGCGACGCGAAGGCCGCTCACGCCCGCCGCTCCTGGCCCTCGATGCGGGCCGCCTCGGCTCCCTTCTGCAGCGTGCTCGCCATGAGGAAGCCGGCGAGCAGGATCGCGCTGGCGACCATCTCGGCGAAGTAGAGCCCCTGTGTGGCCCCCGCGCGCGCCATTGAGCCGGCCCCGGCGATCGCAAGGGTGCCGATGATGATGAGCACGTTGGCCCACACACGATACCGGTACGCCTTCTTCGGCCAGAAGCGGATGATCGAGTAGGTCGAGCCGCCTATCAGGAGCAGCGTGCCCGGGATATTGAACGCGAGCGACATGATGCGCGGGAACGAGCCCGCGGCGCCCAGACCCGCGCCGCCGACCACGATGCCCGGCTGCAGCGCGGCGTAGTCGAGCTCGGTGGTGAAGGCCCCCCACAGGAAGACCGCGAGCGCGACCAGGTTGAAGGCCAGGTAGGCGTGTCCCCACGCGCGCTTGCGGGTCACCAGGTACAGCGTCCCGAGCCCCAGGAAGCCCACCATCGAGGCGGCGAAGACGATGTAGAAGCGGTAGACGGTCGGGTCCCAGTTCTGAGTGGCCTCGGAGTAGAACTCCATGAAGGCCGCCACGGCGTAGAGCAAGAAGCCGAGCGCCCACGCAAGCTGATGCGGTTTGCGGCGCGTGTACCATTGCCGCGCCAGCAGGCCCACGTACACGAAGCCGATGACCGCGGTGATCAATGGCCACCAGAAGCTGGTCCAGAACTCCATGGCTCCCCCTTGAAGTCGTGGCATCACGCTGCGTCTCATCATCGGTCAGGGGCCGCTGACACGCAACGACAGGCCACGCTATCATCGGGACCGACGCAGACGTCTACCGCATGGAGGTCCCATGAAGAGGGTGGCAACCTGGATCGGCGTTGGCGTTGGCGTGCTTCTGCTCCTGTGGATCGCGATGCACTTCATGCTCACCACGATCAATCCCGCGCAGCCGTCACCAGCAGGCCACTTCCAGAGCGCCTGCTGGGCGTGTCACATGACGCTCGAGTCAGCCGAGCTCGTCGAGTAGCTCGAAGGAGCCCCCCGCCCGAGGAGCCGTATGGAGTACTCACGAAGCCTCGCGTTGGTCCTCACGGTGCGACGAGTGCTGGTCGTGCTGCTGATCGTCGTGGCAACCGTCTGCGCCTACGGCTCGATCCTTGCGCACTGGACTGACACAGTGCTGCTCGACACGCCGACCTTCATGGAAGCGATCGAGCCGATCGTGAACGATGACAGCGCGCGGACACAGGCCGCCGCCACGATCTCCAACGCCGTCACGGACGTCATCGACATACGTCGGATCACGGACCTGGTCGCCCCGGGCTTCACTATTCCAGCGGTCGACCAGCTCGCTGCGGATCTTGACTCGCTCGTCCGTCAGAAGGTCGAAGCGGCCGTGGGAACCGACACCTTTGGTGACCTGTGGCTCGGAGAGATGCGCCGATGGCACATCGGGCTGGTCGGCGCCGTGAACGCCGATGCTGATGAGTCCGTGACCGACGGCGCGGAGATACGCGTTGCGCTTGGCCCGTATATCGACCTGCTCGTCGAGCAAGCGGAGACCCCCCTCGTTCGACGGCTCATCACGAGTCTCGTTCCTGAGGATGTCCGTCAGATGCAGGTCGTCGTCTTCGACGCGGAACTCGTCTCGGACAGACTCGAGCTGCTCCGGATCCTGGGACGCGCCCGCCCGTACTTGCCCTGGGCGACGGCGGTCGCACTGCTCCTCGCGTTCGTAGCTGCACCGAAGGCACGGCACGCGCTCTTCGGCGCCGGGGGCATGCTCGCCATCGGCGGGGTGATCGCCTGGGCCGGTGCTGCCCGAGAGACCGAGCGGATCGAGAGCCTCATGCGCTCGACGTTCTCGGCCTCCAACGAGAGCGCGGCGCACTTCGCCGGAACGCTCTTCGGGCCACTCAGCACCTGGATCGGATACCTGGCGCTTGCGGGGCTGGCCGCCATGTTCGTGGGTGCCGCGATGATGTGGATGAGCAGGTCAGCGTCCGAGCCGGGTCAGTGAGCTGCCGCCGCCACGTCGATTCCTGCGCCCGGCCGCTCGCAACGGAAGCCCTACTCGTTCCTCAGCGCCTCCACCGGGTCCTTGCGCGACGCCGCGGATGACGGGATCAGCCCGGCCAGGAACGTGAGGCCCATGCTGATGGCCACCAGAGCGGCGGCGGCGACTCCGGGCAGTATCGCAACGTTCTCGATGCCGAAGTTGGCGTAGATGACCGCGTTAGCGGGGATGATGAGCAGGCTCGTCACCCCGATACCCAGCAGTCCGGCCACGAACCCGACGATCAGCGTCTCAGCGTTGAACACCCGCCGGATATCGCGCTTCGAGGCGCCGATCGAGCGCAGGATGCCAATCTCCTTGATGCGCTCCAGCACCGAGATGTAGGTGATGACGCCGATCATGATCGATGACACCACCAGGGAGATCGCCACGAAGGCCACCAGCACGTAGCTCACCACGTTGACGATATCCGTCACGGAGGACATCAGTGTGCCCACGATATCGGTGTAGGTGATGACCTTCTCCTCGGCTCCATCCGCCTCCATCTGCTCGTTGTAGCCGTCCAGGATCTCGATGACCCGGCCCTTGCTCTCGAAATCGACGGGGTAGATGTCGATGCTGGACGGCTTCGCGAAGTCCGCGTAGCCCAGCTTGGCCAGATTGCCGTCGTACGAGCTCTGCTCGGTCACCATCATCGACAGCATCAGCTGAGTGAGCTCTTCCTCGTCCATGTTGAACTGGAAGATCTCGCCGAACGCGTCCGCGTCGATCCCCATGAGGCCCGACATGCTGTTGGTGAGCTGCCCCATCGACGACTCCAGGGCGGCGCCGATCTGCTCCTGCAAGGCGGTCCCGAGTTCGGCGGTGATCTGCTGCGCCAGCGTGGAGAGCACCTGCTGCATGTATGTGGCCATGCTGGCCTGGAGCTGCTCCCCTATCGCGCCCGCGATCACATCGACCTGCGACTGGATGGCGTCTCCGAAGTGCTCGATCAGCACCGCGGTCAATCGGCTCTGCAGCTCGCTCAGGCCGGTCTCGGCCCCGCCGAAGAGAGACTCGGCCTCCGCCAGGATCGCCTGTCCCTCGGCGGACTCGAGGAAGAGCGGGAAGTTGGCCTGGGTGTCCACGGGATCCAGACCCTCGGCGGTGCAGAACTCGAGGTAGCCCTGGACCATCTGGTTTGCCACGTCGGCGACCTGGTCCGCATCCACGCCGAAATCGATGCCTTCGAGGAGCGCCGCGAAGTCGATGTCGGCAAGCGCGGCCTCCAGATCGATCTCACCGAGTACCGCGGTCGGATCGAGCCCGGCAAGCACGTCATCAAGGTCAAGCCCGGCAAGCAGGTCCGCCGGATCCAGCGCAGGCATGGCGGACGGGTCCAGGCTGAAGTCCTCCATCGAGATATCCAGCGCGGTGGGGTCGAACGCGAGCTGCGACGCGTCGAAGCTGAACATCGAGGTGATCGCGTCCTCATCCACGGTCACCAGTGACGCCAGGTCGAGCCCGCCCCTGTCCGGATTCTCCTCCTCGTCCAGGAAGGTCCGGCCTGAGAACACGTTCGTGGCCGGCTCATCCAGTTGCATGCGCACGATCTCGGTCTCAGCCGCCTCCGCGACGAGGTGCTCGGTGAGCGCCGGAGTGTAGTAGATCCCCGGCTGCAGTGCGGTCGCCGCCGCACCCTCCTTGGCCCGGATGACACCTACGATGCTGAGGTCCTCACCGTTCTCAACCAGCTGCTTGAGATACTCGGTGTCGGTCCGCTTGTCGGTCCATACGTCGTACTGCTCGTCGTAGACGTAGTAGTCGGTCGCACGCACCAGCTTGAACGAGACGCCCATGAGCTGCTCGTACGTGAACTTCCTGGTGTCGGTCGGTGTGACGATCTCCTCGTCGTTGACCATCTGCTCCACCATGGCGTCCAGCTCGGCGCTGTCGCGAAGCCCCATCGCGTAGGACATGAAGTCGCTGACCGCGCCGTTCGGGATCAGCACCACCACCGTCTCGTTGTACGTCTCTGGCCAGCGTCCGGCCACCACGTCGTACTGCCCTTCGATCATCGCGGTGTCGTCCACCAGCTCGCCGAACACGTTGGTGTTCATGCTGGAGGCCATCAGCGCGTTCGATGACGATCCGAAGCCCAGCGCAGAGAAGGTAGTGTCCGGGTTGACCTGGCGCACTCCGTCCGCGGTGTCCGGGCTGAAGATCTGCGGCGTCACGTTGTACGAGTACTGGATCAGATTGACCTGGTCGTTGATGCCACCGCCGTTCCCGTCCAGGTACGCCTTGAGCGAGGCGAGGTCGTTGGAGCCCACGGAGTCGAACATCCGCGTCATCATCCGGATCTCCCGCACATCGCCATCGCTGGCCCCGGGATCCGTGTCACCCTCGGCAGACCGCGTGCCGCTGACGCCCTCCTCCATCCCCTCGGCCATGTCGCCCGACGCCGCGAACAGGGATGTGAAGTCCATGCCCTGGCTCTGGATCGTCAGCGGGTACTCGGAGAGCGCGTCTTCCTCGACGCTCGCGATGTACTCGTTCACGCCGTTGGCCAACGCCAGGATAGCGGCGATGCCGATGATGCCGATGCTGCCCGCGAAGGCGGTCATCAGCGTACGGCCCTTCTTGGTCATGAGGTTGTTGAACGAGAGCGCGATGGCCGTCAGGAACGACATGGAGGTCTTCCTGACGTCCTTCTCGCTCTGGCGCGTCGTGCTCGCCTCCGGCCAGAAGGGGTCGCTGTCATCGGCGACTCGGCCGTCCAGGAGGTTGACCGTGCGCGTCGCGTACGTTGCGGCAAGCTCCGGGTTGTGGGTCACCATGATGACGAGCCGGTCGTTCGCGATCTCACTCAGCAGGGCCATCACCTGCGCGCTCGTGTGGGAATCGAGGGCGCCGGTGGGCTCGTCGGCCAACAGGATCTCCGGGTCGTTGATGATCGCACGTGCGATCGCCACGCGCTGCATCTGCCCGCCGGAGAGCTGGTTGGGCTTCTTGTGGATGTGGTCTCTCAGGCCCACCTGCTCGAGCGCGTCGATCGCGCGGCGGCGCCGCTCCTGCCGCGAGACGCCCGAAAGCGTGAGGGCGAGCTCCACGTTGGAGAGCACGCTCTGATGGGGGATGAGGTTGTAGCTCTGGAAGACGAAACCGACGCGATTGTTGCGGTACGTGTCCCAGTCGCGATCCCGGTAGTCCTCGGTGGCGATACCGTCGATGACCAGGTTGCCCGACTCGTAGTGGTCCAGCCCGCCGACGATGTTGAGCAGCGTGGTCTTCCCGGAGCCTGACGGGCCCAGGATCGCCACGAACTCGTTGTCCCGGAACGCGATCGACACGCCATCCAGCGCGACCTGCGTGAAGTCGGCCGTGGTGTACGACTTGGAGACGTTGTGGAGCTGGAGCATCAGGGGCCTTTCGGTCAGAGCGGGGGCGCTACGGCATCAAGCAGGGTCTGATGAGCTCAAGCCAGCGCTCGCGGGTGTGTTTGGCGTGGTCGAGTGGTCCGGTTGCGACAAGGAGGTAGAGGTCGGTCACGGTCAGGTCCTCGCGGATGCTCCCCGAGTCCTGGCCGGCGGTGATGATCTTCCGCAGGGCCGCCGTGCCGCGTACTGCAGCGGGGGGACATGCGAATTCAGTGCCGAGCGTCTGAGCGGCCACCTTGAGGGCGCCGTTGTCGGCGGCCGCTTCGACCACGCGACACAGGAACACGTAGAGCTCCTCGATCGCGGGCGAACCCGCCTCCACGCGGCCCCAGGCCGCTTCCGTGGCATCGGCGAGACGCTCGACCTGTTCGGTGACCACCGCCGCAACGAGGTCGGTCTTCGTGGGGAAGTGACGGTACAGCGTTCCCACGGCGAGGCCCGCCGCGTTCGCGATCTCGCTCATACCCACGTTCGGCCCGTGCTCGATGATCTGCGCTCGAGCGGTATCGAGGATCCTCGCGCGGTTACGCCGTGCGTCGGCTCGCAAAGAGTGCGTCACGTCCGTCTCGTCCGATCGTCCTACCGCCGGAGTCCGGTCTGGCGGTGTGAGTAACATGAATCCGAGTTCATCATAGTAGCATGAACGCACCCCGCCGGTCTTCTCCGCATTCGTGCGCGCTGACGCGGCGCCCGGCTCAGTCCTGAGCGCCGCGTGCCGACATGCGCCAGACGCCTGACACCGTTTCCCCCATCAATGGCAATCGCTCACGCCGTTCGTGCCCGACCGGGGAGAACCCGGCGTCACGCAACTGCGCATGCAGCTCCTCGTGGCTCATCCCATGCCCGATCGGCTCTCGAACGCACAGGCGCCCGTGGGATTTGAGAGACAGCGCGGCACGTCGCAGTGCGGCGGCCCGGTGCGATGCGGGGATATCGTGCAGCACGAAGTGGGCGACGGCGACATCGAACCAGTCGGGTCTTTCCCAGCAAGCCGCGTCGGCGGCGACGAACTCGACTCGCGACCCGAAGCCGACCAGACGCCTGCGCGCCACCGACAGCCAGCCCGTGTCGACATCCAGGCACGTCAGGTGCCCGGACGGCAGCACCGAGGCAAGGTGTCTGGCGCACGCGCCTCCGCCGGTACCGATCTCGTACACTCGTTCGTCACCGCGCAGCGCGAGGCTCTCGACCCAGGCACGGTACACCCGCGAGCCAGCACGATTGCCGATGACCTCCTCGATCACCAGTTCGATCCGGTTCATCGCGCCCCACCCTACTGCGGCTGGCTGTCGAAGTGGACGGCGGTGCGCCGTCGGAGGATCTTCGTGGGCAGGAACATGCCTGTGCGCTCCGCGTAGTCGTCATAGTCCGCACCGAACTCCACCCGCATGTCGGCCTCTTCCCTGCGGGCCAGCCGGTAATAGATGACCGCAAGCGCGGGCCACATCAGGAGCATCGGCAGAGTGGCCCACTCGAGGAGCATGCCGATGGTGAAACATGCGAAGCCCGTGTACTGCGGATGGCGGATGTAGCGGTAGATTCCGCTTGTGACGAGTCGCCCTTCTCCGCGATCTTTGCTCCAGTAGTCCCGGTAGATGGCGCGCCAACCGGAGACGATCAGCACAGCACCGATGATGTAGAGCACGACAGCGAGCGAGGTGCCGAGCAGCCCCACCTCCTGCACCAATGTGTGGCCCCACAAGACGCCATCAGGAAGCGTGTGCCCGAGCACAGCCGCGATCGCGTACATCGAAAGCGGCACCCCGAACATCTCAAGCGCCAGCGCGACAACGAACGCAAGGAACGCACCGTTGGGCTTCAGTCCGCTCTTCCTGTAGAAGGGCGTGAACAGCAGGAACACCCCGAACAGGGCGACCCAGACCACGCCGACTACCCAGTTGCCCATGTGATCCATGACCGGATCGACACTCATGACGACTTCTCCTCCCATTGTCTTCTCATCATCCACTCCTTGGCCTGGCCGTCTGACGGCCGTGCCCCCCGATTTGATGTCTACGATGTAGACATGTATCATCTACAGCGTAGACTTGTCAAACACCATTCGCGAAGGATGTGTGAGCGGCCGTGGCAGCTGGCGGGAGAACCCCCCGGGGCAAAGGTGTCACCCGGGATTCGTTGATACGGGCAGCACTCAGGATCGTCGACGACGGCGGACTCTCAGCGCTCTCGATGCGCCGACTGGGCGCCGAGCTGGGCGTGGACCCGATGACCGCGTACCGGCACCTGCCGAACAAGGAGGCGCTGCTCGACGGACTCGTTGAAGCCGTCGTCACGGAAATCGACCTGGGAGTCGATCCGGGGCTCCCCTGGCAAGGCCAACTGAGGCGCCTCATCGATGCGAACCTTGCGGTGCTTCTGGCGCATCCCAATGTGCTTCCGCTCATCGCGCAGCGCCCCCTCACGACGCCGGAGTCGCTCAGGCTGGTCGAGAAGGCGCTCGTGATCATGGATGGGGCTGGGATCCCGCGGCACGAGGCGCTCCTCGCCATCAATGTGATGGGCTTCATGATCACGGCGCAGGCGCTTGCGATGTCCGCTTCCGTGACGGACTCGCGCAGCACCGAGCAGCTTCACGAGGTCTTCTCTTCGCTGCCGGCCGGCGAGTTCCCGTTCATCGTGGACGCGATGGCACGCGGGGAGTTCATCGAGGACTACGGCCAACTGCTGGACTTCTGGGTGGACGCGTTGCTCGCCAAGCTGAAGGCCTCGGTAGCTGAGAGCGGAAGAGGGTGAGATGCCTCGGCATCTCACCCATGCTGCCGCCCTACACCAACTCCTTCCTCAACAAGGAATCGCCGGAATCCTCGATATCGATACGCCAGCGCTCCTCCGCCAGACGCTCCACGAAACGCCGGTCATGCGAAACAAGCACGAGCGTGCACGGACACTCGGCAAGCGCGCTCTCCAGCGCCTCGATGGCGGGCAGATCCAGGTGATTGGTGGGCTCATCGAGCACCACGAGATGCGGTCCGCGCAGCACGCCGAGCGCGAGCATCAGCTTGCGCGTCTCGCCGGGACTTGGAATCGCCGCCGACAGCAACCGCGCGGGGGCCGATCCGAGCCGTGCGACGATCGCAAGTGCCGCTCCTCGCTCACTCTCGGTCATGTCGTGGAGCTCGCCCATGAGCGCCTCGGCCTCGGCGCGTGTCACTTCCTGGGGGATGACGAGCATACGGTCGGCGTCCAGACGCGCCCCCGCAAGCAGCGCGCGCGTCAGCGTGGATTTGCCCGCGCCGTTCGGGCCGGTGATGGCGACCCGCGCGGTCGGCCCTACGCGCAGCCCGGGAATCCGAAGGGTGCGCTGCGGGCCGAGGGGCAGAACGCTCGCTGGCAACTCGGCCACAACGGCGCGGCGCGAACGTCCCTGTGGAAGCCAGATCCCGCCGCCGCCGAGCGTCTTCTCCACGCGCGCGGCATCGAGCCGCTCCTCTGCGCGCTTCAAGCGGCTGTCCAGCTGGGAGGATAGTCTCCCCGCCTGGCCGTCCTTGCCGGTGAAGACAGCAAGATCGATGCGACCTTTCGCATCGCGGTCACGTGGGTCGATGCGAGCCTTCGAGCGCATCGCAGGCGACCGATCGGCTTCGATCCGGCGTCGCGACGCCACCTCGCGCAGACGCACGAGCTCGCGCTTGGCGTTCTCCCGCTCATGTGCGGCGGATTCCGCCTCCAGTTGCGCCTGCGCTCTGCCTGCCGAGTAGTTTCCCGGGCGCACTGTCACCCCGGACCGTTCCAAGAACAGACAGCGCTCAGTGAGCGTGTCGAGCAACTCGCGATCATGGCTGACGAGCAACCCGATGCCGTCAAGGGCACCGAACGCATCGCGGATGAGCGCTCTGGCCTGCTCGTCAAGATGGTTGGTGGGTTCGTCGACCGCCAGGACGTGCGGCCGACGCCAGAGCGCCACAGCCAGTTGAAGCCGTTTGCGCTCGCCATGCGAGAGCGTGCCGAACCGATACGGCCAGTCTCCTCCGATGCGCAGCACCGAGCGCAGTCGACCGGCCCCCGCGCCCCAATCGAGTGCGAACTCGTCGAGCAGTGCAGGGGGGACGTCGGTGGGCTGCGCGCAATAGACCGCATCACCCGGCCGCGTGATGGTACCGGTGAGCGGAGTCAGCTCAGCAGCCACCAGGCGCAGCAGGGTGGTCTTTCCGATCCCATTCGCTCCGACCACACCAGTCCAGCCACGGGGGAGCGAGGCGGTCACGGGCTGAAGTGCGTCGACCGGCGAAGCATCGTACGAGAAGGAGACGTCATCAAGCACAAGCAACATAGCGACCTCCGGGGTTCCGGATCACCAGAGGGCGGCCTTGAGCAGCCACTCCACCCTGGTGACATCCACAGGCAGCCCGTGTGCGGGTCTGCCAACGATGTCTGTCGCTAGTTCCTCATGCTCCGAGTCTCCTTCGGGCCGGACTCACGGTGAGTGACGCGCTCACCGACTGACCCTTCCATGGTACGTGGTTCGTCAACCGGTCCACACTCCCACGCACCCACGGGCCGGTCCGCCTCCCGCCCGGGAGACGGACCGTCGCCGGTGTCTACACCCATTGACCGCCGTTGCGCTTGTGATGGTCGCGCATGCTCTTGTGGATGATCTTCCACTTGCGGACCTCATCGGCGCGAAGGCGCGCATCGGTCTTCATCGCCGCAACGACCGCCTCGCGCTGCAGCTTGTGATAGCTCGCGAGCCGCTCCGCGGAAAGCGTGCCAGCCTCGACCGCAGCGCCGACGGCGCAACCGGGCTCGTCTGTGTGCGAGCAGTCGCGGAAGCGACAGCTCTCGGCCAACCCCGCGATGTCGGGGAACGCGGCGTCGAGACCTCCGGCGAGCTCATGGACGGCCACTGCGCGCATACCGGGTGTGTCCATCAGCACGCCGCCGCCGGGCAGCGGGATCAGCTCGCGGGTCACGGTGGTGTGCCTGCCCCTGCCGTCGCCCACGCGCACCTCGCGCGTGGCCTGGCGCTCCTCACCGAGCAGCTCGTTCACCAGCGTGGACTTGCCGGCGCCCGACGGGCCGATGAGCGCCACGGTCGCGCCTGCCGACGCGTACGACGCGACCACCTCGATCCCGTCGCCGCGGACCATGCTGGTGAGCACCACATCCACGCCGAGCGCGACGCCCTCAGCTGCCGAGCGTGCCTCCTCAGGATCGGGCGACAGATCCGCCTTGGTGAGCACCACCACCGGCACGGCGCCGCTCTCCCATGCCAACGCGAGCTCGCGTTGGCATGGGAG